>NZ_JBRJGU010000005.1:0-308686 GCF_053628655.1 Porphyrobacter sp. MBR-49
CTCTCGCTGCCGTAACGCAGCAGCGTGTTCATGATATACATTTGCGCATGGGCGGATGATCCGTTGCACCCGCTTGCCTGGATTTCCTCCATGATCACGCACGCCGCCTCAAGACTTAACCCGCTGCCGCCGTGATCCGCCGGGATCAGCGCCGCAAGAAAGCCAGCCTGCGTCAGAGCATCCACGAACTCCGCCGGATATGCGCGCACCGCATCTTTCGCGCGCCAGTATTCACCGGGAAACCCTTCGCACAGACCGCGTACGGCGCGACGGATTTCGGCGAGGTCTTGGGTGTCGTGCGGCATTATCGGTCTGCTCTCCTGATTGCGCCCGTCGCGGGATGGCTGCGCGTGCTGGTAATCCCGTTTCGATCTGATACGCAATGGGTGTTGGGGGTGATGTATCACAGGAGAAAGCCAACATGCAGATCATCGCGCACGATCCAGAGCGTTTCGCCGCCCTGCCCGATTACCCCTTTGCCGAAAACTGGCTGACCATTGACCTTGGCGAAGGGTTTTCAGGCCGGATGCATTATCTTGATGAAGGGCCAAAGGATGCGCCCCCAGTGCTGTTGTTTCACGGCGAACCGAGCTGGAGCTTTCTCTATCGCAAGATGATCCCGCTGCTGGTCGACGCCGGGTTTCGCTGCCTCGCGCCCGACCTGATCGGCTTTGGCAAAAGCGACAAGCCCGATGATGTCGCATTCTACACCTATGCCCGCCACCTCGCCTGGTTGAAGCAATGGCGCGATGCGGTGGTGCCGGGCGTCGCGGGATTGTTCTGTCAGGATTGGGGTGGATTGCTGGGACTGCGGATGTTGGGCGAGCAGCCTGATCGTTTTGCCTTTGTGGTCGCCAGCAACACCTTCCTGCCCGCAGGCGGTGGCAAGGCATCACCGGGATTTCTGGCATGGCGCGAATTTGTGCTCAATTCGCCCGATTTCGATGTCGGCAAAGTGCTCGATCAGGCGACGGCAACCGCGCGGACGCCCGCAGAAATCGCCGCCTATGACGCCCCCTTCCCCGATGAGGCATCCAAGGCCGGCGCGCGCGCATTTCCGCAATTGGTGCCGGTTGAAGATGACAAGCCCGGCGTCGCTGAAAACAAGGCAGCATGGGCGGGCCTTGCCGCGTTCGACAAGCCGTTCCTGACGCTGTTCGGTGAAGATGATCCGGTGCTGGGTGCAGCCGGGCCGATGCTGGCCGAACGGATCAAGGGCGCGGCCGGGCAACCCCATGCCATGCTCAAGACCTGCGGCCATTTCAGCCAGGAAGACCGCCCGGCTGAACTGGCCGATGGCGTGATCGCGATGGCACGCAAGGCCGGTTTTCTGGCCTGACCACGGCGCTCGCCGCATCGGGCAGGGTGCGGCGAGAAATGGTGACCCCGGCGCGATTCGAACGCGCGGCCCCCAGATTAGGAATCTGGTGCTCTATCCGGCTGAGCTACGGGGTCCCGTTGCCTCCAATAGCAGGGACACCTTTCCTTTCAATTCAACTTTTCTGGCGGGGCGACCGGAAATGGCAGCGGGGCAACCGGCACGCCTTCATCGATCAGCGCCCTTGCTTCGGCAAGGCTGGCCTGTCCGTGGATCGGCGCTTCGTCGCGTTCGCCGTAATGCATCTTGCGGGTTTCATCGGCGAATTTGTCGCCCACCCATGTGCTGTTCTTCAACGCCTCGGCCTGCGCCTTGGCCAGCGCAGCGATGGCTTTTTGCACCTTGGGCGAAAGCGGTGTGTTGGCGAGTTGCTGCGTGGGGCCGTCCGCTACGCGAGCAGGCCGCGCATTGCCCTTGGCCGGAACCGCAGGGGCCATCGGTGCCTTGCTCACCGCCGCCGACCCGCACGCCGGGCAGGTCAGCAGTCCGCGCGCGCACTGTTCCTCGAAATCGGTGGACGAGCCGAACCACCCTTCGAAACGGTGGCCGTCTGCGCAGGAAAGGTCGAAAACAATCATCGCCGTTACGCTTTGGGGATTTTGCGGCGGTTGGCAAGCGCGGGCACCTGCGCGCGCACTTCGGCCACCCGCTCCAGATCAATGTCGCAGAACCCCAGCCCTGGTGCATCGCCGCCCATGTCGAGCAGCACTTCGCCCCACGGGTCGATCACCAGACTGTGGCCATAGGTGGCGCGCCCATCCTCGTGGCGGCCAACCTGCGCCGCGGCAATCACGAAGGCGCTCGCCTCGATAGCGCGGGCGCGCAGCAAGACGTGCCAATGCGCATGCCCGGTCGGCACGGTGAAAGCGGCCGGCACCGCGATGCAATCACAATGCCGATTGCCGAGCGCTTCAAACAAGGCGGGAAAGCGCATATCGTAACAGACCGCCAAGCCAAGCCGTCCGACCGGCGTATCTTCAACCGTCACCACCGCGCTGCCCGGTTCATAGGCCGCGCTTTCGCGCCACGCCTCGCCGGTCGCCAGTTCGACGTCGAACATATGGATCTTGTCATAGATGACCGGCGGGCCGAGATCGGGATAGAAATAATGCGCGCGATTGGCCCATTTGCCGCTGACCGCCATGACCGGCATCGAACCAATGGCGATATCGATATGCAGCTTGGCGGCGATGCATGACAGGTGCTCGCAGGCCTCCGATGGAGCGTCTGATGCGATCCAACCCCGCGCGCGTTCGCGGTTGCGATCGAGTAGCAACGACATTTCCGGGGTGAACAGCACCAAGGCACCTTCATCCGCTGCCCTGCGTGCAGCATTTTCGATTTCAGCCAGATTGGCAGCGGGGTCGATACCCGAACACATCTGGAGAACCGCAATACGTGGCATCAGCCCGCCAGCAGCGCGTCAAGCCGCCCAGCCCGCTCCAATGCCGCCAGATCATCCGATCCGCCCACATGGGTGTCGCCGATGAAAATCTGCGGCACTGTCCGCGCATTGGGCGCGCGCGCCAGCATTTCGGCGCGCTTGGCCCCGCCCAGCGTGATGTCATATTCCTTGAAGGCCGCGCCCTTCTGCTTGAGCAAATGCTTCGCACGCACGCAGTAAGGGCAGGCGAATTTGGTGTAGATGTCGATTTGCGGCTGAGCCATTGTGATCCTCTTGAAACCATGGTGCGAAAAACCAAATAGAGACTGTCGCAGCGTTCCGCCAGCCTTGGGGAACGTTGTGGCAGCAAAAGTGGGCGCTGCATGAGGCAGGCCCGCTGTCGAACCAGATTGCTCAAACAAGAGGATTTGCAGATTATGTCACATTTTGATTTTACCCCCTATCGCCGCAGCACGGTTGGTTTTGACCGGCTGTTCGACCTGCTCGAAAACCAGGCGCGCTTGAACGCGGGTGACAATTATCCGCCGTTCAACATCTCGCGCCGAGGCGAAGATAATTACCGCATCACGCTCGCCGTGGCGGGTTTCCGCACGCAGGATATTGATATCACCGCGCAGCAGAACCTGCTGGTCGTGCAGGGTAAAAAGCGCAACGAGATGGAGGATGACGGCGCTGAACTGATCCATGTCGGAATCGCCAATCGCGGCTTTGAGCGCCGGTTCGAATTGGCCGATTTCGTGCGGGTGGAACGCGCCGATCTGGCCGATGGCCTGCTGACCATCGATCTGGTGCGCGAAGTGCCAGACGCGATGAAACCGCGCAAGATCGCGGTTGGCGGCGTGGGCCAGCTGTCTGCGGTGGCATCATCCAGCGATGACGACGATCAGGCTGCCAGCGCCGCCTGATTATTCGCAAATTTTTGGATGATCGAAAGGGGGCGGATTTTTCAATCCGCCCCCAGCGACTTGCGTCGCCCTGGCTGGCGCTATCCGTCCGGGTCGCAGAAGACGGACAATGCCGGCCAAGCATTTGGCAGGTACCAGGAGAAACCAACCCCAGACGACTTTTGCCTAAACCCGGCGAAAAGCCATGTGGCCGCAATAACAATGCGGCCCCTGTCAAACCATGAACCCCGCCAAGCGTTTAATGCGGAATGGCAATAACACGCAAGGTTAATCTTCTCGGATTCCAGCGACTCGCCAATCACGCAACGGAAACCACGGCGACAGCCCCCTCGTCCCGATATTCATGAAGCACGCGTGTTTGAAAAACGGCGGTAAAACGAATCAGACGAGGCGCGATTGTTCCAGCGCCGCGGAGATGAACCCGGCAAACAGCGGGTGCGGATCGAACGGGCGGGATTTCAACTCGGGGTGAAACTGCACGCCGACGAACCAAGGATGATCAGGCCGCTCGACGATTTCGGGCAGCAAGCCATCAGGGGACATCCCGGCAAAGATCAGCCCCTGCTTCTCGAGCGGTTCGATATAGGCGCTGTTGACTTCGTAGCGGTGACGGTGACGCTCGGAAATCAGCTCCGCCCCGCCATAGATACGCGAAACATGGCTATTGGCGCTCAGCTTGGCCGGATAGGCGCCGAGCCGCATCGTTCCGCCCAGATCGCCGCCTTCTTCGCGTTGCTGAATGCCTTCCTGGCTCATCCATTCGGTGATGATGCCGACCACGGGCGCATCAGTCGCGCCGAATTCGGTTGAGGACGCCCCGGCGATGCCGGCCGCGCGCGCGCCTTCGACGCAGGCCATCTGCATTCCCAGACAGATACCGAAGAATGGCACCCCGCGTTCACGCGCGAAGCGCACCGCTGAAATCTTGCCTTCGCTGCCGCGCGTTCCAAACCCGCCCGGCACCAGAATGCCGTGCATCGGATCGAGCGCGGCGATGATCTGCGATTCGTCATCGCCTTCGAAGATTTCGGCGTCGATCCACTTGATGTTGACCTTCACCCGGTTGGCAAGCCCGCCGTGGATCAATGCTTCGTTGAGGCTTTTATAGGCGTCCGGCAGCCCGACATATTTGCCCACCACCGCGATGGTAACTTCGCCTTCTGGGTTGAAATAGCGGTCGTTGACATCGTCCCACGCCGCCAGATTCGGTTCGGGCGCGTCGGTAATGCCGAAGGCGCGCAGCACTTCGCGGTCGAGCCCTTCGGCGTGATATTGTTGCGGCACCGCATAGATTGATGGAGCGTCCAACGCGGGGATCACCGCTTCGGTGCGCACGTTGCAGAACTGCGCGATCTTGCGGCGTTCGGTTTCGGGGATCGGGTGTTCGGCGCGGCACAGCAGCAGATCAGGCTTGATCCCGAGGCTGGCGAGTTCGCGCACCGAATGCTGGGTCGGCTTGGTCTTCAGCTCACCTGCCGCCTTGATATAGGGCACCAGCGTGACGTGGACGCTGAGCGTTTGCAGCGGTTCCAGCTCGTTCCGCAATTGCCGGATCGCCTCCATGAAGGGCAGCGATTCGATGTCGCCCACCGTCCCGCCGATTTCACACAGGATGAAATCGAGGCCATCCTGTTCGGCCAGCGCGAATTCCTTGATCGCGTCGGTGACGTGCGGGATCACCTGCACCGTTGCGCCCAGGTAATCGCCGCGCCGTTCGCGGGCGATGATGTCGCGGTAAACCCGGCCCGAGGTGATATTGTCGCTCTGCCGCGCGGATACGCCGGTAAAGCGTTCGTAATGCCCCAGATCGAGATCGGTTTCGGCCCCGTCATCGGTAACATAGACCTCACCGTGCTGATACGGGCTCATCGTGCCCGGATCGACGTTGAGATAGGGATCGAACTTGCGGATGCGGACTTTATAGCCGCGCGCTTGCAACAGCGCCGCGAGGCTTGCCGCCATCAGACCTTTGCCAAGCGAGGAGACCACGCCGCCGGTGATAAAAATGAACCGCGCCATGGGAGTTGAGCCTTAAGCTGCGAGAGGGATTCGGGGCAAGCGAATTGCGCCAGCAAATGCTGCGCCATCCACAGTGCTGTCGGATTCAGGGGCTGAACGGACGCGCGCGCGCCAGTGCAATCACTATTCGGCGAGCGGATCTTCGCTGGCGGGAGCAGCCGGAACCGTCTCTGCCGGGGCCGATTGGGTTGGCGCAACCGGATCGGCCAGCAGATCGGGCGCTGCCGGGGCCGCCGCGCCGCGTTCGAGCGTGGAGGTGACGCTGACTGCGCTGCTTTCGCGAACAGCCAAGCCTGCGAGCACGATCGACAGCACCACAAACACGATGGCCAGCCACTTCGTCGCACGGGTCAGGAAATCCGCCGATCCGCGCGCACCAATCCCGCCCGATGGGTTGCCGCCGATGCCCAGCCCGCCCCCTTCGGAGCGCTGCATCAGGACAGAACCGACCAGCGCTGCGGCGACAATCGCCTGAACCACGGTGAGGAAGATGAACAAGGACATAGAAAAAACTCGTGCGAAGGGCGGCGCGCGCCCGGTTGCGTCTGGTGCCCGCCATGTAGGCCGAGTGCGCCCCCGCGACAAGTCCGCGAGAAAGCGCGCCGGCCACAGGCTGGATTGCTAGTTTTCGAACGGCTCACCCGCAGCGAGCGCGATGCCCATGAAACTATCGGCGGTCAGGCTTGCCCCGCCGATCAATGCACCGCCAACTTCGGGGACGGCGAAGATTTCAGCAGCGTTTTCCGGCTTCACTGACCCGCCATAGATGATCCGCACCTCTGGCCCCTGTTCATCACCGAACAGATCCACCAGCAGCGCGCGGATTGCAGCGTGCATTTCACCAATATCCTCAACCGTTGCCGCCGTGCCGGTGCCGATTGCCCAGATCGGTTCATAGGCCACGGTCAATCGATCAGCGACATCGGCTAGCATCGATTCAGTCGGCGGAAGCGATGCCTTGAGCTGCTTTTTGACAACCTCCACAGCCTCACCCGATTCGCGCGCCTTGGCGCTTTCGCCGCAGCACATGATGACCCGCAGGCCAGCGGCCAGCGCGGCTTCGGCTTTGGCGCGCACCCGCGCATCGGTTTCGCCATGCCCTTGGCGGCGTTCGCTATGGCCAAGGATCACGAACTTGGCCCCGGCATCGGCGACCATCGCGGCGGAAATGTCACCAGTGAAAGCACCGCCATCAGCGTGGTGGCAATCCTGCGCGCCCACGGCGATCTGTTCAGCCTCACGGTGAATCGGGTGAATCAGCGTGTAAGGCGGTGCCAGCGCCACCTCGACCTTCATGTGGCGCTGGGCAGCACGGTCAATCGCCCGCGCTTCGGACAGCATCGCACGGGTGCCATGCATCTTCCAGTTTCCGACAATATAGGGTCGGCGGGTCATCGGTTTGTCCTGCACCTTGCAAAATGAGAGGGTTAATAGCCGGTGTCTGCGATTCTATGGCCGCTTTAGTGCCCCGACGCCGCGTCCGCTAGCCGAGGAAGCCGTGCTAGTCAAAACGCGCTGACACCTGTTGCCGCGCAGCCGCAGGGACGATAAGGCGCGCCGGTGCCGTAAGCCTTGCGGTGCAGCGCAGCGGCTGTAAGGCCGTGCCATCAGCCAGCCTCGGGTGGGATTGTCACGCCATGATTTCGTTCTTCCGCCGTTTCTTCCAGTCCAAAATCGGCCTGCCGGTTTTTCTTGGGTTCCTTGGCCTGATGGCGCTGGCATTCGCTGCGGCGGATATCACCGGATCGACTTTTGGCGGCATTGCAGGCGGCGACCGCGTTGCGGTGGTCGGCGGTGAGGCGATTCCGGTGTCCGATGTTGCCATCGCTGCGAACACGGCATTGAATCAGGTGCGCCAGCAAAACGCCACGCTGACGATGCCCGAATTCGTTGCCGAGGGCGGGTTTGATGAAGTGCTCCGCCAGTTGATCGACCGCACCACCGTGGGCACCTATGGCGAGAAGTACGGCCTGCGCGCCGGTGAAAACCTGATGAACAGCGAAATTCTCCAGATCGGGGCATTTCGCGGGCTGACCGGAGAATTTGATCCCGCTGCCTATCAGGCCGCGCTGCGTCAGGCCGGGATGAATGACGCGACCTTCCGCCGTGATCTGGCCGTCACCCTGATCGAGCAGCAAATGCTCAAGCCTGCACTGGCCGCGCCGCAACTGCCGGAAAAGATTGCACGCCAATATGCCGCATTGGTGCTTGAACGGCGCAAGGGTGAAATTGCGCTGATCCCCAGCGCCGCCTTTGCCCCCGCTGGCAATCCCGGCGATGCGCAGCTGTCCGCATGGTATCAGGACAACCGCACCCAGTTCATCCGCCCCGAACGGCGCACCCTGCGCTTTGCGGTGTTCGGTGCCGACACGCTCGAAGTTTCGGCCACGCCATCAGCAGCGGAAATCGCCGCGCGTTACAAACGCGACGCGGCCAAATACCAGGCCAGCGAGCGGCGCGCAGTGACCAGTTTCGTGGTGCCGACCGAGGATGCGGCGAAGGCGCTGGCGGCGCGGATTCGCGGCGGGGTCGCGCTGGAAGCCGCAGCGCGCGAAGCCGGGTTCACCGCCTCAACCGCTGAATTGCGCGACCGTGAGGCGATGGCGAGCGCCACAAGTTTCGCCTTTGCCGAGGCTGCGTTCAAAGCCGCGCAGGGCGGGATCGTGGAGCCGGCGCAAGGCACGCTGGGTTGGTATGTCGCCCGCGTCGACCAGATTGAGCGCAGCGCGGCGCGCAGTCTGGAACAGGCCACGCCAGAGATCACCGAGCAGCTCACCGCTGAAAAGCGCAGCGCCGCCGTGGCTGATCTGACCGCCGAAATTGAAGCCGAGATCGATGGTGGCACCGCGCTGGCCGAAGTTGCTGCGGCATACGGTCTCACGGTCGAAGCCTCGCCCGCATTGCTCGCCAATGGCCAGGCCTTTGGTCAGCCCGATGTGCAAATCGTGCCGCAGCTGTTGCCGGTGCTCAGCACCGCGTTCCAGATGGAGGAAAGCGAACCGCAGCTGGCCGAAATCGTCCCCGGTCAGCAATTCGTGATGTTCGAAGTCGCGCGCATCGAAGAAGCCGCCGCGCCGCCGCTCGCGCAGGTTCGCGAAGCAGCGATTGCGGCATGGAAACGCGCGCAGGGGGCCAAACTGGCCAAGGCTGCGGCGGATCGCATCACCGCCAAGGTGCGCGGCGACACTGCGCTTGCCGCTGCGCTTGCTGCCGAAAACAATCCGGGATTTGAACGCGAGGTGATTGATCTGGAGCGCCGCCAATTGCTTGCCCAGACCCGCGGCAACCTGCCCGCGCCGCTGGTATTGCTGTTCAGCATGGCCGAAGGTTCGGTCAAGGTGCTCGAAGCGCCGCGTGACATTGGTTGGTATGTCGTCAGCCTCGACGCGATCAGCACCGATCCGGTTGAAAGCGAGCCCGGACTGGTGGGTCAGACCCGCCAGCAGCTCGCACCGGCGCTGGTCGACGAATACCGGCGTCAGGCCACCACTGCGATGCGCGCTGAACTGGGCGTCACCCGCAACGACCCCGCGATCGAAGCGTTGCGCAAGCAGCTCTCTGGCGAACAGTAAGCGCAGGCGTGATCGTTTCGTGACCCCATCTGCCGCTGGCCTGCCTGAAAACGCTGAATCCGCCATCGCCGCGCTGGCAGATGGGCGTGCGGCGCTCGTGTGGCGGCGGATCATAGCCGATAGCGACACGCCGGTCGGCGCAGCACGGCGGCTGATCGTGCCGGGGCGCGGCGATTTCCTGCTCGAATCGGTCGAAGGCGGCGAAGTGCGCGGGCGTTACAGCCTGCTCGGGCTTGATCCCGATCTGGTGTTCCGGGCCAAGGGCGCGGCGGCTGAAATCAACCGCGATTGGCGCATAGACCGCGCTGCCTTCAGCCCTTGTAATGGCGATGCGTTGGCCGAACTGCGCGCGCTGGCGGATGCCTGCCGGATTGATCCGATGCCCGATGGGCTGCCGCCCGCGCTCGCCTGTCTGGTCGGCTATCTCGGCTATGAAACCATCGGACTGGCCGAAACCCTGCCGCGCGCCGCCGACAGCCCGCTGGAACTTCCCGATATGCTGTTTGTGCGGCCCACGGTGATACTGGTGTTCGATGGCCTCACCAACGCGCTGTTCGCGATTGCCCCGATCTGGCAGGCGAGCGATCCTGCCGCTGCGGTGGCGCGCGCGGGCGAGCGGATTGACGCGACCTTGAGCCAGCTTGCCCAGCCCGCCCCTGCTGCTGACACCGCCGCGCTGCCCGATGCCCTGCCCGATCTGGCCCCGGTAATTGCAGCCGAGGATTACAAGGCGATGGCACTGCGGGCGAAGGATTACATTCTGGCGGGCGACATTTTTCAGGTGGTGCTGGCGCAACGGTTCACCTGCCCCTTCCCCCTGCCGCCGCTGGCGCTGTATCGCGCGCTGCGGCGGGTAAACCCCTCGCCGTTCCTCTATTTCCTCGATCTGCCCGGCTTTGCGCTGGTGGGTTCCAGCCCGGAAATCCTGGTGCGGGTGCGGGACAATGAACTCACGATCCGCCCGATTGCAGGGACGCGCCCGCGTGGGCAATCGCGCGATGAGGATGTCGCCAACGAAGCCAGCCTGCTCGCCGACCCCAAGGAACGCGCTGAACACCTGATGCTGCTCGATCTGGGGCGCAATGATGTGGGCCGGGTGGCAGCGGCGGGCAGCGTGACAGTGACCGACAGTTTTACGGTCGAACGTTACAGCCACGTGATGCACATCGTCAGCAATGTGGTGGGACAGCTTGCGTCCGATAAAGACGCGCTCGACGCGTTGTTTGCGGGCTTTCCGGCGGGCACCGTGTCGGGCGCGCCGAAAATCCGCGCGTGCGAGATTATTGTCGAACTCGAACCCGAAACGCGCGGGGCCTATGCCGGGGGCGTCGGATATTTCGCGCCCGATGGCAGCCTTGATTCGTGCATCGTGTTGCGCACTGCGGTGGTGAAGGACGGGGTGATGCATGTGCAGGCGGGTGCGGGCATCGTCGCCGATAGCGATCCCGATTACGAACTCGCCGAATGCCGCGCCAAGGCAGGCGCGCTGATCGCCGCCGCGCGCGAAGCGGTGCGCGTGGCTGGCGAGCCGGGGTATGGGCAATGACCAACAGGGAGAGCGGGATGATGCAGAGCATACGTTACGCGGCGGCACTGCTGCTTGCGCTGGCGCTGAGCCTGCCGCTAACTGCGGCCAAGGCCGAAGACTGGCTGGCGAAGGCGCAGGAACACGAGATCGTGCTCAAGGATTTCGCCTTCGCAACCGGCGAGACGCTGCCTGCGATCACCATGCACGCGCTCACCTTGGGGGAGCCGCGCCGCAATGCCGCAGGAGAGATCGAAAATGCGGTAATGCTGCTGCACGGCACCGGCGGAAACGCGGCATCGCTGCTGCAACCCCATTTTGGCGACGCCATGTTCAGGCCGGGTCAACCGCTCGACATCACGCGCACCTACATCATTTCGCCCAGCAATCTGGGCCACGGCAAAAGCAGCAAGCCCAGCGATGGCCTGCGCGGAGCTTTTCCGCGCTATGATTATGACGACATGATCCGCGCGCAACACCGGATGCTGACCGAGGGGTTCGGGATCACCCGCCTCGACATGATCATCGGCACTTCGATGGGGTGTATGCATTCATTCGTGTGGGGGCCGATGTATCCCGATTTCGTCGGCAAATACGTCCCGCTCGCCTGTAACGCGGTCGAGATTGCCGGGCGCAACCGCATAATGCGGCAGATGGTGATCGACGGGTTCAGGAACGATCCGGCCTATGATGGCGGCAATTATGCCGATCCGGCCGATCTCAAGGTTGGACAGGCGATCGCGGCCAATGTCCTGCTGCTTGCAGGGAGCAATCCCTATCGCATGGAAGCAGAACTTCCGACTCGCGCAGCGGCGGAGCAGTTTTACACCGCGCGGCAGCGCCGTGCCGCCGCAAACCCGGTCGATCCCAACGATACGATCTATCAGTTCGATGCCTCGCGCGATTACAACCCGGCGGCGCGCTTGCATGAAATTACCGCGCCGGTGCTGTGGATCAACTCGGCCGATGATTTCATCAACCCGCCCGGCCTCGGCAACCCGGCGGCGCTCGCCTCCACCATGCCGCGCGCGCGGTTCGTGCTGATCCCGCCGAGCGCGCAGACCTATGGCCACGGAACGCACAGCCGCCCGAACCTGTGGATGGACGAGCTTTTGCGTTTTCTCAAAGAAAACCAATGATCAGAACGTCAGTTACCCTGCTTGCGACGCTTGCCGCCACACTCTCTCTTACGGCCTGTTCGGAAGCGCCTGCGGGCGAGCCGGTGGTGCGAATGCAGCTGGATGGATCATCGGGCGAGGTGTTGTCGTCCCCTTCACCATCAACCACTCCATCGCAGGCCGCTGCGCCCTCCGCCTGCCGCGACGTTACGTTTGAGGGCGCGGCGCTGACCCATTGCACCGCTGACCCGACCAAGCACCGCATTGCGATGGCAAATGCGGCCAACGGCGGGCAGCCGCTCGGTTCGCTGAGCGCATTTGCCGCCACGGTCGATCCCGCATCAATCGCCTTCGCCATGAACGGCGGGATGTATGGCGATGATCTTAAGCCGGTAGGCTATTATGTCGAGAATGGGGAGCGCCTGTCAGAGATTGATCGTGGTGACGGTGAGGGCAATTTCTATATGCAGCCCAACGGCGTGTTCTTCGGCACCGGGGGGACATGGCGGGTGCTGGCGCGCGATGCATTTATCGCGACCGTGGGGGATCGCCCGCTATTCGGCACGCAGTCCGGCCCGATGCTGGTGATCGACGGCAAACTGCACCCCGATATTCAGGACAACGGCCCCTCCCGCGCGATCCGCAACGGGGTGGGCGTGGACGCCAAGGGCGCGGCCCATTTCGTGATTTCACGCGGGGACATCAGCTTCGGGCAATTGGCGCGCTATTTCCGCGATGAGGTGAAGGCGGCCAATGCGCTTTATCTCGATGGGCAGGTATCCGCGCTATGGGACCCCGCCACCGGACGGCAGGACAAGGCGCGCATCGGCCCGATCATTGTGGTGAGCAAGCGCGAAGGAGCGGCGCAGTGACCCCGTCTGGCACGATCCTCGTCATCGACAATTACGACAGCTTTACCTTCAACCTCGTCCATTACCTGATGGAGTTGGGAGCCAAGGTGCGGGTGGAGCGCAATGATGCGCTGACCGCTGCGGAGGCTTTGCGCAGCGACGCGGCGGGGTTCCTGATCTCACCCGGGCCTTGCACTCCCAACGAGGCGGGGATCAGCCTCGATCTGGTTGCCGCCTGCGCCGATGCCGGAAAGCCGCTGATGGGGGTTTGCCTCGGCCATCAGGCGATTGGCCAGCATTTCGGCGGTCGGGTGCAGCGCGGCGGGTTGATGCATGGCAAGACATCGCCGGTAACGCATGACGGCAGCGGGCTGTTCACAGGCCTGCCCTCCCCCTTCATCGCCACGCGCTATCACAGCCTTGAGGTGGTCGATGTTCCGCCCGCGCTGATCGCCAATGCCTATGCCGAAACGCCGGGCGCGGATCACCCCTCGGTGATGGGGTTTCGCCATGCCGAACTGCCGATCCATTCGGTGCAGTTCCACCCTGAAAGCATCGCGACGCAGCACGGCCACGCGCTGCTCGCCAATTTCGCGGCGCTGTGCGGGCTGAACCCGCAAATGCCCGAAAGGCTGATCCCATGACCGCCAAGCTCCCCGATGTCACCACGCCGCTGAGCGAGGCTGAGGCCGAGGCCGCATTCGGCACCCTGCTCGATGGCGCTCCGTCCGAGGGCGAGATCGAAGCATTCCTGATCGCCCTGTCTGCGCGCGGAGAGACGGCTGACGAAATCGCCGGGGCCGCGCGGGCGCTGCGGGCGCGGTTGATCCCGATTGCCGCGCCGGACAACGCCATCGACGTGTGCGGCACCGGGGGCGACGGGCACCACACATTGAACGTCTCCACCGCCGTCAGCCTGGTCGTAGCCGCCTGCGGGGTGCCGGTCGCCAAGCACGGCAACCGCGCGGCATCGTCAAAGGCTGGCGCAGCGGACACGCTGGAAGCGCTCGGCCTCGATATGGACGCTGCCGGGCGCACTGCGGAAAAAACCCTCGCGCAGATCGGCATCTGTTTTCTGTTCGCAAAAAACCACCACCCGGCGATGGCCCGCATTCAACCGATCCGGCAGAAAATCGGCAAACGCACGATCTTCAACCTGATGGGCCCGCTGTCGAACCCGGCCAAGGTCAAAAGCCAGCTGATCGGGATTGCGCGGCCCGCCTATGTCCCGATCTATGCGGGCGCATTGGCACGGCTTGGCACCGGTCAATCGCTGATCGTGTCGGGCGATGAAGGGCTCGACGAACTCAGCCTTGCGGGCGGGAACGAAGTCGCGGTAGTTTCCGGCAACGCCTTCACGATGGAGCGGGTCGATGCCAGCGCGGCAGGGCTCCCCCACGCGCCGATAGAGGCGATTCGCGGCGATGATGCGCACCACAACGCCGCTGCGTTAAAGGCGCTGCTGATGGGCGCGCCCGGCCCTTACCGTGACGCCGTGCTGTTTAATGCCACAGGTGCCCTGCTGGTCGCGCAGCGCGGCCAAAGCTGGCAGGATCGCGTGGCGATGGCGGCCGAGGCGCTCGATTCCGGTCGGGCCAAGGCGCTGCTTGAACAATGGATTGCACTGGCGAAGTGACTCGATGAACAAGCTCGAAGAAATCTGCGCTGCCAAACGCGAAGTGGTCGCCGCGCGCAAGCTGGCGATCAGCGACGCGCAGCTGACCGCCGCAGCCCGCATCCAAACCGCGCCGCGCGGGTTCGAGGCCGCGCTGCGCGCCCGCGCCAACACCGGATATGCGCTGATTGCGGAAATCAAGAAAGCCAGCCCCTCCAAAGGCCTGATCCGCGCTGATTTCCGCCCGGCCGATCACGCCGCTGCCTATGAACAAGGCGGCGCGGCCTGCCTTTCGGTGCTGACCGATGCGCCCTATTTTCAGGGGCACGAGGACTACCTCATCGCCGCCCGCGCCGCCTGCACCCTGCCGGTGCTGCGCAAGGATTTCATGGTCGATCCGTGGCAATGCCTTGAAGCGCGCGCGATCGGGGCCGACGCAATCCTGATCATCGTCGCCGCGCTGGACGATACCGCGATGGCCGAAATCGAGGTCGCTGCCGCCGAACACGGCATGGATGTGCTGATCGAAGTGCACGACGAGGCCGAGATGGAGCGCGCCGCGCGCGTGCTGAAATCACTGCTAATCGGGGTCAATAACCGTGACCTCAAAACCTTCACCACCAGCCTTGCGACCACTGAACGGCTTGCCCCGCTGGCACCGCAAGGCGCGTTGCTGGTGGGTGAAAGCGGGATCAACACCCACGCCGATCTCGCACGGCTCGAACGCAGCGGCGTGCGCACCTTTCTGGTGGGCGAAAGCCTGATGCGGGCCGATGATATTGCGCTTGCCACCGCCGCGCTGCTGGGCGCACAGTCGTCCGCATGAACGGACTTACCCACCTCGATGATAGCGGCGCAGCGCGAATGGTCGATGTTGGCGGCAAGGCGGAAACGCGCCGCCGCGCTGTCGCATCGGGGCGCATCGCCATGTCGGCAGACGCGCTCACCGCGATCCGCGCGGGCAACGCGCCCAAAGGCGATGTGCTATCCGCCGCGCGCATTGCCGGGATCATGGCGGCCAAACGCACTGGCGATCTGATCCCGCTGTGCCACCCGCTCGGGCTGGAGGCGGTGACGGTCGATTTCCGCTACGAAACAGACGCCATCCGCGCCACCGCCACCGCCGCGCTCACCGGGCGCACAGGCGTGGAGATGGAAGCGATGGTCGCGGTCAGCGTCGCGCTGCTGACGATCTACGACATGGCCAAAGCGATTGATAAGGGCATGGTGATCGGCGAAGTGCGCCTGATCGAAAAGACCGGCGGCAAATCGGGCGACTGGAAGGCCGCGGTTTGATTGCGCACCACCTCCAAAATGGCTGAATTGCGCGGATTTGGCGTGCGGCGCGCTTGACTCTGTTCTTATGGTTGCCTAATTGTTCCTTATTCGTTCACCTTATTGATGGACGGGACGTGCAGGCAACGCACCAATCGGTGCCTCTTGGCGCACACAAGGGATGGGCATGACCCGCCGCAACGGCAGGGCGTGAATGCGACCAAGGGAGTTTTGATCAATGCTGACCGCCAAACAGCACGAACTGATCCGCTTTATCCAGCAACGGCTGGAGGAAACCGGGATCTCGCCGAGTTTCGAAGAAATGAAGGAAGCGCTCGACCTGAAAAGCAAATCGGGCGTGCACCGGCTGATTTCCGCTCTCGAAGAACGCGGGTTCCTGCGCCGCCTGCCCAACCGCGCGCGCGCGCTCGAAGTGATCCGTCAGCCCGAAGATGCCACCCCGGCGCGGGCGCTCGGTGGCAACGTGGTGTCGCTCGCTCCGGCAGCAGCAGGTCGCGCCGCGCCCGAGGCGTCGAATGACGTGATCGAACTGCCGCTGCATGGGCGGATCGCGGCCGGCGCCCCGATCGAAGCATTCGAAGGCCACAACACCCTGCCCGTCCCCGCCGCACTGCTCGGCCCGGGCGAACATTACGCGCTCGAAGTATCGGGCGATTCGATGGTCGAAGCCGGGATTTTCGATGGCGATTATGCGCTGGTGCGGCGCACCAACACCGCGCGCGATGGCGAAATCGTGGTGGCTTTGGTGCGCGGCGAGGAAGCGACGCTCAAATATCTGCACAAGGAAGGCGGCAAGGTGCGGCTCGATCCGGCCAACGCGGCCTATGATCCGCAGTTCTACCGGGCGGACGAGGTTGAGGTGCAAGGCAAGCTTGCAGGGCTGCTGCGGCGCTATCACTGAGTGGCGAAGCGGTACGGGATTCACGCGCCGCGCTGACCGGGAAACTCAAAACCGGCGTGAAACATCGGCTTCAACCTGTTTATTGATTTGTTACAGTGTGTTGCGGTTAAATGTTTCACACCAAGATGGCCGCTAGGGGCGGTCTAGACCCCCTCTAGCCCCCTCCTTGGGGTGGCTTAGGGTCGGCTTGGCCCTTCCTCGCGACGCCGATCCGTCGCCCCCTTCCACCAACCATGCTGCCCCTGGCTTTCGCCCACACTGGCGATGCGTTCTTCAGCAAGGTAGATCGAAAGCCCGCCGCTGCGCTCCAGCATCCGCCGATCTGCCTTGAGCCAACGCGGGCGGCAGGATCGCGGCAAGAACCGTTCGGCAATAACGATATCGACCTCGGCGCAGGCGGCCGCCAAGGCGCGCTCCTCCACCTGCGTGCGCCCCCGCCCCAACAGGATCACCCAGTCGCGCCCGCCTCGGTTGATCGTCACCGTACAGAACGCCGAGGAACAGCGTGCCTGCTTCCACTTGGGCAGCGGCACCGGCTCGGCCGTCATCCCGGAAAGCTGCATCAGATTATCGCGAGCGAATGACGAACGGCTGTCGCGCAAGGACAGCAAGTGGCGCTGCCCATCAGGGCCAGTCATGGTGATGCCAACCTGCTGTCCATCGCTCGCCACCAGCAGATCGGGAATCGGGGTCATTGCAGCAAGCATGCTCGCCGTCGCCACCGGGCCAAACCCCAAAAGCCGCGCCCGTCCCGTCCACAGCGCCAGCCACAACCCACCGATCACAAACAGCCCCGTCGTCACCCCGCCCAGCTGCGGCATCAGCTTGACCGCTCCGGGCTGATCGGCAGTGAAATGGGCGATCCAGAGCAACAGGTCGAGCGATTGCTGCACCAGCCACCAGCAGGGCGCGCCAAGCCCCACCAGATCGAGCAACAACCCCAGTGCGATCAGGGGCATCGAGATAAAAGTTACCAGCGGAATGGCGAAAATGTTCGCCGCCGCGCCATAAAAACCTGCGCGATGGAAGTGAAACAGCACGATCGGCATCAGCGCCAGCTCGATCACCACCCCGGTCACAAACAGCATCACCACCCGCCGCCCGATCCGCGCCAGCCATGGCTCCTCGCGCGCGGCAAGGAACGCCCGCGCCGGTGTGCTGGTGGACAATGCTATGATCGCGATCACCGCAGAAAAGCTCATCTGAAAGCTCGGCCCGATGGCGCTTTCCGGCCACAGCAGCAGCACAAACCCGCCCGCCACCGCCACCATTCTGAGCGACAATGCCTCACGCCCCAGCGCCAGCGCGCCGAGCACCAGCAGTGCCGCCACGCAGCTGCGCACCGTCGGCACCTCTGACCCTGTAAGCAGCGTGTATCCGACCCCGGCAAGCGCCCCCGCAGCGGCAGCCACCACCGGTAGCCGCACCCTGAGCACCAGTGCAGGCCACAGCGCCAACAGCCGCAGCGCCGCGAAATAGGCCGCAGCGATCACCGCGCTCACGTGCAATCCGCTGATCGACAGCAAGTGAGTGAGGCCCGAATCGCGCATCGCTGCCTCATCGGCCTCGGTGATGCTGCCACGGTCGCCGCTGGCAAAGGCCGCCGCAATCGCGCCCGCCGATCCATCCACCCGCGCCCGGACGTGCGCGGCAAGCCAGCGTTGGACACTCGCAATCCCGCCTGCCTCTGGCGCTGGGCGGATTATTTCGAGCGGGCCGACCATCGTGCCAGTGGCCGCCAGCCCCTTGAACCACGCTGCGCGGGCAAAATCATAGCTGCCGGGGAGCATCGGGCTGGCAGGCGGCATCAATCGCGCGCGCAGCCTCACCATCGCGCCTTCGGCCAGGCCGGGCGGCACACCGCCGTCACCAAACGCCGTAAGCGGGACGTTGATCCTGACCTTGCGCGCGGCGCCAGTTCCAAAATCACGCACCGCCAGCGTCAATCGCAGCCGCCCATCAGCAGGTTGGTCTTCGCGTTCGAGCACATGGCCGTGCAGTCGCTCCACCACAGGCCGGGCAATCGGTTCGGCACCGACCATTTCCGAGCGCGCCCAGATCACCGCGACTCCAAAAGCGAACACCAAGCCGCCAGTCACAACCGCAAGCCGTAGATGCGCGCGATGTTCGTCGGCGGCACTGCCCAGCGGCCAAAGGGCGAACGCCGCCAACGCCGCTACCACGCCGATCGCGATGACCGCACACCATTGCCACATTTCCGGCAGCACGAACCACGTGCCGATCCCTCCGGCGAAAATCACCGTCAGCCACGGCGCGCGGTCAAACCCGGCGCGGGCAAGAAACGCCTCGGTGGCATCGGCCAGACGCGGTCCGATCACCCCACCCTGCCAGCCCCAGACGCTGGACATTCGCCCCGTGGTTTGCCAAGGGCGCAGCATTGCTCCGCCAGCGGCATTGCTGCCGCCTGGATCGTCTCCCATAGGAATGATCGGCACATCGCGCATCGGCTTGTCCCCTGACCGGCCCCTCTCGCCAAGCCGCTCAAAGTGAACAGGAATTGATAGCTCATGGCAAGCGAAAGCAGCACTGGCGGCAAAGCCACCGCGGCTGAGGTAGTTACCCGCTTCGCACCATCGCCCACGGGTTATCTGCATATTGGCGGCGCGCGCACCGCGCTGTTCAACTGGCTCTATGCCCGCCACCACGGCGGGCGCACCTTGCTGCGGATCGAGGACACTGATCGCAAACGGTCAACGCAGGACGCGATTGATGCGATTATCGAGGGGCTGGATTGGATTGGCCTCGATTACGATGCGCCGCCGATATTCCAGTCCGATCAGGCCGAACGCCATGCGGAAATCGCGTGGAAGCTGCTTGAGGCAGGTCATGCTTACAAGTGCTTCGCCACCCCGCAAGAACTCGAAACCATGCGCGACGAGCAGCGCGCCCAGAAAAAGCCGCTGCGCTACGACGGGCGCTGGCGCGACCGCGATCCCGCCGAAGCGCCTGAAGGCGCGCCCTTTACCATACGGATCAAGGCCCCGGTCGAAGGCGAAACCATCATCAATGATCGCGTGCAGGGCCGCGTTTCGGTCAACAATGCCGAGATCGACGACTTCATCATTCTGCGCGCGGACGGCACGCCCACCTATATGCTTGCCGCCCCGGTTGACGATCATGACATGGGCGTAACCCATGTGATCCGCGGCGACGATCACTTCAACAACGCCTTCCGCCAACTGCCGATCATCCGCGCGATGAACGCGATCGAGGGCAATTGGCCCGATCCGGTCTATGCCCACATCCCGCTGATCCATGGGTCGGACGGTACGAAATTGTCAAAGCGCCACGGGGCATTGGGCGTTGAGGCCTACCGCGATGAATTCGGTATCCTGCCCGAAGCGCTGTTCAACTACCTGCTGCGGCTGGGCTGGGGCCACGGCGACCGCGAAGAAATCACGCGGGATGAGGCGGTTGCGTTGTTCGACCTTGACGGGGTGGGCAAAAGCCCGTCGCGATTTGACCTCAAGAAGCTCGAAAACCTTAACGGTCATTACCTGCGCGAAGCCGATGATGCGCGGTTGGCAGCGCTAGTGGCTGCACGGATTGGCGAAAATGCCGACGAAGCCCTGCTGACCCGCGCCATGCCAGTTCTCAAAGTACGTGCGAAGAACCTGGGTGAAATCGTTGAAGGTGCAGGCTTTCTGTTCGCCACCCGGCCGCTGGAAATCACCGAAAAGGCTGCCAAATTGCTGGAAGGCGATGCCCGCGCAATCCTGCGAAAGATTTACGACCGCCTCAGCGCGGAAAACGACTGGACAAGCGCGGCGCTCGAAGCCACTACGAAGGCGCTGGCTGAGGAACAAGAATTGGGCCTTGGCAAGCTGGCGCAGCCAATGCGCGCGGCGCTGACCGGGACGACCACTTCACCCGGTATTTTCGATGTGCTGGTCCTTTTGGGACGGGATGAGGCTCTGGCCCGGCTCGACGCACAGGCTGCGTAAGAGCGACGGCAAGGGCAGGAAATTTGAACAGGAGACTGATCGTGGCAGACAAGCTGGCGAAACTCGAGCTGGGCGGAAAATCGCTCGAATATAATGTGCTCGAAGGCAGCACCGGCCCGGACGTGATCGACATCCGCAAGCTGTATGCGCAGACTGGCGCATTCACTTTCGACCCCGGCTTCACCTCGACTGCCAGCTGCGAAAGCGCGCTGACCTATATTGATGGTGACGAAGGCGTGCTGCTTCACCGCGGTTATCCGATTGGCCAACTGGCCGAGGATTCCAACTTCATGGAAGTCAGCTACCTGCTGCTCAATGGCGAATTGCCGAGCAAGGAAGTCCTCGACAAATTTACCTACACCATCACCCGTCATACCATGTTGAACGAACAGTTGATGACGTTCTACCGTGGTTTCCGGCGCGATGCGCATCCGATGGCGATTATGTGCGGTGTGGTCGGCGCGCTGTCGGCGTTCTATCACGACAGCACTGACATTTCCGATCCCGAACACCGCACCATCAGTTCACACCGGTTGATTGCCAAAATGCCGACAATCGCGGCGATGGCGTATAAATATTCGATCGGCCAGCCGTTTATCTACCCCGATAACAAGCTGTCTTACACCGGCAATTTTCTCAAGATGACCTTCGGCGTACCGGCCGAGGAATACGAGGTGATCCCGGCGGTGGAACGCGCGATGGACCGGATTTTCATCCTCCACGCCGACCACGAACAGAACGCCTCGACTTCGACTGTGCGGCTTGCCGGTTCGTCAGGCGCAAACCCGTTTGCCTGCATCGCAGCTGGCATCGCCTGCCTGTGGGGCCCGGCGCATGGCGGTGCCAACGAAGCCGCGCTCAACATGCTCAAGGAAATCGGCACGCCCGACAAGATCCCGCATTATATCGAGCGCGCCAAGGACAAGAACGATCCGTTCCGCCTGATGGGCTTTGGCCACCGCGTGTACAAAAATTACGACCCGCGCGCGACGGTGATGCAAAAGACCGTGCGCGAAGTGTTCGATGCGCTGAAGGTCACCGATCCGCTGTTCGAAACCGCGCTGCGGCTGGAAGAACTGGCGCTCAATGATCCCTATTTCATTGAAAAGAAGCTGTTCCCGAACGTCGATTTCTATTCGGGCATCATCCTTTCGGCGATCGGGTTCCCGACCACGATGTTTACCGCCTTATTCGCGCTTGCCCGCACCGTCGGCTGGGTCGCACAGTGGAACGAAATGATCAGCGATCCCGGCCAGAAAATCGGCCGCCCGCGTCAGCTCTACACCGGGCCAACCCAGCGCGATTACATTCCGCTCGATCAGCGCTGAGGCTGCGGCAGTCGGGGCGGCTATTGCGCGGGCAGTTCAAGCCTGAACAGTGCCCCGCCCCCTGCGGCGCTTTCGACCGTCAGACTGCCATCCATCGCTTCGGCAAGGCGGCGCGAGATGAACAGGCCGAGGCCTGATCCCTTGTCCTTGCCGCCATCGCTGTCGCGGCCAAGCCGTTCGAACTTGTCAAAAATGCGCTCTGCCTGTTCGGGCGTAACACCGGGGCCTTCGTCCGCCACGGTAACACCGACACGCCCCTCACCCGCAGGCCCGGCGGTGATCCGCACCGTGCTGCCCACCGGCGAATAGGCAATCGCATTGCCGATCAGATTGATGAGGATTTGCAGCACGCGGCGGAATTCGGCAGTCGCCACCGCCTCGCCGCGCGTGCCAGCCACTTCTATCACAATGTCGCGGTTTTGCGCGCGCACGCCGAGGATGCCCGCCGCTCGCGATGCCGCGTCGGCCAGATCAACCGGCTCCCGCGCGGTGGCAAAGCCCGGCGTTTCCACAACCTCAAGATCGGCCAGATCATCAAGCATCGCCGCGAGATGCTGCCCTGCGCTGGCGATGGTTCCGGCATATTCGCTGTATTCGTCGCGCAGCGGCCCGGCGAGGCGCGCGCGGATCGTTTCGGCATTGGCGATGATCCGCGCAATCGGTTGGCGCAGCACCGGGGTGAGCGCGGTGCCGATCAGCCGGGTTGGCGCGCTATCCTCGCTGCCTGCTTGATCCCCTTCGTCCGAAGGAACGGTGATCAACGGCTCATCCGCGATCAGCAGCAGTTCAAACCCAACAGGATTATGGGCATCAGGCCCCAGCGGGATCAAACGGATACGCCAATGCCGCTGCGATCCGTCAAAGCCGCAGTGTGCGCCATCGAGCAAGCGCCAGTGCAACGGTTGATAGTGGCTGACCGCGCTGAGATTGACCAAGTCGCTCCAAACCGCCCCGGGCTGCGCTGTCGCCGCTGCCTGCAAGTCCGCCGCATCCGGTGCAATTGCGCTCAGCACCTGCACGCGCTGGCTTGCATCGAGCCGCGCGGTCACTTCCGCAGTGGCGCGATCAATCGCATCAATCTTTTCGGCAAATTCACGGTTGCTCGGCGGAGCCAGTGCGCTGCGCTGCCAATTGTCGATCAGCACCTCGCACCCGCCGCCATCAGCTTCGGTCAGCGGATGAATTCGCGCAAACCCGGAGATCATGGCATCGCCATCAAAGGCACTGAAACTGCGCGCGATGCGCAACCCCATGCGGCGCGATTGCCGGACCAGTTCCAGCAATTCGGGGATTGCCAGCGTTCCCGGCAGATCACCGCCGCAGCGCTCCTGCAATTCAGCCAGCTGCTCATCAGCGCTCAACAGGCGGTCGTGCGCATCGGTGAGCCCGCAGGTGCCCAGCAGATTGTCGTGCCGGTCGATGGTGTTCATGATGCCGCTCTGCTTGCCGCCAGCATGGTCGCAGCGTGTTCGGGCGATAGCGTGGCAATCGCGCGCGGCATCCGGGCGGCAGGCTCAACCAGCAGATATTGCCGTTCGATCTCAGGCAAGGAAAGTCCGGCCGATCTCAATGCCAGGGCTAGCCGAGCGCCCTGCCCTTCGTGACAGGCCAGCACCACCGATTCTCTCGGCTGGCGGGTTTGTGCAGCTAGCGCGCTCGAAAACAAGGCAAGTCCGGCGTGGTCTATCGCCATTGCCGCCACCGCCCCGCGCCGCATCGCCGCGACAAGACGCGCAAGCAGCCCGAGCCGGCTGGCGGCCTCATCATAACGCAGCGGCACCCGTTCGAGCGCGGCGCGCGCCGTGTCATCGGCCGCATGGCGCAGGCCAATCGCGATCACCGCATGGAAAAGCTCAGCCGGAAGTTCGCCCAAGGGCAACTCCATCCGGCGCTGGCTCTGGATAAAGCGCGACTGCGCGGCCAGCGCGCTCATCGCCAGACTGGCAATCGCAGGGTCATCGGACGCGATCAGTTCCTGCAATAGCGGGCTGAGCACCGGGTCGATGGCGCGGCGCAACTGGAACTTTTCCGCAAGCAGGCCCTCATTGGCAAGCGCATGACAGAAGCTGAGCAGCGGCTCGTCACGCATCAAGCGATCGGCCCAGAAATCGATCATCGCCGGATCGGCCAGCGATGGCGAACGAGCGGCGGGATCACGTCCGGCCATCGCGGCCAGCAATTGTGCGGCGCAATCCACCACCATGCCGCGCACCCGCGCAAGGATAGCGTCGCGCACCAATGCATGGGCGTCACTGGCGAGCAAATGGCGCAGCACCGGGACGACCGCCGCCGCCGCGCGGTCTTCGCGCGCGAGTTCATCCCGCAGGATCGCCTCGACAGCTTGGTCGGCGGCAAGGTCCATCGTTTCTTCGCCCATCCTTGCAGGCCTAACACCTGCATAGTTAAGGCCGCGTTAGTTCAATTGTCAGCTTTGCGCAGTAGCAAAGCGGCAAGCAGCGCCAATGCCATGATTGCGACCGCCTCGGGCAGCAAACCGAAAACCGCCGCCAAGGCGAGCAACAGCAACTGGCTCGCCCGGTCGGATGCAACCGCCGCCAGCGCGGTATTGGTTGTTTTTGACGCAAGTCGTGCCAGCCCAATGGCCATCGGCCCAGATACCGCCAGCGCAGTCCATTCGGGCCAGGGGGATAGCGCAAACCATATCGCAACTGCGGTCAAAACATCCACCAAAACCCCCGCAATTGCCCCGCGCCGCCCAGCGGTGTGCTGACGCAGCAGATGCTGGCGCAGCGTCGCAAAGCCGCCCGAAAGCCGCGCTGCAAAATTGCCAAGCGCCGCCAGCGCAAGGCCGCCCGCTGCCGCCCCCAACGCCGCCGTCACCGCTCCGCCAATCAGCAAGGCGAATGCTGCGGCTGCGCCAAGCATTGGTGCCCGCATCAGGCCGCGCGGCGCAAGTTTTCGCACCAGCACCGCCGCCAGTGTCGTCAGCGGCGCGCGCCAATCCGATTCTGGCGCTGCTTTTGCAATCATGGCCTGTTCGTGCCGCGTGATCGCATCGGCGCAATCGGCCAGCAACCAAGCCTCATCCGTCAACGCATTTGCGGTTAAGCCGTGACAAGGCGTTCCAGCTTGCAGGGCGAGCCGCAGCAGCACCGAAACCGCATCGGCATCCGCAGGAAAATCAGCCAATTGTTGCACTGGCGCACCGCGCATTACCAGCAGTCCGGCCCAATGGTGCACCGCATCAACACGCTCAAAGTCGTGAGGGTGGCTGGTCGCAAGCGGATGATCGGAAGGCAGGCAGGCGACCATCCGGCGCAGGCCGAGGTCAGCCTCCACCAGCGAGCGCGCCAGCAGCGGATCGGGCACCAGCCCATCGCGCAGTATGATAAGATCATCCTCGGCCCGAACCAGCGCCGGAAGCGCGGCAAAGCCTTTCAACGCATGAAACGCGCCGCCGCCCGCCTCAACCTCGTGTTGCAGACGCAGAAGTTCACCGCGCACGTCCTCGCACAGACAGAGTATCCGTTCGACCCCCAGATCGCGCATCAACGCCACCTGCCAAGCCAGCACCGACCGCCCGGCCACAGGCAATTCGGCGCGCAATTCGCCGTTCGCGGTGCGTGTGACAGCAGCAATCAGGCCGGTGCGCATCCCTCACATCTCCGATCGAGCCACGGAAAGACTGAGGGATTGGCGGGTTCAGCGCAATCGTTCAAGCACCATCATGGGATCAGCGACGTGCGGTGCGAGAGAAACGCGCGAGCACCGCTTCGATCTCGCGGATCGCCAGCGGCTCTCCCGGTGCTGCCCGCAGTGCAATTTCAGCCGCCTGCAACAAATCATCGGCATGGAAACTTGCCGCCAGCCCCTTCAGCCGCATTGCCGCAACGTTCCAGTTGCCATCGCAGCGCGCCCGTTTGAGCAGGTCAAGCTGGCGAGCCGCGCTTTCCAGAAACGCCGCGCGCAGCTCGCGCAGCAGCACGGCATCATCGCCGGCCGCCGCCGCAAGGGTCGCATCAAGGGCTCCATTATCAAACGCCATGACACGATCATAAGGCAAATTGGGTTAAAGCGGGGTTTATCACGAGTCCGACTGTGTTATGATAGCAATATGGCAGGACGGCACCAGATGCGCGCCTTGGGGCGCAAGAGCGGGGAAAACGGCGCAACGGAGCCGGTTTCGCCGGACAATGTCGCTGATAACGCGGCATCGCCAGATACGGCGGAACTGGAGCTGTCAGAAAGCTGGATCGCTGACAGTGACCCCGCTCTGCCGACATCCCGGTTCGGGTGGGTGGCACCGACTTTGGCAATGGCAACCATTTTCGCATGGTCGGCATTTTTCGTCTGGGCGCATTGGGCAAAATTGCTTGCCAACCCTGCCCCAGATCTGTGGGCAGGCTGGGCTGTGCAATGGTCGGTACCGGTTGCTCTGGTCGGGATCGTCTGGTTGCTTGCCATGCGATCATCGCGCGCAGAAGCCAATCGCTTTGCCGCCAGCGCCGCGCAGATGAACCAGGAAAGCGCCGCGCTCGAAGCACGTCTCAAGGTGGTCAACCGCGAACTCAGCCTCGCGCGGGAATTTCTGGGCGCGCAATCGCGCGATCTGGAATCGCTGGGCCGGATCGCTGCGGAGCGGATTTCCACCCATGCAGGCGAATTGCAGGCGCTCATCACCACCAACGGCGCGCAGGTCGAGGCGATTGGCAGCGCCAGCGAAACCGCGCTCGGCAACATGAACCGGCTGCGCGATGACCTGCCGGTGATCGCCAATTCCGCGCGCGACGTCGCCAACCAGATCGGCGGCGCAGGGCGCAATGCCCAGGATCAGCTTGAACGGCTGGTGGCCGGGTTCGAGAGGCTCAACACTTTTGGTGCCGCCAGCGAAACGCAGGTGCGTAGTCTGGGTGAGCGGGTGGGTGAAACACTCACCGGGTTCGAGGATCAGCTGACCCGGATCGAAGCGCTCGTCACCCAGCGATTTGTCGCCTTGCAGACCGATGCCGAAGCCTACCGTGCCCGGCTCGACGCGCTGGAAGCCACTGCGCTCGCCGCGCTGGGCAAACGGGCACGGCAAACCACGTCCGAGATTGAGGCTTTCGACAGCCAGCTGAGTGAACGAAGCCGCGCACTTGCCGAACAGTTTGAACAGCGCCAGGCCGCGTTCGAAACTCACGAAGCGCAAGCAAGCGAACTGCTGGCACAGCGGCTTAGCGAACTTGATGATGCCCTGGCTCTGCGGCGTGAAGCGCAGATTGCCGATACTGAAAAGCTGCTGGCGCATGGCGAAGCAGTGGCAGAACGCATCGACCAGTTGGGGCAGATGATACGCGAAATTGACGAGCACGGTGAAGCTGCACGCGCCAACCTTACGACAGGCCTTGACACGCTTGGGGAACATTTGGCCGACAAACGCGCCGCGCTTGCCGCAACTGAGACACAATTGGCGCAACTCACCGAAAGCGGCATTCGCCTGCTGGAAATCATCCAGTCGGGCGCGCGCACCACACGCGAAGATCTGACCCAGTCGATCACCGGAGTCGGCGAAGCGCTCTCTGAGGTTGAGGCGCGCGCTGACACGGTCAACCAGTTGATGCTGCGTTCAAGCGAGCAAGGTAACGACCTGTCTGGCTATCTGCTGCAAACCCGCAGCGAGATCGACGCCGCCGATGAAGCGATTGCCGGGTTCCGATCACGCCTCGCCGAACAGTCAGACGACGCGCTCGCCCGCCTACAGGGCCTGCGCGGCGGGTTCGCGCGGCTGGCGGAGGAAAGCGGAACGCTCGCCGCTGACACGCAGGAACGGTTGCGCGATGCGCTCGGCACGCTGGAGACAGCGATTGCACAGGCCTTTGCCACACTTGATTCCGGTGCGCGGGAAAAGACCGCTGCGCTCGCTCAGAACCTCGGCGGCGAAGCGGTCGAGGTGCTCGAACGCGCGCTACAAAATGAAGCAGCCACGATGATCGGCAAGCTGGAGCAAGCAGCAGCCCGTGCCTCGGGCGTCGGCCGGGAAGTAACCATCCAGCTGCGCGATCAGCTTGTGCGGGTGAACGAGCTTACCGGCAATCTCGAACACCGCGTGACGCGTGCGCGCGAACTGGCTGAAGAACAGATCAATAATGACTTCGCGCGGCGCATGGCGCTGATCACCGACAGCCTCAATTCGGCTGCCATCGATATCAGCACCGCGCTGTCCACCGAAGTGGCTGACACCGCATGGGATGCCTATCTGAAGGGCGACCGCGGTATCTTTACGCGCCGCGCGGTGCGCCTGATCGACAATGGCACCGCGCGTGAGATTGAATCGCTCTACAACGCGGACGATGTGTTCAAGGCCAATGTCAGCCGCTACATTCACGATTTCGAGGCGATGCTGCGCTCGATCCTGTCGACCCGTGATGGCCACGCGCTGAGCGTGACGGTGCTGGGTTCGGAAATGGGCAAGCTCTATGTAGCGCTGGCACAGGCGATCCAGCGCCTGCGCAGCTAGAGCATCGTGCTGAAAAGTGGGAACCGGTTTTCAGCTTTTTACGATGCGACAACAAAGGCTAGAGCGGGCGACCTGCGTCAGATTTAACGCAGCCCGCTCTAGCGCGCCGCTGCTCCCGGCGGCTTGGGCATAATGTCGATATCGGCAACAGTGACCCAGCCATATTGGTAATTGGCGACGAACAGCCCGGTGAACAACGCCGCGATGATCGTTGCCCGCAACGCCACCCTGCCGGGGCGGAAATTGACCGGGGCGCTGTCCGCCTGTCCAGGTACCTTTGCCTCCCCGGCTTCATCGGCGGTGCGCACGCCGAACGGCAACATCACGAACGCGCTCATCACCCAGAACAGGAAATAGATCGCCGCAATCGAAGTGATCTGCATCAGGCAGGTACCCCCGGCATCACCACGCGCACCTGCGGTTTCTTACCCGACCAACGCTGCGCCGCACGGCGGGCGGCGAGCCGGGCTGCTTCGTGGATCACAGCTGAATCGCGTGCGTCCTTGCCCTTGAGCCGATTGATCGCAGCAAGCACGTCGCCAGCGGCCTCTTCAAGAAAATCTGGCAGGTCTTCATCCAACGGCAGGCCAATTGCCTCCACCAATGGTGCCTGCCCGCGCGCGAGCACCACCACCAGCACGCCATCTTGCGCGATCCGGCGGCGCATGGTGATCGCTTCGCCGTTAGCGCGCGCGATAATGTCGCCATCGAGCACCAGACGCCCCGCACGCACTTCGGCCAGCTTGCCCGGCTTGCCGGGGGCTAGGCGCACAAGATCGCCGTTCTTCTGCACCACTTGCGCCGGGATCCCGGCGGCTTTGCCGACCCGCGCCTGCTCAGTCATATGGCGGATTTCGCCGTGGACAGGCACCAGCACGTCTGGCCGCAACCAATCATACAGCGCCTCAAGCTCTGGCCGCCCCGGATGGCCCGAGACATGGATAAAGGCCTGCCGGTCGCTCACGGTCACAATCCCGCGCGAGGCGAGCTGGTTCTGAATCTTGGCGATCGGGATTTCATTGCCGGGGATCTGGCGCGAGGAGAATAGCACCACGTCGCCCGCAGCCAGTTCAATCGGATGATTACTATCCGCCATCCGGCCCAGCGCAGCACGCGGTTCGCCCTGCCCGCCGGTGGCGATGATCAGCACTTCGCCGCGCGGCAGGCCCATTGCGGTGTCGAAACTGACCGGCGTGGGGAAATCGTCAAGATAGCCATTATCCTGCGCGACCTCGATAATCCGGTCGAGCGAGCGGCCTGCGACGCAAATCTGCCGCCCCGTTTCGCGCGCGACCTCGCCCAGCGTGTGCAGCCGCGCGACGTTGCTGGCGAAGGTGGTGACGACGACGCGCTTGCCCTTGTGCCGCGCAACCTCTTCCATCAACCCGCGATGCACTGCGCCTTCGGAGCCGGAGGGTTCGGGATTAAACACATTGGTCGAATCGCACACCAGCGCCAGCACGCCTTCGTCACCGATAGCGCGCAGTTCTTCTTCGGTGGTGGGCTCGCCAATGATCGGTTCTTCGTCGAGCTTCCAGTCGCCAGTGTGGAAGATGCGCCCATGCGGCGTGTCGATCAGCAGTGCGTTGCCTTCGGCAATCGAGTGCGCCAGCGGCAGATAGGTTATTTTGAACGGGCCGATGTCGATCTCGCCGTGATCTTCCTCGATAATATTGAGTTTGACCTTGCCAAGCAGCCCTGCTTCCTCGAGCTTGCGCGCCACCAGATCGGCGGTGAACGGGGTGGCATAAAGCGGCACGCCCAACTCGCCCGCGAAATAGGGGACTGCGCCGATGTGATCTTCATGCGCGTGGGTCAGCACGACGGCGAGCAGATCCTTGCGGCGCTCCTCAATGAAATCAAGGTCGGCAAATACCAGTTCGACGCCAGGATATTCGTTGCCCGAAAAGGTCATGCCCAGATCAACCATGATCCATTTGCCCTGGCAGCCATAGAGATTGACGTTCATGCCAATTTCGCCGGAACCGCCGAGCGCAAGGAACAGCAATTCATCTTCGGGCGTAAAATCTTTCTTCAAGGTGTTTCCGGTTCTGTCAGGAGAGGGATAAAATAGGTTCAAGCGGTTTCGGCCTGACGCGCAAGGATGGCGAGGCCGTCCAGCGTCAGGTCAGCATCGACGTGGTCGAAAATGTCGGTGGCGTCATCGAACAATATGGCGAGCCCGCCGGTGGCTACAACCTTTGCCGGGCGGCCAATTTCGGTTTTCATCCGCGCGACCATGCCTTCCATCATCGCGACATAACCCCAGAACACGCCGATCAGCATCTGGTCTTCGGTGTTGCGGCCAATCACGCTGCGGTTGTCGGGTGCACGAATGGCGATGCGCGGCAGCTTGGCGGTTTTGCCGACCAGTGCATCGAGTGACAGGTTGATCCCCGGCGCGATTGATCCGCCCTTGTATGCACCGGTGAAATCAACCGCTTCAAACTTTGTCGCGGTGCCGAAATCAACCACAATCAGATCACCGCCATATTTGTGATGCGCAGCGAGGATGTTGAGCGCACGGTCAGCGCCCAGCGAGGACGGTTGATCGACGTCGATTGCGAACTGCCAGGCGGCTTTACCCTGCCCGGCGAATAACGGAGTGATGCCGAAATATTTCTGGCACAGCACGGTCAGGTTATGGTCGGCACGCGGCACGACGGAGGCGACAATAATCTGAGTTATCTGGTCGCGCGCAACCCCTTCGATGGCCAGCAATTGCAGCAGCCACACCGCATATTCATCGCCCGTACGGCGTGGATCGGTGGCGATCCGCCAGCGCGCGCGGGTGGTGTGCGAACCGTCCGGGCAAGGCTCGAACAGCGCAAAAACGACGTTGGTGTTCCCGACATCAGCGGCAAGCAGCATTGGGCGCACTCCTTAATCCAGTCATCATTTCAGACGATATCCCCGGCGCGAATGACACGTTCGCTGCCATCCGCCAAGCGTAGCCGCAAAGCACCATCGCTTTCGTCCAACCCCGCGAAGTTGCCGGAGAGCTGCGACCCATCGCTATCGTGGACGGTTACGGACGAACCCCGGGTGTGGATTGACAGCCCCAGAAATACTTCGAGTGTAGGGCCAATGCCAGCATCACGCCAATAGGCAAGGTTGCGGGCAAACTGCCCGGCCAGCGTTTCGGCGAAAACCGCGATTGGCACAGGATCGCTGACGTCGGCGAGCGCTACCACCTTGCGGTCGGGCAATTGCGGCGCGCGAGCAAGGTTGACGCCAACGCCGACCACCACCTGCCCGCGCACCATCTCCAGCAGAATGCCCGATAATTTGCCGTGGTTCAGCAGCACGTCATTGGGCCACTTGAGCGCCAGCCCAGCGGCGCTGTCTTTAACAATTCGACAGGCTTGGAAGACACTGATGGCTGCAACGAAGCTGAGCGAGGCCGGAGGTGGATCGTCTGTGCGCAGAGCAACCACGGTTGAGCCCATGAAATTGCCCGTGCCATCAAACCATTCGCGTCCCTGCCGCCCGCGCCCAGCAGTCTGGCGGTGCGCAACCAGCCAATGCCCTTCTGGCCATCCTTCTGCGCTGCGGATGGCCGCGACGAGGTCAGCATTGGTCGAGCCGGTTTCTTCGACCAGTCGAATGTCAGGCGAAACCGTCAAACCGCAAGGAACAGCGAGGCTGCGGCCTTGTCTGCCAGATCGGTCAGCGACGGGGTCAGCAGATAGCCTAGCGGTGAAACAATCGCCGCCGTCAGCCCTAGCAGCACCCAGTGCGCAGCGCCGCTCTTGCCTGTGACCACGCCCGCCGGTGCATCGAAGAACATCACCTTGACGAACTTGATGTAGTAGAACGCCCCGATCACGCTCGCCGCAATGGCGATGGCGCCAAAGGCGACCAACCCGGCTTCGATAGTAGCCTGAAACACCACGAACTTGCCGTAGAAACCGAGCAGCGGCGGAATGCCCGCGAGGCTGAACATGAACAGCAGCAACGCCCAGGCAATCGCAGGTCGCGTGACCGAGAGGCCCCGGATATCGGCGAAGGTTTCAAACAGCGCGCCATCTTCACCGCGCAGCATCAGCAGAGCAACAAAACTGCCAAGGCTCATCGCGACATAGATGAACAGATAGACCAGCATGGCGCTCACCCCGGTCTCGTTCGCGACCGCAAGACCCAGCAGGATGAATCCGACATTGTTGATCGACGAATAGGCCAGCAGGCGCTTCAAATTCTCCTGCCCGATCGCCCCAAGCGCGCCGAAGATGATGGAGGCGAGCGCGGTGAACATCACGATCTGCTGCCACGCATCGACTTGCGCGCCGAACACTTCAAACACCACCCGCGCGGTGAGCGCCACGGCAGCCACCTTGGGAGCGGTAGCGAAGAACGCGGTGACGGGGGTCGGCGCGCCTTCGTAAACGTCGGGCGTCCACATGTGGAACGGCACCGCCGAAATCTTGAATGCGAGGCCCGACAGAACGAAGATCACACCGAACAGCGCGCCAATGCCCATTTCTCCGGTCAGACCCGCGCGCACGGCGGTGAACGCGGTGCCGCCGGTGAAGCCGTAAAGCAGACTCATCCCGTAAAGCAGGATGCCCGATGCCAGCGCGCCGAGCACGAAATACTTCAGCCCCGCCTCGCCCGAACGCGTGTCGCGCCGCAGGATTGCGGCCAGCACATAGGCCGACAAGCTGTTGAGTTCGAGCCCGAGGTAGAGCGTCATGAAATCATTGGCCGAAACCATGATGCTCATGCCGACAGCGGCGAATAGCATCAGCACCGGATATTCGGCGCGCATCCCGCGCTCTGTGCCCGCCGCCGCACTGTTGAAAAACGCTGGCGCGACCATCAGCGCGCCAATCGCAGCAAGATAGATCAACGCCTTGGCAAACAGCGCGAAGCTATCGACCTTGATTAGCCCGCCAAACGCCAGCGTGGCCGGGCCGTCCACCCCGAAATGCAGCCCCGGCACCAGCATGAAACCCGCACCGAACAAGGCGGCTGCGGCGGCAATGGCGACAAGCCTTGCGGACTTGTCACCACCCCAAGCACCAACCAGCAACAGCGCGAGGCCCGCCGCGGTCAGCAGCAATTCTGGCGCGATCAGCGCGAAGGAGTGAGCGAAATCCATCAGTGCGCGCCCTCCTCGGCGCTCGAATGATTGGCGCCGTTTTTATGCGAAAGCGCATTGGCGGCTTCGGCGCGGGGAGCACCTGCGGTCAAAGCGGCATCGCTAGCCGGAGCCGCTGCCGCAAGCCGCGCATCAAGCACGGCAATGTCAGCGCGCATCGGGGCAAGGAAACTTTCAGGGTAAACCCCCATCCACAGCACGGAAGCGGCAATCGGGGCCATCATCAACCATTCACGCGCCGAAATGTCGCGCATCGCGGCCGCGTCTTCATGCACCTGCCCGCCAAATGCGACCCGGCGATAGAGATAGAGCATATAGGCCGCGCCCAGAATGATCCCGGTCGTCGCCACCAGCGCCACAAGGCTGGACGTCTGATAAATGCCCGCCAAGGCGAGGAACTCTCCCACAAATCCGCTGGTTCCCGGAAGGCCGATGCTCGCCATCGTGAACAGCAGGAAGAACAGCGCATAATAAGGCATATTGATCGCCAGCCCGCCGTAACGCGCAATCTCACGCGTGTGCAGCCGGTCGTAGATCACACCCACGCACAGGAACAGCGCGGCCGAAACAAGCCCGTGCGACAGCATCACGATCATCGCGCCTTCCAGCCCCTGCACGTTGAAGGCGAACAGGCCCACGGTCACAATCGCCATATGCGCGACCGATGAATAGGCGATCAGCTTCTTCATGTCTGACTGCACCAGTGCGACCAGCGAGGTGTAGACCACTGCGATCATCGACAGGACAAACACCAGCCACGCAAATTGCGCCGAGGCCTCAGGGAACATCGGCAGGCTGAAACGGACAAAGCCATAACCGCCCAGCTTGAGCAGCACGCCCGCCAAGATCACCGACCCTGCCGTGGGCGCCTGCACGTGGGCATCGGGCAGCCAGGTGTGGAACGGCCACATCGGAACCTTAACCGCGAAACTGGCGAAGAATGCCAACCACAGCCACGTCTGCGCGCCTGGCGGGAAGGAGTATTGCATCAATGTCGGGATGTCGGAGGTGCCAGCCTCTGCCACCATCCAGAACATCGCAATCAGCATCAGCACCGATCCGAGCAGGGTGTAGAGGAAGAACTTGTAACTGGCGTAAATGCGGTTGTCCCCGCCCCAAACCCCGATGATCAGATACATCGGGATCAGGCCTGCCTCGAAGAAGATATAGAACAGGAACAGATCCTGCGCCGAAAACGTGCCGATCATCAGCACTTCCATGAACAGGAAGGCCGCCATGTATTCGCCGACGCGCTTTTGCACGGCATCCCAGCTCGCCAGAATGCAGATCGGCATCAGGAACACGCTGAGCATGATCAACATCAGCGCAATGCCGTCGATCCCCAACGCCCATGTAAAGCCCGCGAACAGTTCAGCCCGTTCAGTGAACTGCCATTGCGCGCCCCCGATCTGGAAATTCGACCACAGCACCACGCCGAGAACAAAGGTGACGAGTGTCGTCCCCAGTGCAATCCACCGCGCGGCAGCAGCGCCCGCAAACAGACACGCCATCGCGCCCGCCAGCGGCACGAGCATCATCAACGACAGGATGGGTAGGCCTTCCATGACGAAGCGAGCTCCTACAGCAGAACGTAAGTGATAGCGGCGACCAGCCCGAGCAGCATGATCAACGCGTAGGTGTAGAGGTAGCCCGACTGGATCGACTTGGCGGCCACCGCGCTGCGATCAACAACCCAGGCGATGCCATTGGGGCCAAACCGGTCGATCGTGCCAATATCGCCGAGCTTCCAGAATTGGCGACCGAGCCAGAAAGCGGGTTTCACAAAAATCCGATCATACAACTCGTCAAAATACCACTTGTGGTAGACGAAGTTGTGCAAGCCGCCGAAAGTCGCGACGAACTTGGCCGGGATATCAGGCTTGGCGATATAGGCGAGATACGCACCCGCAAAGCCGAGCAGCATCACGACCAGCGCCGAATACTTTACCCAATAGGGCACAGCGTGCATGGCATGAATTAACGGCTCGTTATAAAAGATCGACCCGGCCCAGAATGCCGCATTATCGAGGAAGCTCGGCGCAAACACCTGCCCTGCCGCAACCGCGCCAACAGCCAGCAGGCCGAGCGGCACCAGCATCGACACCGGGCTTTCATGCGGGTGATAGCCGCCTGTGGTATCTTCTCCCGCCTGTTCCGGGGTCTTGTGGACGGAATGCTGGATATGCTCGCTCTCGATCCAGCGCGGCTTGCCCCAGAAGGTCAGGAACATCAGCCGCCAGCTGTAGAAGCTGGTCAGCAAGGCAGCACCAACGCCCAGCCAGAACGACATCACTGAAATCTGCGTACCGCGCGCAAAGGCTACTTCGAGCACGGCGTCCTTCGACCAGAACCCGGCAAAGCCGACGCCAAGGTGGTAAACGCCCAGCCCGGTGATCGCCAAGGTGCCCGCCAGCATCGCGTAGAAGGTGAACGGAATGCGTTTCCTCAGCCCGCCGTAATAGCGCATGTCCTGTTCGTGATGCATCGCGTGGATCACACTGCCCGCGCCAAGGAACAGCAGCGCCTTGAAGAAAGCGTGGGTGAACAGGTGGAACATCGCCGCCCCGTATGCGCCCACCCCGGCAGCAAAGAACATATAGCCGAGCTGCGAACAGGTTGAATAGGCGATCACCCGCTTGATGTCCCACTGCGTGGTGCCGATGGTAGCGGCAAAGAAGCAGGTGGCAGCACCGATTACCGTGACGACCATCAGCGCGGTCGGAGCGGTTTCGAACATTGGCGACAGACGGCAGACCATGAACACACCCGCCGTCACCATTGTCGCGGCGTGGATCAGCGCGGAAACCGGCGTCGGCCCCTCCATCGCATCGGGCAGCCAAGTGTGCAGGCCCAACTGCGCGCTCTTTCCCATCGCGCCGATGAACAGGAGGATGCACAGGATGTCCATCGTATAGAGGCGCATCCCGACAAAGGTGATGGTCGATCCGCTCATCGCCGGCGCCTCGGCCAGAATTTCGGGGATCGAAGTGGTCTGGAACACCAGATAGGTGCCGAAAATGCCGAGCATGAAGCCCAGATCGCCGACCCGGTTGACCACAAACGCCTTGATCGCGGCGGCCCCGGCGCTGGGCTTTTTGAACCAGAACCCGATCAGCAGATAGGACGCCAGCCCAACCCCTTCCCAACCGAAGAACATCTGCACCAGATTATCAGCCGTCACCAGCATCAGCATCGCAAAGGTGAACAGCGAAAGGTAGGCGAAGAACCGCGGCTGATCCGGGTCTTCCTCCATATACCCCCACGAATAGATATGCACGATTGCCGAAACCGTGTTGATCACGACCAGCATGACCGCCGTCAGCGTATCGACCCGCAAGGCCCAATCGAAGGAGAGCGAGCCGCTTTCGACCCACTTCAACACCTGCACCACTTCGGCGGTTTCAGTCCCGGCGATAAAGCCGAGGAAGATCGGCCAGCTCAGGATAGCTGACAGGACCAGCGCGCCGGTGGTGATCGACTTGGCCGCAAGATTGCCGATCATGCGGTTGCCCAGACCGGCAATCACAGCCGCCAGCAGCGGCGCAAACACGATGAGGAGGATCTGGGTCTGCACTGGTCGCTTACCCCTTCATCCGGTTGATATCATCAACCGCAATTGAGCCGCGTCCGCGGAAATAAATCACCAGGATCGCAAGGCCGATGGCGGCTTCGGCCGCCGCCACGGTCAACACCAGCATCGCGAAAACCTGCCCCACCAGATCCTGCATAAACGCGCTGAAGGCGACCAGATTGATGTTCACGGCGAGCAGGATCAGCTCGATCGCCATCAGGATCACGATCACATTCTTGCGGTTGAGGAAAATCCCCAACACCCCAAGCACGAACAAAATCGCGCCCACGGTAAGGTAGTGTTCGATACCAATCCCACCTGCACTCATCATAGTTCAACCCCTTGCCCGATCTCCGGGTTCTTCATGACGGTTGCATCTTCGGGACGGCGGCGGATCTGCTTGCCCACGTCCTGCCGCGCACGCGCACCGAGCTTCGGCGGCTGGAGGGTCAGCACAATCGCCCCGATCATCGCCACCAGCAGGATGATCCCGGCGATTTCGAACAACAGGATATACCGACCATAAAGCAGCGCGCCGAGCGCCTCGATATTGCTGACATCAGCCGCCTGCATCGCGCTGCCATCGGGCACGCCGAGCGATATTCCGCCTGCATTGTATGCGCCCACCGCCAGCAGCAATTCGGCCAGCAGCACCGCTGCAATCGCCAGCCCCAACGGGACATTGCGGATAAAGCCTGCGCGCATCGCGGCAAAATCAATGTCGAGCATCATCACCACAAACAGGAACAATACCGCGACCGCGCCGACGTAAACGATCACCAGCAGCATCGCGATGAACTCTGCGCCCACCATCACCATAAGCCCGGCGGCGTTGAAGAAGGTCAGGATCAGCCACAGCACCGAATGCACGGGGTTCTTCGCCATGATAACCATCACAGCGGCGCCGACCACGATGGTCGCGAAGAAATAGAAGGCGATGGCCTGTATCATGTCGTGTCTCCGCCGGTCCGTTACCCCGGCCAAGGCCGAAGTCCAGAAAGCGGCAATGTGATCCCTTAGTCCAAGCTAGATCCCGGCCCCGAATTCATTGGTGCCGGGATGACGAAATATTGATCCTACAACTCTCTGCGGCGCGCCCTAGCGGTAGGGTGCGTCGGCTTCAAGGTTGGCCGCGATGGCCCGTTCCCACTTGTCACCATTGCTGAGCAATTTGGCCTTGTCATACAACAGCTCCTCGCGGGTTTCGGTGGCGTATTCGAAATTCGGCCCTTCGACGATGGCGTCGACCGGGCAGGCTTCCTGACAGAAACCGCAATAGATGCACTTGGTCATGTCGATGTCATAACGCGTGGTGCGGCGGCTGCCGTCTTCGCGCGGTTCGCTGTCGATGGTGATCGCCTGCGCAGGGCACACAGCCTCGCACAGCTTGCACGCGATGCAACGTTCCTCGCCATTGGGATAGCGCCGCAGCGCGTGTTCGCCACGGAAGCGGGGCGAGAGCGGGGCTTTTTCAAACGGGTAGTTGATCGTCACCTTGGGCTTGAAGAAATACTTCAAGGTCAGCGCGTGCGCTTTGAGGAATTCCCAGAGGGTGAACGATTTGATGAGGTGGGAGACGGTGGTCATGAAAAATGCCCAATGGCCATGAGATAACCGGAAGTGGCAGCGACAAACAGCAGGCTCATCGGCAGGAACACCTTCCACCCGAGGCGCATCAGTTGGTCATAACGGTAGCGCGGCACGGTGGCCCAGATCCAGCTGAACATGAAGAAGAACACGAAGGTCTTGAGCAGGAACCAGATGATCCCCGGCACCATGTAGAGCGGCGCCCAGTCAATCGGCGGCAGCCATCCGCCCCAGAACAGCAGTGTGTTTAGCGAGCACATCAGCAGGATGTTGGCATACTCGCCGAGCCAGAACAGCGCGAAGCTCATCGAGGAATATTCGGTCTGGTAGCCCGCAACCAGCTCGCTCTCCGCCTCGGTCAGGTCAAACGGCGCGCGTGCGGTTTCGGCCAGCGCCGAGATGAAGAACACCACCCACATCGGGAACAACAGCGGATGCACCGCATAGGCGTTGATCACGCCGAGGCCGAAGCCTTGCTGCGCATTGACGATGCCCGACAGGTTGAAGGTGCCAGCAAACAGCACCACGCACACCAGCACGAAGCCGATCGAGACTTCGTAGGAGATCATCTGCGCCGAAGCGCGCATCGCCGAGAAGAACGGGTATTTGGAGTTCGACGCCCACCCGCTCATCACCACGCCGTAAACCCCCATCGAAGAGATCGCGAGGATGTAGAGCAGACCCACGTTGATATCCGCCAGCACCACGCCCGCATCGAACGGGATCACCGCCCACGCCGCCAGCGCGACGGTAAAGGTGATAATCGGCGCGAGCAGGAAGATGCCCTTGTTAGCGGCTGATGGGATGATGGTTTCCTGCAGGAAGACCTTGAGCCCATCCGCGAAGCTCTGCAGCAAGCCGAACGGCCCGACCACATTCGGCCCACGCCGCATCATGATCGCGCCCAACACCTTGCGGTCGACATAGATCACCATGGCGACGCTGAACATTACGAGCAGCGAGATGATCAGGATCCCCGCAAAGGTCGCGACGGTCCAGGCCCATTCGTAGGAGAGGCCGAGGGATTGGAAGAAAGCGGTCATCGATTCACTCCCTCGTCATTGCGAGGAGCCGCAGACGACGCGGCAACCCATGGGCCGTTGCTCTGCGACGCCGTGGATAGGGCCATGGATTGCTTCGCTTCGCTCGCAATGACGAAATTGGTCGGAGGCAGAAAATGGCTCATTCCGCAGCCTCCTTCACATCGGCCCCGTGCAGCAATTCATCCGAACAGCGCTGCATCACTTCGCTCGCGCGGGCGATAGGGTTGGTGAGGTAGAAATCCTTGACCGGATAGCCGGTGATCTCGCCCTCGGACTTCGCGCCGCTGTCCGCCTTGGGCAGCGCGCCGTAATCGGCGAGGCCTTCTTCGCCAAGAGCAGGCACGGCGGCAATCATCTTCGCCTGAAGCTCGGCAAAGCTGTCGAAGCCGACCGTGACGCCTAGCGCATCGGCGAGCGCGCGCAAAATCGTCCAGTCCTCGCGCGCATCGCCGGGGGCGAACACGGCCTTTTCGGCGAACTGCACCCGGCCTTCGGTGTTGACGTAAGTCCCGTCCTTCTCGGCATAGGATGCACCGGGCAGGATGATGTCGGCGTGATGCGCGCCCTTATCGCCGTGGTGGCCGATATAGACCTTGAGGCTCCCCGCGAACGCGCCGTAATCCATCTCGTCCGCGCCGAGGCTGAGCAGCACTTTGGGCGCGGCAGCGGCGATGTCGCCCATGCCGCCCGGAACTGTGAAATCAAGCATCAGCGAAGCCATCCGCGCCGCCGAAATGTGCAGCACGTTGAACCCGTTCCAATCGTCTTTCACCAGCCCGAACTTGTCGACCAGCTTCAGCGCAGCAGGCAGCGCGCCCTTGGCCAGCGCCGCCGCGCCGAGGATCACCGCCGGGCGCTTGGCCGCCTTCATGACGTCACCCAGTTCCTTGGGCACGCGGTTGAGCAGTTTCAGGTCGCTACCGAGCAAGGTCGCCGGATAGGTCGTTTCCCATTCCGGCCCGACCACAAAGACCTTCGCCCCCGCCTTCACCGCCTTGCGCAGCCGGACATTGAGCAGCGCCGCTTCCCAGCGGACATGGCTGCCGATGATCAGGATCGCATCAGCCGTCTCGATGCCCGCGAAGGTCGAATTGAAGTTCACCGCCGCGAGATTTGACACATCATAAGTCATGCCGGTCTGGCGCGCTTCGATCAGCTGCGAACCGCAGGCATTGACCAGCGCCTTCGCCGCAAACATCGTCTCGGCATCGAGCATATCGCCCGCCACCGCCGCAATGCTGGCTTTGTCGCCTTCCAGAGCGCCCGCGATCATGCCGAAGGCTTCGCTCCACTCAGCAGGCTGTAACCGGCCATCCCGGCGCACCCAAACCCGGTCGAGCCGCCGCTTGGTCAGCCCGTCGACCTGATAGCGGCCCTTGTCGCTCAACCACTCCTCGTTCACGTCGTCATTGACGCGTGGCAGCGCGCGCATGACTTCGCGTCCCTTGGAATGGAGCGTGATGTTCGCCCCCACCGCGTCCGACACATCAATGCTGAGTGTCTTCTTCAGCTCCCACGGCCGCGCCTCAAAGGCGTAAGGCCGCGAGGTCAGCGCGCCGACCGGACACAGGTCGATGACATTGGCGCTCAGCTCATGCGCCGCCGCCTGTTCGAGATAGGTGGTGATCTGCATATCTTCGCCGCGATACAGCGCGCCGATTTCGTCCACGCCGGCGATTTCCTCGGAAAAGCGCACGCAGCGGGTGCAGTGGATGCAGCGGGTCATGATCGTCTTGATCAGCGGACCCATGTATTTCTCGGTCACGGCGCGCTTGTTTTCGCGGGCATAACGCGAACCGCCGCGGCCATAGGCGACCGCCTGATCCTGAAGATCGCACTCGCCGCCCTGATCACAGATCGGGCAATCGAGCGGGTGGTTGATGAGCAGGAACTCCATCACCCCTTCGCGGGCCTTCTTGACCATCGGGCTATCGGTGCGGATTTCCTGACCCTCGGCAGCGGGCAGCGCGCAGCTAGCTTGCGGCTTGGGCGGGCCAGGCTTCACCTCGACCAGACACATGCGGCAATTGCCCGCGATGCTGAGCCGTTCGTGATAGCAGAAACGCGGGATTTCCTTGCCCGCCAACTCGCACGCCTGCAAAACAGTCGCGCCCGCGGGGACTTCGATTTCCTGACCATCTACGGTGACTTTAGGCATCAGTCTTCTACCACGATGTTGTTGGCGGAGCAGAGGCTAGGCGATGGCGTATGCGGACCTGTCATACGCAATCCGTAACCTTGGCGAAGGTAGTGCGCGACTTCCGCAAGCGTCGACACCTTGGTGGCGTTTGCATCTATGTTGAACTTCAGGTTGCTGTTCGGGTCATAAACCCGAAAGAACCCATCGGTGTAGCGGTAGGGCACGCGACGCTCAGTGATCCCCTTGCGAGGACCGACCTTAAACTCGTGGTCTTTATAGATGAGCGGCTCAGTCACTCCGCCGCTTCCGCAAACTGCGCGTTATGTTCGTTGATCCGTCGCTCAAGTTCCGGCCGGAAATGCCGGATCAGCCCCTGGATCGGCCACGCCGCCGCATCGCCCAGCGCGCAGATCGTGTGGCCTTCGACCTGCTTGGTGACTTCGTGCAGCATGTCGATTTCCTCGATCGCAGCATCGCCGGTGCGCAGGCGTTCCATCATCCGCCACATCCAGCCTGTGCCTTCGCGGCAGGGGGTGCACTGGCCGCAGCTTTCGTGCTTGTAGAAATAGCTGAGGCGGCTGATCGCGCGGACGATGTCGGTGGACTTGTCCATGACGATCACCGCTGCCGTGCCGAGGCCCGAGCCCAGTTCCTTCAGCCCGTCAAAGTCCATCGGCGCGTGGCGGATTTGCGCGGCGGGGACGAGCGGCACGGACGAGCCGCCGGGGATCACCGCCAGCAGATTGTCCCACCCGCCGCGAATGCCGCCGCAGTGCTTTTCGATCAGCTCCTCGAAGGGGATGCTCATCGCTTCCTCGACGACGCAGGGCTTTTCCACGTGGCCGGAAATCTGGAACAATTTGGTGCCCTTGTTGTTCTCGCGCCCGAAGGAGCTGAACCACGAGGCCCCGCGCCGCAGGATCGTCGGCGCGACCGCGATGCTTTCGACGTTGTTGACCGTTGTCGGGCAGCCATAGAGCCCCGCGCCCGCCGGGAACGGAGGCTTGAGGCGCGGCTGGCCCTTTTTGCCTTCGAGGCTTTCGATCATCGCGGTTTCTTCGCCGCAGATATAGGCGCCCGCGCCGCGGTGCATGAACACGTCGAAGTCGTAGCCCGAACCGCAGGCGTTCTTGCCGATCAGCCCCGCGTCATAGGCTTCGTGAATCGCCTTCTGGAGCGTCTCGGCCTCACGGATATACTCACCCCGCACGTAGATATAGGCCGCCCGCGCCCGCATCGCGAAGCCTGCGACCAGCGCGCCTTCGACCAGCTTGTGCGGATCGTGGCGCAGGATTTCGCGGTCCTTGCAGCTACCCGGTTCGGATTCGTCGGCGTTGATGACGAGGAAGCTGGGGCGACCGTCGCGCGATTCCTTGGGCATGAAGGACCACTTGAGCCCCGTGGGAAAACCCGCCCCTCCGCGTCCGCGCAGGCCCGAAGCCTTCATTTCCTCGATGATCGCGTCCGGCCCGCGTGCGAGCAGCGCCTTGGTGTCGTCCCAATCGCCGCGCGCCTGCGCTGCCTTCAGGCCCCAATCCTGAAAGCCGTAAACGTTGGTAAAGATGCGATCCTTATCGCCAAGCATCACTGCTTCCCTTGAGTTTTGGCGCGTTTCAGCCGCACCAGCGAAATCACTTGGAAGGCAAGTCCGAGACCCATCAGGATCACGCCCATTTCCATCTTGCCGGTCGCGCTCAACACCGCACCCAGCGCAAAGCCGGTCAGCCCGAGGACGACAAAGGCGAGCGTGAGCGAATTCATCCGATCACTCCCTGCTGCCACAGCCCTGCCAGCACCGCGAGGATGAGGATGATCACCCCCACGCGCACCAGACCCATCAGCACCTTGTAGGCGATGAAGGCGAGGATCAGCGCGCCAAGTATGGAGACGGCTTCGGTCACTTTGCAACCTCTCCCGTCACCCCAGCGAAAGCTGGGGCCTCAGGCAACAAAGCACAGTGCGTGTCGCCCTGGGTCCCAGCTTTCGCTGGGATGACGAGAATGGGATGGCCGGAACGCATCACCACTCCCCCCGATAATCGTGGTTGGCGTTGACCATGTCCTGCAAGGTAGTCGGCCCGCCCGAGGGTTCCGAGGTATGCCGCCCCGGCTCCTGCGTGCCCGCTTTGGGTTGCTCACCCGCTGCGAGCGCATCGAGCACCGCGTCGAGGCGTTCCAGCGTCAGATCCTCGTAATTGTCATCGTTGATCTGCACCATCGGCGCGGTGGCGCAATTGCCCATGCATTCGACTTCGGTGAGGGTCCACAGCCCATCTGCCGAAACCTCGCCCTTCTTCATGCCGCGCTTTTTGCAGGCGGCGATGATGTCGTCGCTCCCGCGCAGCATGCAGGGCGTAGTACCGCACACCTGCACGTGGAATTTGCCGACGGGCTTCAGGTTATACATGAAGTAGAAGCTGGCGACCTCGAGCACGCGGATCACCGGCATCCCGAGATATTGCGCCACATATTCGATCACCGGAAGCGGCAGCCAGCCCTGCGTATCGGTCTCGGCGCCGACCTGCCGCTGGGCGAGATCGAGCAGCGGCATCACCGCCGAGCGCTGACGCCCCTCGGGATACTTGGCGATGTGCCAATCGGCGGTTGTCTTGTTCTCCGGGGTCCATGCGAACGCGCTCCAACGGGAGCGCAGTTCGGGGGTATCGGGTGCGGGGGTACGGTCAGCCATTTGAGTTCTCGCGGCGGCGCTTGTTTCCTCGCAGTTCGAACCACGTCGACAAAACGAGCGACCCAAGCATTACAGACATGAATTGATTGTGGCCCGCTATCAACAATCCAATCGAGACCCCCAAGATCAGGATCGCAAGCGACAGGAGCGCGAAGTCGAAGCGGCTCATCTCGATCACCGGTCACACTCCCCGAACACCACGTCGATCGCGCCCAGGATGGCGGTCGCGTCGGGCAGCATGTGGCCTTTGCACATGAAGTCCATTGCCTGAAGGTGCGAGAAGGCCGTGGGGCGGATCTTGCAGCGGTAGGGCTTGTTGGTGCCGTCGCTGACGAGATAGACGCCGAATTCGCCCTTGGGGCTTTCGGTCGCCACGTAAACTTCGCCAGCAGGCACGTGGAAGCCTTCGGTGTAGAGTTTGAAGTGGTGGATCAGCGCTTCCATCGACTGCTTCATTTCGCCGCGCTTCGGCGGCACGACCTTGCTGTCGCTGCTGGCAATCGGGCCAGTCGGTATCTCGCGCAAGCACTGGCGGATGATTTTGGCGCTTTCGTAAACTTCCTTCACGCGCACCATGAAGCGATCATAGCAGTCCGAATTTGTGCCCACCGGAATGTCGAATTCCATGCGGTCATAGACGTCATAGGGCTGGCTCTTGCGCAGATCCCACGGGATGCCAGCGGCGCGGATCATCGGGCCGGAAAAGCCCCACGCAATCGCATCATCGCGGCCCACAACCGCAATATCGACATTGCGCTGTTTGAAAATGCGGTTGTCGATCACGAGGCTCATCGCGTCTTCGAACAGCTGGAAGAAACGGTTGTCGAGCCAGTCGCCGATATCGACCAGCAGCTTTTCCGGCACGTCCTGATGCACGCCGCCGGGACGGAACCACGCCGAGTGCATCCGCGCGCCGCTGGCGCGTTCAAAGAAGTTCATGCAATCTTCGCGCAGATCCATGATCCACAGGTTCGGCGTGAACGCGCCAACATCGAGGATGTGCGCGCCCATGTTGAGCATGTGATTGGAAATGCGCGTCAATTCCGCAAACAGCACCCGCAGATATTGCGCCCTGATCGGCACTTCGAGATTGAGCAGCTTTTCAATCGCCAGCACATAGGAATGTTCCTGACACAGCGGCGAAACGTAATCGAGCCGGTCGAAATAGGGCAGCGCCTGCAAATACGTCTTGTGTTCGATCAGCTTTTCGGTGCCGCGGTGGAGCAGGCCGACGTGCGGGTCGATCCGTTCGATCACCTCACCATCCAGCTCCATCACCATCCGCAGCACGCCATGCGCCGCCGGATGCTGGGGGCCGAAATTGATGGTGTAATTGTTGATGACCGCGCCATCGGTGGTCGGCGATTCTTCGCGCTGCATGGTCATTTCTTCGCCTCCCCGGCAGGCGGCACCGCAGGGGCCTTCTCGTCTCCGGGCAGCACGTAATCTGCTCCTTCCCATGGGGAGAGGAAATCAAACTCGCGCATTTCCTGCGCCAGTTCGACCGGTTCATACACCACCCGCTTTTCCTCTTCGGAATAGCGTAGTTCGGTGTAGCCGGTGAGTGGGAAGTCCTTGCGGAACGGGTGACCTTCAAACCCGTAATCGGTGAGGATGCGGCGCAGATCGGGGTTGCCCGCGAAAGTGACGCCGAACATGTCGAACACTTCGCGTTCCAGCCAGCCCGCGTTGGGCCACAGCCTCGTGACGGTCGGAACCGGGGTGTCCTCGTCAGCCGAACATTTCACCATCACGCGGTGGTTTTTGGTCAGGCTCAGGAGCATATAGACCACCTCGAACCGCTCCGCGCGGTCGAGGTAATCAACCCCGGCGATTTCCATCAACTGCTGATATTGGTGATCGTCACGCAAGCTGCGCAGCACCTGTTCGATGCCATCGCGCTGGACGCGGAACGATACCTCGCCATGCGCTTCTTGCGCATCGATCAGCCACACGCTGATGCTTTCGCTGATCGCGTCAATCACGCCTTCGTTCGAGGCGAATTTCGGGGCGGAGTGGAGAACGGCCATCGCCCTTACCTCTCAATCGTGCCGACGCGGCGGATTTTGCGCTGGAGCTGCATGACGCCGTACAGCAGCGCCTCGGCCGTCGGCGGGCATCCGGGCACGTAAATATCCACCGGCACAATCCGGTCACAGCCGCGCACCACCGAATAGCTGTAATGATAATAGCCACCGCCATTGGCGCAGCTGCCCATGCTGATCACGTATTTGGGATCGGACATCTGGTCGTAAACCTTGCGCAGCGCCGGGGCCATCTTATTGCAAAGCGTGCCCGCCACGATCATCACGTCCGACTGACGCGGGGACGCACGCGGGGCAGCGCCGAAACGCTCCATGTCGTAACGCGGCATATTGACGTGGATCATCTCGACCGCGCAGCAGGCGAGGCCGAAGGTCATCCACCACAAGCTGCCGGTGCGCGCCCACTGGAACAGATCCTCGGTCGAAGTCACGAGGAAGCCCTTGTCATTCACCTCTGTCTGCAACGCGGTGAAATAGGACGCATCGGGCTGACGCAACTCGCCGCCCTTGGCGGTGGTGAGCGCCGAAATGTCAGGAAGTCCTTGGGGAGGAGTAATGGTCGTATTCATTCCCAATCCAACGCCCCTTTCTTCCATTCATAAGCCAGCCCAACCGCAAGGATGAACAGGAACACCATCATGCCGCCCCAGCCAACCCAGCCCGTTTCGCCAAGGCTGACCGCCCAAGGGAACAGGAATGCGGCTTCAAGATCGAACACGATAAAGCTGATCGCCACGAGGTAGAACCGCACATCAAACTGGCTGCGTGCGTCCTCAAACGCGGGGAAACCGCATTCATACTCGCTGAGTTTTTCGGCATCCGGGTTGTGCGTGCCGGTCAGCCGAGACACCGCCATCGGCGCCACCACGAACAGGAGCGAGAGCCCGAAGGCAACGAGCACGAATAACAGTATCGGAAGATACTGGCTGAGATCGACCACGGCGTTGTCCAAGCTGTTAATTCCGATGGCCGCCCTAAGCCCGTCGAACGGCAGGCGCAAGCCTGTGACTCCGACAAATTCCCTTATTGGTGTTGCGGGAAATCGAACACCTGTTGCGCCCGCCCCTTACTTCATCATGTTCGCCGCCGCCTTGTCGGTCGCCTTGCCATAGGGCGGCTTCAATCCGGCAAGCTTGGCGATGTCGATCTTGGGCTGGTGATAAACCGCGCGGGCGTGGCTGAATTCGCGGAAGCCTTCGATGGCGTGGTAAGACCCCATCCCCGACGGGCCGACCCCGCCGAACGGCAGGTCTTCCATCGAAACGTGGAAAATCACGTCATTGGTCGTCACCCCGCCTGAAATCGTTCGGGTCAGCACACGTTCCTGTTCGCCTTTGTCCTCACCGAAATAATACAGGCCGAGCGGGCGATCATGATCGTTGACGTAATCCACCGCCTGATCGAGCGCCTTGTAGGTCATCACCGGCAATACCGGGCCGAAGATTTCCTCTTGCATCGCCGCCATATCTTCGGTGACGTTTTTCAGGATGGTGAGCGGCATCTTGCGTTGGTTGGCGTTTGTGAAATCCTCGCCAGCGGGATTGACCTCGATCACCTCGGCGCCCTTGCCGCGCGCGTCTTCGATCAGGCCTTGCAGCCGCTCAAAGTGGCGGTCGGACACGATCGAAGCGTAGTCATCATTATCGAGCAGGCGCGGATACATCGCGCTCGCCGCGCCGACGACGCCCGCCACCGCTTCGTCCTGCTTGTCTTCGGGCACGATCATGTAATCGGGCGCGAGGCAGATTTGCCCGGCGTTGAGCATTTTGCCAATCGCAATCCGTTCGCCTGCCTTGGCGAAATCGGCGCTGCGGCCCATGATGACGGGCGATTTTCCGCCGAGTTCAAGCGTTACCGGAACGAGGTTCGCGGCGGCGGCCTGCATCACCCGGCGGCCCGTCGCGGTCGACCCGGTGAACACCAGATGATCGAACGGCAGCGAGGAAAACGCGGCGGCGACTTCCGGCCCACCGGTAACAACCGCGACTTCTTCGGGTGCGAAATATTCGGCCGTCAACTGCGCCATCAACTCGCTGGTGCGCTCGGTAAATTCGGACGGTTTGATCATCGCACGATTGCCCGCTGCAAACACCTGCATCAACGGGCCAAAGGCAAGCTGAAGCGGGAAATTCCACGGGGATAGGATGCCGATCACGCCCTTGGGTTCATACCGCACCTCGGCCCGCGCGCCCAGCAGGCCGAGCGGGAACTGCACCTTGCGCTTGTCGGGCTTGGCCCACTTGTCCATGTGTTTCAGGGCATCATTGCCCGCAGCCACGGTCGCCGCAACATCGGTCAGCATCGATTGCGCGTAGGAACGGTTACCGAAATCCGCGCTCATCGCCTTGGCGAAATCATCACCGTGATCCTTCACCAGAGCAATCGCGCGCCGGATGCGGTCTTTGCGCTGCGACATTGGTTCCGGGCGCGAAGCGGTGAAGGCAGCGCGTTGGCGCGTCAGCAGGGCTTCGAGTTCTTCGCGGCGATCATCGGCCATGTCATTCTCCCATTCGCAGTGATGCGTTTTCATTTGCGACGCATCTTCGCGCAAAGCCCGCCCGCTGACAAGGCGGTTGCAGCCACGCGACTATGATTGCCAATACTGCGACGCAGCATTACATTGGGGGATCACCACCCCCTACGTGACGCAAGGACTTTGCCATGACCCAGTTTTCCGCCGCCGACCCGATCGTGATCCTTTCTTACGCCCGCACCCCGATGGGCGCGATGCAGGGCGCGCTGGCCGATGTTGCCGCGACCGATCTTGGCGCGGTGGCGGTCAAGGCGGCGGTTGAGCGCGCCGGCGTGGCGGGTGAGGATATCGACCGTGCCTATATCGGCTGCGTGCTGCCCGCTGGGCTTGGCCAGGCCCCGGCGCGCCAGGCCGCGATCAAGGCGGGCCTGCCGCTTTCCGTTCAGGCCACCACCGTCAACAAGGTGTGCGGCAGCGGAATGCAGACCGTGATCATGGGGGCCGAAGCGCTCGCCAGTGGCACCATCGACGTGGTGGTTGCCGGCGGGATGGAGAGCATGACCAACGCGCCTTACCTGCTCAAAAAGCACCGCTCGGGCGCGCGGTTGGGGCATGATACGGCCTATGACCACATGTTCCTTGATGGGCTGGAAGATGCCTATGAACCGGGCCGCGCGATGGGCACTTTTGCTCAGGATACCGCCAACGCCTATCAGATGACCCGCGACGAGATGGATGCCTACACCATCGAATCGCTCGCCCGCGCCAACCGTGCGATTGCCAGCGGCGCGTTTGCCGACGAAGTCGTGCCGGTGACGGTGAAAACCCGCGCAGGCGATGTTGTGGTGGAACACGACGAATCCCCCAGTAAAGGCCGCCCTGACAAGATCCCGCAACTGCGCCCCGCCTTCGCCAAGGACGGGACGATCACCGCCGCGACGTCCAGTTCTATTTCGGATGGTGCCGCCGCATTGGTGCTGACCCGCGCAAGTGTGGCCGCTGACAAGGGCTACACCCCCGTCGCACGGATCGTCGCCACCGCAGCGCACGCGCAGGCCCCGGCGGATTTCACCACCGCGCCGATCCCCGCGATCCAGAAAGTGCTCGACCGCGCCGGGTGGAGCGTCGATGATGTCGATCTGTTTGAAGTCAACGAAGCCTTCGCCTGCGTGGCGATGTTTGCGATGCGCGATCTTGGCATCCCGCACGACAAGATCAACGTCAACGGCGGCGGCACGGCATTGGGCCACCCCATCGGCGCGAGCGGTGCGCGGATCATCGTCACCCTGCTTGGCGCATTGAAGGCGCAGGGCAAGACGCGCGGCGTAGCGTCCTTGTGCATCGGCGGCGGGGAAGCGACCGCGGTTGCGGTGGAGTTGATCTAAGGCGAAACGCCGGGCGGCTTGGCGGTCGCCCGGCCTATTCGTCGCCCGGCAAATCCTCTGCGCCCCACAGGCGTTCGCGCAGCGTCCAGCCCTTGCGCCCGGCAATATCGACTTCGCACCAGCTTTCACGGCAGCGCAGCAGGGTAGCGACCACACCGGGCTGCGCCCGCCAATTGAGCGCCGACGTGGGCGATGCCTCGGCCCGCACATCAGCCAGCCCTGTCCCCACCACCATCACCCCGCGCGCAGGGTCAAGCTGGCTGCGCGCAATCCAGCCGCGCGCGCCTTCGGGATCTTCGACCAGACGCCAGCCTTCGCGCACCCGCACAACCTTCACCGGCAGGCCCTTGCGCTTGTATACCCACTCGATCGGGTACTCCTCGCTCGGCCCGACCCGCATCCGCACCTCGTCATAACGCAGCGACGCCCAATAGGGCAGCGCCCGATCCTGCGCCCGCAGCGGCGCGGTGAACACGGTCAGCCCTGCCGCGAGGGCAAGACAAAATGCGATAAAGTTACGGAATCCCCACATCATCCGCTGCGATAGCCGCACTGCCCCGTCCTGTTCAAGCCGCACATGCCGGATCGCAGCTTGACCGCGCGGCCCCTGCGGTATTAGCCGATACCTATGCCAGAAACCCGCACCCCGATTGCCCACCTACCCCTTGAACGCCCGCGCGTGATCGTCACCCGCCACCTGATGCCCGCAGTCGAGGCGCGGATGCGCGAGCTGTTTGATGTGGCGCTGAACGAGGGCGACGTGCCGCTGACCCGCGAACAGCTTGCCGCCGCGATGCGCGATTGCGACGTGCTGGTGCCGACCGTGACTGACCGGATCGACGCCGATCTGATCGCAGGCGCGGGTGATCGCCTGGGCCTGATCGCCAATTTCGGCGCGGGGACGGAACATATTGATCTGGCCGCCGCCGCCGCGCGACGCATCCTCGTCACCAACACCCCCGGTGTGTTCACCGATGACACCGCCGATTTGACTATGGCCGGGATCATTGGCGTGCCGCGCCGGATACGTGAAGGTATCGGCCTCGTTCGGCGCGGCGAATGGACAGGTTGGGCACCTTCGGGCCTGCTGGGGCGTAAGCTGGCGGGCAAGGTGCTGGGCATCGTCGGCATGGGGCGGATCGGCCAAGCGGTCGCCCACCGCGCCCGCGCCTTCGGTCTGGAGATCGCCTATACCAACCGCAAGCCGCTGCCCGAAGCGCTTGAACGGATGCTCGGCGCGCGATACGTCGCCGATATCGATGCACTGATGGCCGAGGCGGACATTCTCACGCTGCACTGCCCTTTGACCGACGACACGCGCCACCTTGTCGACGCGCGGCGGATTGCGCTGATGAAGCCGGGCAGCAGCATCATCAACACCGCGCGCGGCGAGTTGATCGATCAGGAAGCACTGATCGCGGCGCTGCAATCGGGCCATCTGGCGGGCGCGGGGCTGGATGTTTACCCGGACGAGCCCAACGTCGACCACCGCTTGATCGAGCACCCCAACGTAATGACCCTCCCCCACATCGGCAGCGCCACTGCGGAAGGCCGCGAGGATTCGGGCCACAAGGTGATCGCCAACATCCGCATATGGGCCGACGGGCACAGGCCGCCCGATCAGGTGCTGACGGCGCTGGTGCGGTGAGGAGATTTTTTCTCGCCTTATCGGCAACCGCTCTGCTCGGAGTTGCGCCTCCTGCGAAGCGCATCGTACCACCGGGAGAAGGTGTGCTTTGCTCTGCCGTCCTGCTCCACTTCGCCCGAAATCAGGGGGAGGCATGCTTCCCCGAGGACGACCTGGCGTTTCAGTCCCAGCTTCAATCATGGACCGACCGCTTCGATGATTATCTCGTTCGGAACTTGCCCGGCGGTGATGCTCAACTCGAACAATTCAAGGCAGATCAAGGCGTTGCATCCCCACCCGACAAACGCATTTGTGAACTCGGCGAAGACTATAGGTTCTACGAATACTATCGTGACGCCAATCGCGAGAAGGTTATGCAGTCCATCGACGAGCTTCTAGCCCGCGATGGACCGCCGACTTTCGGCGACTGCCTCTAATCCCCCGTCAAAATCCGCTCGACCAACTCGCCAACGCTCGGCGTGTAGCCGTTGGAGAAGAACGGATCGGTCTTGAAACGGTAGGCCGCGTGGCCTGCAAAGGCGAGGTTGTTGTCGGGATGATCGCCGTGGGCGATGTCTTGCAAGGTCTTCTGAATGCAGAAGCTGCGCGGGTCGGCGAGGCGCCCGGTGGTGTAATCATCGTGGTCTTTCCAGCTGGAAAACCCGCAATGCGACAGGCAGCCCATGCAGGCCTGCTGATCGTCGCGGATGGTATCGCGCGCATCGGGCGTGACAAATACGATGGTGCCGTCGGGAGTCTTGAGCGGCTCGGTATGCCCGGCGCGCATCCAGATTTCCGCCTTGGCCTTATCCTCTGGCCGCACCCAGAAACTGCGCGCCTTGCCGTCTTCGCCGAGTTGCACCGTGCCTTCTTCCGCGCCGCGCTTGAAAAACGCAATCTGGCGTTCTGACCGGTGCATCAATTCATACAGGAACGGGGTCTTGACCGCGCTCGAATAAAACCCGGTGGGCGAGAACTTGTGCAGCAGCACATCGCCCGGCTCGACCGTGCGGAGCATATCCTTCCAGATCTGCGGGATCGGACTTTCGCGGGTGAGCAAGGGGCGCGTGCCGAACTGGAATGCGATCTTGCCGAGTTCGGGATTGTCGATCCAGTCGTTCCATTCGCGCAGGTACCACACCCCGCCCGCCATCACGATCGCCACATCCTCGCTCACACCCTCGGCGCGCATCATCGCGCGCAGCTCCTTGACGCGCGGATAGGGGTCTTGCGGCATGGTCGGGTCTTCGGCGTTGGAAAGGCCATTATGCCCGCCCGCCAGCCATGGGTCTTCATAGACCACCGCCGCCATCAGTTCAGGCACCTTGTGATAGCTGCGTTTCCACAACGCGCGGAACGCCCGGCCCGAACTGATGATCGGCAGGTAGGACACATTGAACCGCGCCGCGATTTCCGCCAGCTTGTAAGGCATCCCTGCCCCGCAGGTGACGCCGGTCACCATGCCGCGGGTGTTTTCCAGCACGCCTTCGAGCACGGCCTGCGCCCCGCCCATTTCCCACAACACGTTGATGTTGATCGCGCCCTTGCCGCCTGCGATTTCATAGGCCTGTTTGACCTGCGTGGTCGCGCCATCAACGGCGTAACGGATCAATTCCTGATGGCGTTCGCCGCGCGTTGCGCCGTGATATATCTGCGGAATCGGGTTGCCGTCTGCATCATAGCTATCGGCGTTGACTGCGCTGACCGTGCCAATTCCGCCCGCCGCCGCCCACGCGCCTGAACTCGCATGGTTGGTTGCCGATACGCCTTTGCCGCCTTCGACCAGCGGCCACACTTCTCGCCCGCCATAGACGATCGGGCTCAATCCCTTGAACAATGAAAACTCCCCTTCGCGCCGTTCCTGACGCGCATTCCTTTATTGTGACATAGTGATCCGATACGCGCGCCGCAACGCTTGAGGCGGCGCTTTTGCTAGCCCGCGCTGCAGGCGCGGATCGCCTCTGGTCTGGTGCGGGCTTTACCGCGTTCAAACCGTGCAAAATATCCTTTGATGTCTGGCCGCTCGACATATTCTACCAGCACATAGCCGACCGCCTCGAATTCGCAGAACAGCAGCCGGTGCGGCATCCCGTGCGTGCCGATCGGGCTGTTGCTTTCCACAACAATGATCTGCCCGCCGGCGTTAAGCGCAGGCCACATATGCCACAAAAAGGCGTAGGGCTCGGTCACTTCGTGATACATATGAACCATGAAGATGCGGTCGAAACTGTCAGGAGGCAGCTGCGGATCGGCGGCTTCGCCCAGCTTGATCGAGATGTTTTCAAGCCGCTCGCGCTCAACCCGGCGGCCCAGCCGTTCCAGCGCATCGCGGCTGATATCCTGCGCCAACACGCGTCCGTCTGCCCCCACACGCTCGGCGAGGCGCACGGTATAGTAGCCTTCGCCCGCGCCGATATCCGCCACTGTCATTCCGGCGCGGATATTGGCGAGGTCCATCACGACCTGCGCTTCATTTCGCTCATCACGCGCATCTTCGTTGGAAAACTGGTTCGAAATTACCTTCGCTACCGGGCGATCCGGTTTGGGAAATTGGGCCGTGCTTTCGGGCTGATCCACCACAACGGGCATGATCTGATCGCAGGCCGACAGCAGCAGCATGGCCGCAGCCGCCACGGCCACCGCAAGCGGACGCCCCATCGCCATCATTATTCCACATCCTCGATTTCGACTGTCTCGCCCGTCACCCGCTGGGCGAGCGCGGCTGAAATGAACAGATCGATTGCGCCATCAAGCACGCTGTCAGGCGCAGTAGAAACGACCCCGGTGCGCAGGTCTTTGACCATCTGATAGGGCTGCAACACGTATGACCGGATCTGGTGGCCCCAGCCAATTTCGCTTTTTTCCTGATATTCGCCGCTGGCAGCCGCTTCGCGCATCGCCATTTCGCGTTCGAACAGCCGTGCCTTGAGCATATTCATCGCGGTTTCGCGGTTCTTGTGCTGGCTGCGATCATTCTGGCACGCCACCACGATCCCGGTCGGGATGTGGGTAAAGCGCACCGCCGAATCGGTGGTGTTGACGTGCTGCCCGCCCGAACCCGATGCGCGATAGGTATCGATCTTGAGGTCTGCCGGATTGACCTCGATTTCAAAAGAGTCGTCAATCACGGGATAGACCCAAACCGAACTGAACGAGGTGTGCCGCCGCGCGCTGCTATCATAGGGGCTGATGCGCACCAGCCGGTGGACGCCGCTTTCGGTCTTGGCATAGCCATAGGCATTTTCGCCCTTGATCAGCAGCGTGGCCGATTTGATCCCGGCCTGATCGCCCGCCTGATATTCGACCGTTTCGACCTTGTAGCCGCGCCGTTCGGCCCAGCGGCCATACATCCGAAACAGCATTTCGGCCCAGTCCTGGCTTTCGGTGCCGCCTGCGCCTGCGTGAATTTCGATATAGGTGTCGTTGGCGTCCGCCTCACCCGAAAGCAGCGCCTGCACCTTATCCGCATCGGCGCGGTCGGCGAGCCGTTCGAGCGTGGCTAGGCCATCAGCGACGATGCTATCCTCGCCCTCTGCCTCTCCCATTTCGATGAACTCGATCGCGTCAGCCATTTCAGCGGCGATTTCGTTGACGGTGTTCACCGCATTTTCAAGCGTCTTTTGTTCGCGGCTGATCGCCTGCGCCTGCTTGGGATTGTCCCACAGCGCGGGGTCTTGCACCCGCGCGTTGAGTTCATCGAGCCGCCGCAGCGCACGTTCCCAGTCAAGCGACAGACGCACCAATGACAGCGCCGCTTCGATCCGGTTGATAAAGGCTTGGGCCTCGGCCCGCATGGTTGATCCTTTGGTCACGCAAAAAGTCGGCCCCGCTTAACGCTGGCGGCGCGATTGTAAAGCACCCGGCGCTGCGCAACGCGCGGTGCATTTCCTTCAACGCACCGCGCGCCAAGGCAGTTCAGTAAATCCCGCCCTGTTCCTCGACAAAATTGGCTGGCCGTCCATCGGGCGCATCGACCACTATGCTTTCGGCAGTTTCTCGGCCAGCGCGGATCAGTTGAAGAATCTCGTTGCGCCGGGCCGCGATTTCGTCCTGCCGGGTGAAACGTTCTGGCTCAGTATCGGGTTTGAACGCTTCCCAGATGATCGCCGATCTGGGGTCATCGGTCGGCCAGCCTTCATAGACCTGCTTGCCCGAGCGGCGATCCACCCGCACCATCCGCACGCCCTGCGGCGCAACCGGAGGAAGGTCAGACCACTTCTGGCGGGTTTTTTCGATCAGGCTTTTGATGATCGGAGCGGCGATCGTGCCGCCATAGGCATAGCCGCCCATATTGCGCGGCTGGTCAAAGCCGACATAGGCACCCGCGACATATTGCTGAGTGCCGCCGATGAACCACACGTCCTTTGGCCCGGTGGTGGTGCCGGTCTTGCCGAACAGCGGCAGATTGAGCGGATTGAGCACCGTCGCCGTGCCCCGGCTGACCGCGCCGCGCAGCATATGCATCACCTGAAACGCGGTGCGCGCGTCCATCGCCTGTTGGCCTCTGATGCCCATGCGCGGCATTGGTTTGCCGTCCCATTCGGCCATGCTGCACCCCCGGCAATTGCGGGTATCGGCGCGCCACAGCACCTTGCCGCGCCGATCCTGCACATAATCGATAACGGTCGGCGCATTCAGCCGTCCATGATTGGCGAGCGCGCTGTAACCGCTGACCATTTTCACCAGCGTCGATTCGCCTGCGCCCAGCGCGGTGGAAGGATAGGGTGCAAACTTGCCGATCCCGAGCTTTTCAATCTCCTCGACAACATTGGGCATACCCGCAGCCATGCCGATCTGCACGGTCATGATGTTCTGCGACTGTTCAAGGCCATACCGCATCGGGTGCTGCCCACCCGCGCCGCGCCCGCCGCGAATGCACTTTTCGCCGAGGTTGGCGCCCTGATAATAGCAGAAGCGCGAATTATCGATCTGGGTTGACGGGGTCATGCCATTGTCCAGCCCGGCGGCATAGACGAACGGTTTGATCGTCGAGCCCGGCTGCCGCATCGCCTGTGTCGCGCGGTTGAAATCGGACAGGCGGTAGTCAAACCCGCCCTGCATCGCCACCACGCGGCCTGATTGTGCAGCTTGCACCACCAACGCGCCTTGCGCTTCGGGAATAGTGCGCACTTGCCAGCCATTACCCGCTGGGCTGGCGGCGATCACATCACCTGCCTTGAGCGCATTGGGCAGGCCCGATAGCGGCGCCTCAGCGCCATCAGCAAAGCCGATCCGCGCCGATGATCCGCTGCGGCTGGTGACGACACCGATGCGCCAGTTACGATAATTGATCCCCAAAGGCGAGCTGGCAAGCTGGCCCGCCCAATTGCCCTCGCCAACGTCAATAGTGGCAATCGGCCCGCTCCATGCGCGACCGCCGTGATAGCGCAGCAACCCTTCACGCAAGGCATCGCGCGCGGCGAGCTGAATTTCGGGATCGAGCGAGGTGCGCACCCACAACCCGCCTGCATAGACGCTATTGCCGCCATCTTCGGCGGTTTCACCGAAACGGTCGATCAGTTCGCGGCGCACTTCTTCTAGGAAATATCCCGCATCCACGCTACGTTCGCGGCGCTGGGTGACAAGGCCCAAAGGCTTGGCCGCCGCCGCGCGACTCTGCGCCGCAGTGATAAAGCCATTGGCCTCCATCTGACTCAGCACGAAATTGCGGCGATCCAGCGCGACCTGTTCCTGCCCCTTGCGGCCATAGCGTTCGGGGGCCTTGGGCAGGATCGCCAGAAACGCCATCTGGTGCAGTTCCAACTCGTCCACGTCGCGGTCAAAATAAGCGCGTGAGGCCGCCTGCACCCCGAACGACCGCCGTCCGAGGGGGATTTCATTGAGGTAAAGTTCAAGGATTTCCTGCTTGGTCAGCACCTGTTCGATGCGTCCGGCAAGGATCATTTCCTTGAGCTTGCGCGTGACCGAATATTCATCGCCCAGCAGCAGGTTCTTGGCGACCTGCTGCGTGATCGTCGACCCGCCCACCGCACGCTCGCCCGATCCCATCTTGCTGGCATAATCGAACACTGCGTTTAATGTGCCAAAGAAATCGACCCCGCCGTGGCTAAAAAAGGTCTTGTCCTCGGCCGCGAGATAGGCCTCGATCAACTGTTCGGGAAAATCGGCATATTGAAGCTGCACCCGGCGTTCGCGGGCATAGGAATGGACAATCTCGCCATCCACCCCGCGCACCACCGAAGGCAGCGGGGTTTCATAGGTCAGCAGCGCGTCAGCCTCAGGCAGATCGCTGGCGAGCCAGACGAACACCGCAATCCAGATCACCAGAAACGCGCCAACCGCCGCTGCGGCGAGTTTGAACAGCAGGCTTTGGCGCCATTTTTCGCCAAACCACGCCAGCGCCGCCGCGATATCGCGGTTCACGCGGTAGCGCAGATAGGCCCATAGCGGTTGGGTATCAGTGGCGGGTGTCAGGTCGGTCATCGGCGCGAAGCGACTAGCACGCGCGCGGGTGCAATGGCTAGCCGATTTAGATGCCTATTCCCCGCCCGCAGTCAGCGCAGCGGTATCGGCGCGGCGGGCGAAATAGACCTGCACCGCGCGCGCCAAGACACTGGCATATTGCGCGCGGCCTTCCCGCGTGGTCAGCCGCGCCCTGTCATCCCGATTGGTCACAAACCCGCTTTCGAACAACACCGAAGGCACATCGGGCGCGCGCAGCACCACCAGCGCAGCGGCTCGGCGCGGTTGCGTGTTAAACGCGAGCTTGTCCCCGCCTTCGCGCAGCACCAACCCGACAAATTCGATCGCGTCCTCCTGTGTGCGCTGCTGCGCCAGTTCGACCAGAATCGCGCTCACCGCCTCGCTCTGGTCGTCAATCGCAATGCCGTTCAACCGGTCGGCGTCGTTCTCACGCGCAGCAAACCGCGCCGCGGCCTCGCTCGACGCGTCATCGGACAAGGTGTAGATGCTCGCCCCGCCGACATCGGCGCGCTCTCCTGCGGAATCGGCGTGGATCGAAATGAACAGGTCAGCTTCGAGCAGCCGGGCGATCTCGGGCCGGTAGCCTAGCGGCACGATGCGATCATCGCCGCGGGTCATGGCCACCCGGATGCCGCCCGCGCGCAGCAATTCATCACGCAGCGCCAGCGCGATAGCGAGCGTGATGTCCTTTTCATTGACCTTGCGCCCCTCAGTATCGGTGCCGATAGCACCGGGGTCACGTCCGCCATGACCGGCATCGATCACCACCAGCGGGCGCGCGGGATCATCAGGGCCGGCGATATCCGGCAGTTCAAGCGGCGCGCGCGCGCCGTCCACCACAAACCGCAGCACATAATCGCGCCCCCATTGCGGCACCGGGATCAGCACCCCCAATGCCGCAGCCCCGCCCAACAGCAACAGGGGTGCCAGCAGCACGATCAGCAACATGGTGCGATAGTTCATATCGAATGCGGCTTACGTTCTTGCGACTGCGAAACGCAATAGAGTTGCGGGGTTTGCCCCACAGTGCTAGCGCTTCGATCAGAGAGGTTGCAACATGGTGCCTTGGTGCCTGACCGCTTCGCTCTCTGACTACCGGACGCCCTTTTTACTCCGGCTCCCGGTTCACAACAGGTTGATGCAGTGACGAAACGCTTTTCCCCACCCACCAGCACAGCGCGCGTTTCGCTCGCTGGCGGTGCGATGGACCAAAGCGCGGCCCAAGGTTTACCACCACGCCGCAGTTGCGTTGCAGCAGACACGAACTTCGCGCCCTTCGCTATTGGCCTATCCCGTGGTGGATCAGGCGCGGCTACCAACCCCGGCGTGGTCTTGAACCGTGCCGGTTCACCAAACAATGCGCGCCCCCTTGATGCCCCATTGCGGGCAAGGCCGGGCGCTTGGAGAATATTCAATGTCAACGCGCATGCTTATCGATGCGCGCCACCCGGAAGAAACCCGGGTGGCGGTTCTTACAGGCAACCGGATTGAGGAATTCGATTTCGAATCTGCTGAACACAAGCAGATCAAAGGCAATATCTATCTCGCCAAGGTAACGCGGGTCGAACCATCGCTTCAGGCGGCGTTTGTCGATTTTGGCGGTAATCGCCACGGGTTCCTCGCCTTCAGCGAAATCCACCCCGATTATTACCAGATCCCCAAGGCGGATCGTGACGCGCTGCTGGCCGAAGACGCCGAAGCCGCCGAAGAAGAAGAGCGCCTGCGCGCTGAGGAAGAAGACGAAGGCATTTCCCCCGGCGACGAATACGACGCCGAGGACGAAAGCGGCGAAGCGCTCGCCGAAGACCTTGCTGAAAATGGCGTTGAGGAAGTCGACACCTCCGACAAGGATGACGTCGCCACCTTTGAAGGCGGCGCGTCGGACGATGACGGTTCTGACGACGAAATCAGCGACGATGAGACCACCGACGATGAAACCACCGAGGGTGCTGATCAGGATCGGGGCCGCGGTCGTCGCGGGCGCCGCCGTCAGGGTGGCCGGGGCGAAAAGGGCGGCGAAAAAGGCAATGGTGGGGCCAATGGTTCGGGCCGCACCCGCGCCAAACAGGTCGACGAAGTTCGCGCCAAGCGTCAGGAACTGCGCCGCCGTTACAAGATCCAGGACGTGATCCAGCGCCGTCAGGTGTTGCTGGTGCAGGTCGTCAAGGAAGAACGCGGCAACAAGGGCGCGGCGCTGACCAGTTACCTCAGCCTTGCCGGACGTTACACCGTGCTGATGCCCAACTCCACAAGCGGCGGCGGGATCAGCCGCAAGATCAGCTCCACCAGCGATCGCAAACGATTGAAGGACATGGTTTCCGACTTGAAGCTGCCGCGCAGCATGGGCCTGATCGTGCGCACCGCCGGGATGAGCCGCACCAAGCCAGAAATCAAACGCGATTTCGATTACCTCGCCCGCGTGTGGGATGAAATCCGCGAAAAGACGCTGGCCTCGGTCGCCCCCGCGTTGATCCATTCGGACAGCGACCTGATCAAGCGCGCGATCCGCGATATCTATAACCGCGACATCGAAGAAGTCGTGGTCGAAGGCGAGGATGGCTACAAATCGGCCAAGGCATTCATGAAAATGCTGATGCCCAGCCATGCGCGCCGGGTGAAAGCCTATTCCGATCCCGTTCCGCTGTTCCAGCGTTATGGCGCCGAAGACCAATTGCGCGCGATGTATGATCCGATGGTGCAGCTCAAATCGGGCGGCTATCTGATCATCAACCCGACCGAAGCGCTGGTGTCGATCGACATCAACTCGGGCCGTTCGACCAAGGAACACGGGATCGAAGCGACCGCGCTTCACACCAATCTTGAAGCGGCCAAGGAAATCGCCCGCCAGCTGCGCCTGCGCGACATGGCCGGCCTGGTCGTGATCGACTTCATCGACATGGATTACTCCAACAACGTCCGCAAAGTCGAAAAGGCGATGAAGGACGCGCTGAAAAACGACCGCGCGCGCATTCAGGTCGGCCGCATCTCCAGCTTCGGCCTGATGGAAATGAGCCGTCAGCGCCTGCGCACCGGCGTGCTCGAAGCGACCACCCGTTCCTGCCCGCATTGCGACGGCACCGGGCTGGTGCGCACCGCCTCATCAGCCGGGCTTTCGGCGCTGCGCCTGATCGAGGACGAGGCCGCGAAGGGCAGAGGCACGCTGATCCGGCTTGCCGCCAGCACCGAAGCGGCGATCTACCTGCTCAACGAAAAGCGCGCCGATCTGGTCGAGATCGAACAACGCTTTGGCGTGACGGTCGAAGTCGTGCCCGAAGGCGAGGATGAAGGCGCCAAGATGAGCGTGTCGAGCGCAGGCCCGCGCCCGTCACAGGCTCCCAAGTTTGAACCGATCATCGATGATGAAGAGGACGAAGATCTCCCCGAGGACGATTTCGAGGAGGAAGAAGAAGAGCGTGAAGCGCCCCAGCGTCGCCAGCGTCGCGGCAGTGGGGAGCGCAGCGAAGCCAGTGAGAGCGAAGATGACGCCGCGCGCCGCAAGAAGCGCCGTCGTCGGCGCGGAGGCCGCAATCGCAGTCGCGGTGATCGTGAAGACGGTGTCGAAGGCGAGTCCGACGAGGCCGAAGACAGCAGCGAAAACGCCGACAATGGCGAAGACACCGATGATCGCAGCGATGCGCCTGCGGGCGAATCCGGCGATGATGGTGCCGCTGATGCAGAAGGCCGTCCGAAAAAGCGTCGTCGCCGGGGTGGTCGCGGTCGCAAGCGTCGCTCGGATGAAGGCGGCGAAGGTGAAGGCGCCAATGGCGAAGCACAAACGGCTGGAACCGAAGGCGACGATGACGGTCTGACCGTGGTCGAGGCTGAGACCGAGTCCGTCGAAGCCGAAGCCGCACCGACAGCGGACGAAGCGCCCGCCGAAAAGCCCAAGCGCAAACGCGCCCCGCGCAAGACCAAGGCAATGTTGGCGGCAGAAGCTGCGGCAGAGGCAGAGGCAGAAGCTGCACCCGAAGCCGCGCCCGCGCCGGAACCCGCTGCTGCGGTTGAGGAAGCCGTTGAAGCTGCGGCCGAAAAGCCCAAGCGCAAACGCGCCCCACGCAAGGCGAAGGTCGCAGACGCTGCTCCGGCAGAGGTGACAGAAGTATCGCAGCCCGCGCCTGATGCAGTGCCTGCAGCCGATCAAGCTGTTGATGCTGCCAATGCCGATGGCACACCGCGCCGGGGCTGGTGGCAGCGTACTTTTGGCGAATGAGCTGATTGCACCTATTTGAAGAAAACGGGCGGGAGAGGGTAACTTCTCCCGCCCTTTTCACGCCAGCTTGCGCGCGATCCCCCACTCCATCCACCCGGCAAAGCGCGGCGTTTTGGGGGTATAGCCATCGCCCAGCGTTTCCACCGCAAAGCCTGCGTCCTGCAAGGCGCTGGCGATCGGGCGGGTCAGGTGGCATCCCCCGGCAAGCTGCTTCCACACAGGCTCAATCCGTTCCTGCCAGCGGCGCACGCCTGCATCAGGCGCGCGGCCATGTTCAAGGAACAGCGCCTGCCCGCCGGGCCGCAAAATGCGCCGCAATTCGCGCGTCACCTGCGCCGGATCATCCACCGAACACAGCGTGAAGGTGCATACCACGCAATCGAAACTGCTATCGGCGAACGGGATCGCCTCGCCTTTGGCCGCGCGCAAATCCGCCGCCCAGCCCTTGGCCTGAGCCGCCGCGCGGGTGCTGTCGAGCAGGCCTTCGTGCGGATCAATCCCGGCATAGGATGTGATCGCGGCCGGGTCATAGAATTCGTGATTGATCCCGCCCCCGCAGCCCAGCTCAAACACGTCGCCGCGCGCCAAAGGCACCACCGCCGCGCGGCGCTTCATCACCTGGCCCTGACTGCAGGCGCAGGTGATCAGCTTTGGCATGATCGTCGCTTCGTACCAATTCTTGAGGCCCATGGGTTTTCCTTCCTCGGCAGCAGGGCACCACCCTAGCGCGGCGATGGCAGATCGGGAAATGCCGATTTGCGCTGTCAGCACGCTGGGAAGGTGCTAACCTATGGCGATGACCACAACCACATCGTCCATTCCCGCATTCCGGTTCCACCCGCTGATATGGGGCATGGCGGCAGCCGCTTTGCTGGTTCCGGCCGCAGCGATGCTGGTGACGCGCGAGGTCAATTGGGGTGCGGGCGATTTCATGGTCTTCGGCGTGATGCTGGCCGCGCTTTGCATGGCGGTAGAGACGGCTTGCCACTGGCTTGCCACCCCCTTGCTCCGGTTTTCCGCGATCGTTCTGGCGGCTCTGGCATTCCTGATCGTTTGGGCAGAACTGGCCGTGGGCCTGTTCGACTAGGGACAGCGCGCATCGCCGCGCCCCAATCAACCCCCGTTCGAAACCCTGCAACACATGGCAGGCACGGCCCGCTTGCCAGCGTGTGATGAAACGTTAGATAGGGGGCAAATCACAACGGGATCACATGATGGCGACCTTCACTCTCCCCAAGAATTCGAAAATCAGCCCCGCTGGCAAGGTGCACAAAGCATCAGGCGCCAATGGGAAGGGGCGGGTGAAATCGTTCAAGGTCTATCGCTACGATCCCGACAGCGGCCAGAATCCGCGTTACGACAAGTTCGAAATCAACCTTGATGAATGCGGTCCGATGGTGCTCGACGCGCTGTTCAAGATCAAGAACGAGATTGACCCGACACTGACCTTCCGCCGTTCATGCCGCGAAGGCATCTGCGGTTCGTGTTCGATGAACATGAACGGCAAGAACGGCCTCGCCTGCACCACCGCAATCGAAGACCTGAAGGGCGAGATTCGCATCACCCCGCTACCCAGTATGGACGTGATCAAGGATCTGGTGCCCGATTTCACCCATTTCTACGCGCAATATGCCTCGATCCGTCCGTGGCTCCAAACCGTCACCCCGACGCCGAGTGGCAAGGAACGGCTGCAATCGCCGCAGCAGCGCGAACAGCTTGATGGCCTCTACGAATGCATCTTGTGCGCCTGTTGCTCGACCGCCTGCCCGTCCTATTGGTGGAACAGCGATAAGTTTCTCGGTCCGGCGATCCTGCTGCAGGCCTATCGCTGGCTGGCAGATAGCCGCGATGAAATGACCGGCGAACGGCTTGATGATCTGGAGGATCCGTTCCGCCTTTATCGATGCCACACCATCATGAACTGCGCCAATGTCTGCCCCAAGGGATTAAGCCCCGCCAAGGCGATTGCCGAAACCAAGAAGATGCTGGCTGAGCGGGCGATCTGATCCGGTGACATTGAGAGACGACGTATTCGAGCACGGGCCAGACCCGGACAACCCCGGCTGGCGGCACTGGAACCTGAAAGACCCGACGCTGTTCAACGGCGCGGTGATGGGCAAGCTCATCACCCGCGTTGATCCCGATGGAAAAGCTCGGCTTCGAATGTTCCCGCAGCGCCATCACGAAAACCTGCAAGGCATAATCCACGGCGCGGTGACGTTGTCGCTGATCGACATCTCGCTGTTCACCACCATGCACACGCTGGGCAGCGGGAACGCCGGGCCTTCGGTTACGCTGGAACTTTCGACGCAGTTCGTCGGTGGCGGCGATCCAACGCGGCCGCTGGACGCCGTGACCGAAATCGTGCGTGAAACCGGCAAACTGGTGTTCGTGCGCGGGATGGTGGAGCAGGACGGCGATATCGTCGCATCCTTCTCAGGCATCGTGCGCAAGATGCAGCCGCGCGCGTGACCGGGTTGCTCGCGCGCTACGAAGCGCTGATTGCCAGTGGAGAACTGCGCGCCGATTCGGATCAACGCGCGGCGGCCGAGCGGCTTGACCGGTTGCAACGCGAGTTAGAGGCGCCCCCGCCCAAGCAGGGTTTGTTCGCGCGGCTGACCGGCACCTCCGCCGCAACGCCCGAACCGCGCGGTGTTTACCTTTGGGGCGGGGTCGGGCGCGGCAAATCGATGCTGATGGACCTGTTCGTCGAGACGCTGGCGATCACCGCCAAGCGCCGCGTCCATTTCCATGCCTTCATGCTCGAAGTCGACCGCCGCATCGCCGAAGCGCGTAAGGCCGAGCGCAAAGACCCGCTGCTGTCCGTCGCGTTAGACATGGCGGCAGGTCTGCGCTGTCTCGCCTTCGACGAGATGGTCGTCACCAATACTGCCGATGCCGCAATCATGGGACGTTTTTTCGGCGCGCTGATGGAAAGCGGCACGGTGATCGTCACCACCTCCAACCGTCCGCCGCGCGACCTGTACAAAGACGGCCTCAACCGATCATTGTTCCTGCCGTTCATCGCGCTCGTCGAGGAACGCATGGACGTGCTGAGCCTCAACGGCCCGACCGACTACCGGCTCGACCGGATAGGCGGGCTGGCAACTTGGCACACGCCGATGGGCGATGCGGCGACCGCGCAGGTGCGTGAGGCGTTTTTCCGCCTGACCGACTTTGAACCGGAAGACGCGGCCCATGTGCCTAGCGGCGCACTCGATCTGGGCGGCGGGCGCACCCTGTTTGTGCCAAAATGCCTCAAGGGCGTGGGCGTGTTCAGCTTCAAGAAGCTGTGCGGCGAAAACCGCGGCGCGGCGGATTATCTCGCGATTGCGCGGGCGTTTCACACGGTGATCCTCGTCGGCATTCCGAAGATGGGGCCGGAGAACCGCAACGAGGCGATCCGTTTCACCAAGCTGATCGATGCGCTTTACGAACACCGCGTGAAGCTGTTCACCACCGCCGCCGCCGAGCCGGAGGCGTTGTATCAGGCGGGCGATGGGGCGTTTGAATTTGAACGCACGGTAAGCCGGTTGAATGAAATGCAGTCCGATGAATATATGGCGATGGGCCACGGGGCTGAGGGGTAAACTCTCAGCCGCTTACCCCAAGCTGCGACAGCGACTTTTCCAGCATCAGCAATTGCCACAGGCTGCGCGAATGATCGGCGCGGCCCGCGATATGCGCTTCGGCCATCACAGCAACGGCTTGCGGATCAAAGAACCCGGACTGTGCGATAGCGGGACTGCTGGCAATCCCCCGCGCCGCACCCGCCAATGGCCCGCGCAGCCATTCGGCAATCGGGGTCACAAACCCCTGCTTGGGCCGGTAGAGAATGTCCTGCGGAAGATAGCGTTCGAGCGATTTCTTGAGCAGATATTTGCCGGTACCGCCCTTCACCCGCATCCCCTCGGGCAGGCGCGCGGCGAATTCCACTAGGCGGTGATCGAGCAGCGGTTCGCGCGCCTCAAGGCTGACCGCCATGCTGGTGCGATCAACCTTGGTGAGAATATCGCCGGGCATCCAGAAGGTGAGGTCGGCATATTGCGCGCGGTCGAGGCCCGAGCGGCCCGGCGCATTGCGCATCAACGCGATCAGCTCATCCTCGCCGCGAAACCCACCGAGGCTGGCGGTAAAGCTGTCGGAATAAAGCGCGGCGCGCGCCTCTGGCGTGGTGACGGAAAGCCCGCGTGCATAGCCAGCCTCGCCGCTTTCAGCGAGCGCCAGCAGCGTCGCCTTGGCGCGCAGCGGGCGCGGTGCCCAATCGGCTTTTGGCCATGCCCTCCCCAGCGTGCCGAACAACGGTGCACGCAATGCGGCAGGCAGCACGCGGCGCGCGCGTTCTTCATGATGGTGGAACACCTGCCGCCGGTATCCGGCAAAGGCCTCATCCGCGCCGTCACCCGATAGCGCCACCGTCACCCGTTCACGCGCCAACTGGCACACCCGCCATGTCGGCAGCGCCGAGGCATCGGCGAAGGGTTCATCAAACATCGCGGCGAGTGTATCAATCGCGCCAAAATCATCGGTCGCGACGATACGTTCCTGATGATCCGCACCAAACCGCGCGGCGACGCGGCGGGCGTAGCTGGTTTCATCATAGGCGGCGACATCGAAGCCGATTGAACAGGTCTGCACCGGCTGGCTGCTCGCCTCGCTCATCAAGGCGACAACCCCGGACGAATCCACCCCGCCTGAAAGGAACGCGCCCAATGGCACATCGGCCACCATGCGCGACCGCACCGCTTCGCGCAGGCGGTGGACGAGCTGTGCGGAGAGATCGGCCTCGCTCCCACGTTCGCGCTGCGTGAAGTCGATGTCATACCAGCGCCGCGGACGGCCCGGCGCACGGCCTTGTTCAAGCGAAAGAAAATGCCCTGCCGGAAGCTTTTCTGCCCCTGCCAGGATCGAATGACTATCGGGGACATAGCCCCATGTCATATAGGCCTCAATCGCCTGCGGGCTGACCCGGCGGCGCAGCAGTGGGTGCGCGAGCAAGCCCTTCAGTTCCGAGGCGAAGGCGATGCTGCCGTCCGACAGGTGCGCCAGAAACAGCGGCTTCACCCCAAAGCGATCCCGCGCCAGAAACAGCTGGCGTTTATCCCGGTCATACAGCGCGAAAGCGAACATCCCGTCGAGCCGCGCAAGGCAATCCGGCCCCCAGCGCTGCCACGCGGCGAGGATCACCTCGGTATCGCCATTGGTGCGGAAGGTGAAACCGGCCTGCTCCAGCTCGCTGCGAAGCTCCCGGAAATTGTAGATTTCGCCGTTGAACACGATCACCGCGCGCGCGTCTGCCGAATGCATCGGCTGCGGCGATCCGGCGATGTCGATGATCGAGAGGCGGCGGTGGCCCAGCCCGACGCCGTGATCGGTCCACACGCCTGCCCCATCCGGCCCGCGATGGGCGAGCGCATCGCACATCCGTTCTACCCGCGCCGGATCAACCGGCTTGGGAGTTTCGGCATGAAAGATCCCGGCAATTCCGCACATAGCGCGCGGGCCTAAAGCATGGCGGCCAGCGCAGCAATCGCGGCCATGCCTGCGATCACCAACGCGGGCACAGTCGGCGCGATGTTGAGGCCTTCGGCGCGGGTCAGCCAGTGCCAAGTGGTCAGCGCGTCAGCCGTCCAGCCATAGTCCTCCGGCTCGCGTTCAAAGAACCGCCAAGCGCCCGCCAGCAACGCGGCGACGATGACGGCGAAGAATATCCAGCCATAGACGATGTGATCGAACCCGGTCGCAGCCTCGGCCCCGACATATTGCGCGATATAAACCGTCGCCCAGGCGCGCACCCCGTTGGCGAGGATCGGAATGATGATGCAGGCGGCAAGGAAAGCGGCCCGCCGCCGCCAGCTGGCAAAGCGGGTGAAGGCGACCAGCACGCCCAAAGTCACCATCGCAATCAGAAACTTCACCCCCGAACAGGCCTCGGCGACGATGAACAGCCCGGCGGGGGTGTTGATATAAATGCCTTCAATGCTGGCAGGCACCCCGCTCCAGCGGGTGAGCGCGACGGTGATATCGGCGGTGATGAATTGCAGCGGCGGGATGATCTCGTCGCCAAACGGCACCAGAAACGCCCCCATCGCCAGTGGCAGCGCCAGCAGGGCCGATGCGCGCAAGCCAAGCACGGTGAGCACCGCCGCCTGCACCGCGCCAACCGCCCCGGCATGGGCGATCAAGTTGATGTCAGCCGCGCGCCCCGCCCACCACAGCGCCAACGCTGCGGCGACCAGCGCAAGGCCGGGGAGGAACGGCTGCGGGGTAATCCGCGCCAGCTCGCCCGCCTTCAACATCACCAGCCAGCCGATAATGAACGGCACCAACAGCAAATGGTTATAGGTGTCGATATTCCACCACTGATGCAGCATCTCACCCCAGCTAGGCGCGGTGGCCGCGATCAGCGTTATCCAAGCCGCAGCCAGAGCCAGCAGCGGCGTGCGCCACGCGGGCGCAATGCGATCAAACCGGGCGGCGGCGCTTGCGGGCAGAGCGGCAGGTTCAGGCGGCATGGCGCGCACCCTCCCCGCCCCTGCCGACAAGCCCCGCAAGTGGTGCCAGCATCGCATCCCAGCCATGTTGATCGAGCACGAATTGCCGCGCCGCCGCGCCCATTTGCGCTCGCGCATCAGGGGCGGCCAGCAGCGGCGCGATCCGGGCGCACATGGCATCAGGATCGGGCGGGCTGATGATCCACTGCGCGCCGTCCTCAGCCGCAATTCCCGTAGAAGCGTCGGGGGTCAGCACGACCGTGCGCGCCATAGCCATCGCTTCGAGCACCTTGTTCTGCACCCCGCGCGCGATCAGCAGCGGGGCGAGCACCATGTCGGCAGCGGCGAGGAACGGGCGCACGTCGGGCACTTCGCCCCACACCTGCACGCCGGGGGTGCCGTGGTGCGCCATCAGCTTACCAGTGGGATTGCGTCCGACAATATGGAACATTGCGGCGGGGTAAAGCGCGCGCAGTTTCGGCATCAGCGCTTCGATTACCCATAGCGCCGCCTGTTCATTGGGACGATAATCCATCTGCCCGGTAAAGACGAAATGCGGCCCCGGCAGACCTGCGATGATCGGGTGCGGGGTGACCTTGGCAGGATCGAAAAACGCAGCGTCGATCCCGTTGCCGATTACCTGCACATTCACCCGCGCCGGGTCGGCAAGGCGGCTGCGATAGAGCGCCGCCTCCGCCTCGGAAATCAGCAGCGTCGCATCGGCGCGCTGGCCGAGCCGTTGTTCCTCGGCAGAAAGCAGCCGTGCCTCACGCGCATTGAGCCACACCCGCTCGCCCGCTTCGGCATAGCTGGCAAATTTGGCGCTATCGACATCGCACAGGTCGATCATCACCCGGCCCGCAAAGTCAGCCGGGACATATTGCCCCATCTGGCCGGAGAACACGGTGATGGCGGTGATGTTGCGATCGGCGATTGTCGCTCGCACCCATGCTGCAAGCTTGCGGCTGTGGAACGCGGTGAGGCTGACCGGCTTGCCCGCCAACACCGCCTCAATCCCGGCGAGCGCCAGCGGTTTGGTGCGCGGGACGATGCAGTGCGACGCGGCAACTTGCGCAAGCGCCGCCTCCCCCGCCCTGTCTCCATCGGAAAAGCATCCGACGTGCACCGGGCCAAGCCGCGCCAGCGCCTTGAGTAAATGGTGCGAACGGATGCGGTCGCCGCGATCCGGCGGGAACGGCACGCGGTGGGTGAGGAGCAGGATTTCCCCCATTACGCGAGCCCGCGCGCGATCCACGGCCCTATTGTATTGGCGACCGGCAGTGGCAGCTTCTTCCACAATTCAATCTTGCGGGAATAGCTGGCGTCGGTGGGATTGATATTGCGCGCCGCCGCGCCAAAAGCCGCCCATGCGCCATAGGTCAGCGGTTGCGGGACAAAGCCCCAGTTCTTCTTGAACGCAAACGGCCCGCTGCCGGTTTTGGAACGCCCGAAATCGAACCGCTCCATGCCTTGCCGCCGCGCGTGGAGCATCAATTCGTAATACATCAGCTCATTGGCGCGCGCGGGCCGGGCGGCGTGGCTGCCCCCGCCCCAGAACGGCATCACCGCGCCATCGTGGTAAAAACTGAGCACGCTGGCGAGCGGGGTATCGCCGTCCCACACGGTAAGAATGTCGCTGCTTCCCGGAAAGGCTTCCAGCATCGCGGCAAACAGCGCGCGCGGGAATACCGGGGTGCCAAGGTTGCGCACGCTTGCGCTGTAACAGGCGTAATGCGCGGCCAGATCAGCCATGCTGCGCCCGATGGTGACGCGGTGGCCGAAGCCCAGCCCCTTGCGCACTTCGGCGCGCGCCTTGCGCGGGATGGCAGTGAGTTCGGCCTCGTCATTGTCAGCCAGCGCGCGTTCAAACCCGCAATGCTTGTCGCTCCACTGGCTCCAGCCATCGGGGATCGGCCCGCCGCGCAGTTCGATGGCCGCAAAGCCTGCGCGCCGCGCATAGCACGCCGCAGCCTCAGCCAGCGCACGCGCCGCTTCATCGCTGCCAGCGCAAATCCCGCCGCCGACCCCGAACCCGCTCGATACCAGCGCCTTGCCAAACAGCGGCGAGCGAACTTCGGTCAGCGGGAGCCAGCCGGTGATGATGCCCATCCGTTCGATGACAATGCCCGCCGCGCGCTGCCCTGTGCCCGCCGCGACCGCCTTGAGCCATGCCGGGCGGTGGAACAGGCTGGCGCGCGCTTCGTTGACGAAACGCTCGATCCGGCGCACGTCCTTCGCATCGCCAAAATCGGCCATGCGCAGGCTTGGCGCGGCATTCAACGGCGCGTTCATACGGCGTGATCCGCAGGCGGATTGAGCGGTGCCAGTTCCCCGGCGCGCGCGGATTCGCGGTGGGCGATCATGTCCATCCGGCCCCAGCGAAATTCATTCACCAGCTCACGCAGCTTGCCCGCCATCCGGCTAAGCCCGGTATAGTGCCGCAGGCGTGATCGCATCGGCGCGTGCGGCATACGCGGCTGATCGGGATCGACTTCCCACGGGTGGAAATAGAACACCGCCGGACGGCCCTCCTCGCGGTTGGCCTGCCGGATTGCCCAGCGCGAAAAGGCATAGGGCAGCACCCGGAAAAACCCGCCGCCGCCCGCCGCCACGCGCCTGCCGCCCAGCAGCGCGGTGGTCACCGGCAGTTCGACCAGCGATGACCACGACAACGGGCGGAACGCAAAGCGCGGGGCTTCAGGCCAGCCATAGTGATCATGCGCCACCGGGGCGACGCTGCTCGAATAGGCATAGCCCTGCGCGGCCAGTTCAGCGAACGCCCAGGGGGTGCGGTGGTCGATCGAAAAACTCGGCGCGCGATACCCTGTCACCGCCACGCCAGCGCAATCCTCGATGATTTCGCGCGCCTTGCGGATATCCTCGGCAAAGGCGGGGCGATCAAGGGTGAACACCCGCGCATGATCATAACCATGGCTGGCAAGTTCGTGCCCGGCATCGGCAATCCGGCGGATCATGTTCGGATGCCGCTGCGCCACCCAGCCAAGCGTGAAGAAGGTCGCCCTGACATCAGCCTCGGCAAGCAGATCGATCACCCGATAGACATTGTCTTCCACCCGCGTGCGGATGCTTTCCCACTCGCCGCGCGCGATCACGTTTTCGAACGCGCCGACCTGAAACCAATCCTCAACATCAACCGACAAGCCATTGACGATTGATGGGATTACCGGGGTCTGCACCTCCGGATCAGGATCGGGTAAGGGGTGAAACGGAGCGTTCATGGTTCACGCCGCCTCGCGCGACGGGTCTTCCTCAAGCCATTCGATCAGCATGGTCAGCACGTGGCGGAAGGATTGTTCCTGCTCCTCCAGCCGCGCCTCGATCCGTTCGAGCGCTTCTGCAAGCTGGGCTTCGGCTATGCGCGCGTCGTCGGGTGAGAGCGGATCGCCCGCTGCATCGCGCTGACCCGTCCCGGCGGCCTGCAATTCGCTGATCGCGGCCTCAAGTTCGGCGGTGCGCGCATCACGGGCGGCAAGCAGCGCGGCGACTTCGGTGGCGGGCAGGCTGTCGGGGCAGTCAGGCACGGCAGTCGCAGCCGGGGCTGCCCTCAGATCGCCCGCGTTGCCCTGCGCGCCGCGGGTCTGATCCGCAGCCATTTCCGCCATCACCTCATCCAGCATCGCCAGCGTCAATTCGCCGCGTTCCTCGATCGCGCCGAGCAGCAGCAGGCGGTTCATCACCTGATTGACCCTGCGCGGGATGCCATCCGTACGGCGATAGAGCGCGTCGATCAGGCCTTCTGCAAAGCCGGGACGTTCGCTCCAGCCGACATGCATCAGCCGGTGGCGCACGTAATGTTCAACCTCGTCCGCATCCAGCGGTGCGAGATGGTGCGAGGCGATGATCCGCTGGCGCAGCTGCTCCAGATCGGGATGATGCGCAACCGTGCGGCGGAATTCCGGCTGGCCCAGCAGCAGGCTTTGCAGCAGCGGGTGCGAACCGAGCTGGAAGTTGGAGAGCATCCGCAGTTCTTCAAGCGCGCTCAGATCAAGGTTCTGGCATTCGTCGACCACCAGCAGACATCGCCGTCCCGCGCGGGCTTCGTCCTGCAGGAACCGTTCAATCGCGCCCAATGCGCTGGCCTTGTCCTGCCCTTCAACCGCCAGCCCGAATGCCTGCGCGACGACGTGCACCACTTCGTCCGCATCGAGCGCGCTGGTCACAACCTGCGCCACGGTCAGCGCCGCCGGGTCGATCCGTTCCATCAGATGCGCCACCAGCGTCGATTTGCCCGCGCCGACCTCGCCAGTAATGACGATGAAGCCTTCACCTTGCGACAGGCCATAGCCAAGATAGCTCATCGCCTTCTTGTGGCTGGTGCTTTCGAAATAGAATTGCGGATCGGGCGTAAGCTGGAAAGGCCGCTCGCTAAACCCATAATATTGTTCATACATGGCGCAGATGCTCCCCGTCAGAAATTGTAGCGCAGGCCGACCAGCGCGGTGGCAAAGGCGAAATCTTCAGCGGTGAATTCACTGTCGAAATAATCGACCGAAATCGCCGCGCGGCCCGTCAGGCGGCGGGTGATCGAACGATTATAGGCCCCTGATACACCCACGGCGGTGACATCATTATTGACACCGGCAGAATCGAACCAGTTGACATAGGCATTGGTCGAAATGTTGGCATTCGCGCCCAAGTCCCGCGCAAGCCCCGCGATCACGTAATAGCTTTCGTCGGTCAGGCCGTTGGCTGGCGACAAGGCCGTGCCCGCCGCCGCTATGAAGGTGCGCCGGTCATAGCCTGCGCCGAGCGACGCGCTGGTGCGCCCGATCCGGCGTTGATAGGACGCGCGCACCCCGCGCCCGCGGAACGCCGCTGATCGCACCGAACCCAGCCCGCCAATCGTGGCGATGCCATCGGTGCCGGTCACCAGCCCGCCGAAATCGCCGGTCACCGGATTGCGAATCGCCTCGAAATCGCTCGACAGCCCGGCCAGCGCATTATTGAGCACGCCGCCAGCCCCCGTCACCCCATCATAGGCCGACACCGCAAAGCTGCTGCGCTGGCTGGGGGCGTAGGTGAAGGTGCCGTAATAGGTGGTGGAATCATACCGCCGCCCGACCGAAGCCTGAAGGTTGGTGCGCGAACTGGGCCGCCACAGCACGCCCACGTCCCACAGCAAGCCATCGACATCGAAGGCAATCCGGCGCGGCGCAGATTTATCCGTGACAAACCGGCCATTGGCATCAATCACCGGCGCGCCGTTGGTATCGCGCAGCGCATCGCGGCTGGAAATCTCGACATCTTCATAACCCGCACCCGCCACCAGTGCGAGCGAGGGCGAAATCGGCAAGGTGACATCGCCGCGCACGTAAAGATCGCGCACGCGTTGATCGAGGTTGCCGATATCTTCCTGAAATCCGCCGGCGGTCACCGCAAGGCCTACCGGCGCCACCACGTCGGGGCTGACCCCGGCCCGGATCTGCCCAAGATAGGTCACGCTATCGTCGAAAACATCGACGCTTTCGCCCTGAGTGTTGACCAGGAAATCGTCGTTTTCAAAGCGGTTATAGCCAACCCTTGCCACTCCTTGCAGATCGACACCGCCGACGCGGGTGTTGAGGCTTGGCCCGGCATAGACGCTGTAGAACCGGCTTTCGGCATCCTCGCTTGGCAGCGGATTATTGGTTGTCCCGCCGCCGCCATCAAACCGCGTGCGCGCGGCGAGGCCGCCCGCTTCAAAGCTCAGCGCATTGGGGATCACCGCCAGCGTGCCGCGCGCGACCCCGCTGATGGTGTCGGAATCAACATCGTCATCACCGTAGGAAATGTTGCGCTCATAGCGCAGCGAAACCGCCACGCCGCTGTTGCGGCCCTGCACGTTGATATCGACCCCGGCGGCGACCTGGGTATAGGTCAACACATCATCACCCGGCGTCAATTCAGCCGAGATGATCTGCGAAACTTCGATATAGGGCTGCACCACTGCGGCGCGGCGCGTGCCCGCGCTGTCCTCGCTACCGCCAAAGGCCTGGCCCTGATCCTGCGCGACTGCCGGGCAGGCACCCGCCACGGCTGCGGCAGCAGCTATCAGTGCGGACCAAAGCGAGCGCCCACGCATCATCATTTCCCCTTGGCCCCGTAAGAGCCAAAGCGCCGACCCGAAGGGCTGTAGCGCGCAGCGTTGAGCAGCAATTTGATATCCCCGCAGGCCGACAGCAATTGCTGCGCATCTTCCAGCGCGGCGCGGCTCGTTTCGTCGGCGCGCACCACCAGCAACGCCTGCCCGACATGGGCGGCAAGTTCGGCGGCCGCCGACGCGGCAAGCGCGGGCGGGGTATCAAAAATCACGATCCGGTCCGGCGCGCCCTGCGTCAGCCGGTCGAGCACTTCACCGGTGCGCGCGCTCGCGAGATATTCGGCGTCGAGCGATGTCGCGGTGCCCGCAGGCAGCACGAACAGGCCGTCAATATCGGTCGCAATCACCAGCTTTTCGGGCAGGATTGCGGGATCGGAAAGCGCATCCATCAGGCCGCGTTCGGCTTCGATCCCCAGCCGCTTCGCCACCGATGGCTTGACCACATCGGCATCGACCAACAGCACTTCCAGCCCGCGTTCAGCCGCCAGCGCAATCGCAAGGTTGATGGCGCAATAGGTCTTGCCCTCCCCCTGATGCGGGGAACATACCAGTATCCGGCGCGCCAGCGGGGTATCGCCCGCGCGCGCATCGGCGAGCAGATCACGTTTGACGATCCGGAACTCCTCCAACAGGCCTGTCACCGGGTCTTCAGGCACGATCAGGCCTTCGTCGCGCAGGTGATCGCGGTCGATCGATACAACCGGGCCGCCAAACGCCACGGCACGCGGCGCGGTTGGAGAGGGGGCGGGAGCAGGCGCGGCGGGTTGCGGCTGAGCGGCAGGCGCAGCGACTGGCGCTGCATTTTGCTGCGGCGGTTGCGGCTGCGGCGTGGGCGCGCGGCGTTGTGGTTCGGGAACCGGCGGCACCTGCGGCACGCGCACCGGGCCAAGCCCGAACGCGGCATCGGCCCGTTCAAACAGCGACGCAGGCGTTGCGCCTTCGCGGTTGATCTTGCTCTGTTCGGTCATCGGATTGCCCCCACCCTCATGCAATCGTTCCGACAGCGATGATTTCAATGGCGACAAGCACCACGAACATCGCCACCAGCCCGGTGCAGGCCCCGGCAAACTGCTTCAGCCGCTTGCGTTCAATCACCCGCGCGGCATCGGATACCGTCAGCGAAATCGAACCGATCACCGGCAGATCAAACGCGCGCTCCAGCTTTTGCGCCGTGGCAAAGCTCGATTTCACCTGGCTCAGCCCATAGGCCGCAGCCGCGCCCGCGCCGAACCCGACAATCAGCACGCCAAACAGCAGCAGTGGACGATTGGGTGCTGCCGGTTTCTGCGGCACGCCGGGTTGCTGGATCACATCGAAACGGAACTGGCTGGCCTTGTCCTCAACCTGCCCGCGCGTGCGCAGCGCCTCACGGTCTTGCAGCAGCTTTTCATAATTCTGGCGCAGCACGTCGTAATCGCGGCTGATGCGGTTGGCTTCGGCGGCAACGGTCGGCTCGCTCGCCTGACTTGCCATCAATGCGGCAAAATTGCTCTGCAAAGCGGCGCGGCGCGCCTGCAAGGCTTCAACCCCGGCCTGCCGTTCGCTGCGGATCGCGATCAGCGAAGAATGCGCCGGGTTGGGCGTGCCGCCGGCATCATCACCAGCTGCGGCGGCCTGCTGCGTCAGGATCGCCACCTGCCGCTTGGTGGAAATTACATCAGGGTGATTATCGGTCAGCCCGCGTGCGCGCAGTTCTGCCAGCTGGGTTTGCGCCTGCTGCAACGCGGCGCGCGGGCCGGTGGCATCGCGGCCTCCCGCCAAGGTGCGCGGGGTGGTGGCCAACTGGCTGGAAATCGCCGCCAGCGCGCTTTGCGCAGCGGCCAGGTTGGCATCGACATCGCGCAGTTCGGCGCGCGCCTGCTGCACCTTGCTCGAAAGCGTCGCCGACCCGCCGATCAGTTCGGGATATTGCGCTTCGAACGCCAGGCGGCGTTGTTCGGCCTGTTCCAGCTCAAGCTTGCGTTCGTCCAGCTGCCGATCAAGATCGCCGATCGCTGTGCTGATCCCGGTGCGGTTGCCGATGACGTGTTCTTCGCGCAGGATATCAAGCAGTTTCTGCACCACATCGCGTGCCAGCACCGCGTTTTCCGCGTCAGACAGGTCGCGGCGACCGATTTGGGCGGTGATTTCGAACAGGTTATCCTGCTCGCTCGTCACCTTGACCTTCTTTTCCAGCTCGGCAATCGCGGTGTCCAGCGCACCGCGTTCGGTGATGCCTTCGCCCAGCCGGGTGGCAGTGATCACCTTTTCGAGGTTCTTGGCGCTCGACAAGGTTTGCCGCACGCGCATGATTTCTTCCTTGCCGTCGCCAGCAATGCCGAGCTGTTTGGACAGCACATCCTGCACATCAACGTAAACGCGCGCCTTGGATTCGTACGAATTGGGGATCATCGCGATCACCAGCCAGCCCAGCAGGCACACGCCCCACGCGACCGCAATCGCGATCCAGCGCCGGTGCCAGACCGACCACAGCGCCGCGCGCAATTCGTCGAATATCTCGCTCATGGGTGCAACGGCTCCGTCAGAACCGGCTTTCGGGGATGATGATCGTATCCCCCGGCATCAACAGGACATTGGCGGTCGCATCGCCGCGACGGATCAGATCCGACAGGCGCAGGCGATATTCGACCTGTTCACCGCTGTCGCGATCAAGCCGGATCAGTTTGGCGCGGTTGCCTGCGGCAAATTCGTTCAAGCCGCCGACGGCGATCATCGCGTCGAGCACGGTCATGTTGGCGCGGAATGGCAGCGAGGCCGGTTGCCCGGTCGCGCCGATGATCCGCACCTGCTGGGTAAAATTGCCCTCGGGCGTGTTGACGATCACCGAGACGATCGGCTGTTCGATATATTTCGCCAACTCGCCCGCGATGTATTCCTGCAATTCGGTGCTGGTTTTGCCCACCGCCGGAATGTCCTGCACCAGCGGGATGGTGAGCCGCCCGTCGGGGCGCACGCGCACCTTGTCGGCGGAAAGTTCGGGGTTGCGCCAGACGTGGATGGTGATCTCGTCGAGCGGGCCGATGGTGTATTCCTCGCTCGGCGCGATTTCCGTGCTCGAATAATTCGCAGGCGGCAGTTCCTTGCCCCCGGCGGCACAGGCGGCAAGCGCCAGCGCAGACAGGCTCAGGGTCGCCAAACGGGGGAGAGACGGGAAAGTAAACATCGACGCACAAGTCCTTGGCCAAAGTTCGCGAGGGCCATGTGCACGCCGCAGGAGCGACCTGCGACACATGGTTCTGCGCTGAGGATCGCTTGTCGTCGAAATTGGTGAATATAATGTTAGTTATAGAGCGCCAAATGCGGCCCCATCCCGATCCGGGACAGCGGATTTGCGCGGGTTAACGCGCGGCGCGGCCGGTGCACTTCACACCAGCATTTCCGCCGCCGGGCCGTGGCCGAGAAAGGCGGCCGGCGATGCGCTTGCCCCGTAAGCCCCGGCGCAAAACACCGCGACCAGATCGCCCACCTGCGCCTCCGGCATCGCAGCCGCATCGGCGAGCCGATCGAGCGGGGTGCACAGACAGCCAACGATGTTGACTTCCTCTGTCGGCTCCGCGCCATAACGCGTTGCAATCGCAGAAGGATAGTTGCGCCGCACCACCGTGCCAAAATTGCCCGACGCCGCCAGTTGGTGATGCAACCCGCCATCGGTAACAAGATAAGTCACCCCGTGGCTGACCTTGCGATCAATGATCCGGGTGAGATAGACGCCCGCTTCGCCCACCAGATAACGCCCGAGTTCAATGCACAATTCGGTTTCGGCCAGCACCGCAGGCAGGCTCTCGACCCGCTCGGCCAGTGCCGCGCCGACCCGCGCCAGATCGACCGGCGTATCGCCGGGGAAATAGGGGATTCCCAGCCCGCCGCCCATGTTCAGTTTGGGTAAGGGCTGGCCGATATCCCCTGCCAGTTTTGCAGCCAGTTCCAACACGTTGCCCTGCGCTTCGATGATCGCGTCTGCGCTCAGCGCCTGGCTGCCGGTGAAGATGTGCAGCCCGCGCCATTCGGCCCCTGCGGCGATGACATGGCGGGCCAGCGCGGGCACCTGATCGGCGTCCACCCCGAACGGCTTGGCCCCGCCGCCCATCTTCATGCCCGATCCCTTGAGTTCGAACGAAGGATTGACCCGGATCGCGATGCGCGGCGCCTTGCCCAACCGCTCCCCGATGGCGAGCGCGCGCGCCGCCTCGCCCGCGCTTTCGCAATTGAGCGTCACCCCGACCGCAATCGCCGCCTCCAACTCATCATCGCGCTTGCCCGGCCCGGCAAAGCTGATGCGCGCAGGATCAATCCTGACAGCGATGCAAAGGCCGAGTTCTCCCGACGAGGCAATGTCGAACCCATCGACCAACGCCGCCATATGGCCGATCACCGCCAGATGCGGATTGGCCTTGACCGCGTAATTGATCCCCACCCGTGCGGGCAGCGCCATGCGCAATGCGGCGACGCGGGCATCGAGATGCGCGCGCGAATAGACAAACAGCGGCGTGCGCCCCGCCTCTGCCACCAATTCGCTGACACGCCGCCCGTCGATGGCGAGTTCTCCATCAATCGCGGTGTAACCGGCGGGGATCGGGCCAACGGGCTTCATTGTGCAAATTCCTGTGTGAGTTCAGCCTGCAAAACGGTGCGGTCAATCTTGCCATTGGGGTTCAACGGCATCGCATCGCGCCAGTGGATCATCTGCGGCTGCATGAAATTGGGCAATTCGCGCTTGAGCCGGATCGGCAGCTCCGCGCGCGCCTCATCCTCGCCCGCTCCGCGCACCACCAGATGAACCGCTTGGCCCAACCGCGCATCCGCCACGCCAAGCGCCACGGCTTCCGCCACCAGCCCGGTAGCAAGGGCCGCCTCTTCAACCTCCTGCGGGCTGATGCGGTTGCCCGCGCTCTTGATCATCGCATCGCGCCGTCCGGCGAAATAGAGCAATCCATCCGCATCACGCCGCACCCTGTCGCCTGACCACACGGCAGTGCCGCCATAGGTGGACTCTGCGGGCGCAGGCTTGAACCGTTCAGCGGTGCGCGCCGGGTCTTGCCAGTAACCCTGCGCCACCAGCGGGCCGCAATGCACCAGCTCACCCTCCTCGCCATCAGCCGCGATGCCGCCTGCATCATTGATAACCAGAATCTCTGCTATGGGTATTGCCTTACCCATTGAAGTCGGATGCGAATCGACCAGAGCAGGATCGAGGAAGGTTGATCGGAACGCCTCGGTCAGACCATACATCGGGAACAGCTTTGCCGCCGGGAACATCCCACGCAACGCCGTGACCAGATCAACCGTCAACGCCCCGCCGCTATTGGTCAACCGCCGCAGCGGCGCGCGCGCCTCATCCGGCCAGTCAATCTCGGTCAGTTGCACCCACAGCGGCGGCACGGCGGCCAGCGTGGTTACACCATGCTTTGCGCAGGCCTTGGCCACATCCTTGGGGAACAGGAAATCGAGCGGCACCACGCAACCGCCAGCATACCAAGTCGAAAACAGCTGGTTCTGCCCGTAATCAAACGACAGCGGCAGCACCGCCAGCGTCACATCATCCGCTGCCAGCCCAAGATAATGCGCCACACTCACCGCGCCGAGCCACATATTGGCATGGCTGAGCATCACGCCCTTGGGCTTCCCCGTAGAACCCGAGGTGTAGAGAATCGCCGCCAGATCATCGGGATCAGCCGCAGATGGGCCAAGTTCGCGCCCCGTCGTGGCAGCCGCCGCCAACGCCTCACCCTCGCCCAGCGCCGCGCAGCCCGGTGGCAGATCACCCGGTTCCAGCGAAGCCAGCCGCGAACCCGTGCCGATCAGCAGCCGCGCCCCGCTATCGCCGAGAATATGCGCCGCCTGCGCGCGTTTGAGCAGCGGGTTGATCGGCACGTGCACCAGCCCCGCACGCGCCGCCGCCAGCGGCAGCAGGCAGGTGAGTTCGCCCTTCGCCGCCCAGCTTGCCACCCGCGCGCCCTTGTGTGGCACCATCCCGGCCAGCCACCCGGCCAGCACAGCAACACGCTGTCTTAACTGATTGTGGTTAAGCGTGGCGTCGCGCAAGCGCAGCGCCGGGCGCTCCCCATGCCCCATCGCCCCGGCCAGTTCGGCCAAGTGATCGAGCGGACGCGGGGAAGGATCGGGCGTGGTGGGCATCGGCAGGAGTATTCTTTCAGTGATCGAAACGCGGTATCACGATAGCGTTAACGTCTTGCAAGCCCTCACTGCGGGCGCAGGCGCTGCGCCGTTTGACCGCGCCGATTGGTTTGCGCTGATCGCCGATACCGGCATCACGCCGCTGATCGCCACTGCCAGCGACGGCGAAAGCACCGCCGCGATGGCTTTGACCGAGGATGGCGGACGGATCACCCCCTTGCGTAATTGGTACAGCTTCACCTGGCGCGCGCTGGCTCCTGAAGGCGCGGCGGGCGACCGGCTGTTGGCCGTGATCGCCAAGGATCTGAAAACACGCGGCTGGCGCGTCACGCTCGAACCCGTGCCGGGGGAGGGTGGCTCGGCCGAGCGGCTGGCGCAGGCGTTTCGCACGGCCGGGTGGCGCGTCAGCGTCGAGGAATCGGACACCAACCACGTCCTCCCCTTGCGCGGACGCAGCTTTGCCGAATATTGGGAAAGCCGCCCCGGACAATTGCACACCACGCTGAAACGCAAGGCCAAAAAGGTAGAAACGCAGGTGCTCACCCGCTTCGATGTAGACGTGTGGGATGAATACGAGGCAATCTATGCCGCCAGCTGGAAACCCGCCGAGGATCACCCTGCAATGCTGCGCGCCTTTGCCAAGGCCGAAGGCGCGGCGGGACGATTGCGGCTTGGTGTGGCACGGGTCGACGGCGTGGCGGTGGCAGCGCAATGCTGGACGGTAGAAAATTCAATTGCCTACATCCACAAGCTCGCCCATCTTGACAGCTACAAGCCACTATCGGCGGGCACCACGTTAAGCGCGGCGCTGTTTGCCCACGTGATCGACATCGACCGGGTCGAGTTGGTCGATTTCGGCACTGGTCATCAAAGCTACAAGGCCGATTGGATGGAGGACGTGCGCCCATGCTATCGCATCGATTGTCTCGACCCGGCACAGCGGCGAAGTTGGGCACCGCTGGCCAAGCGAATGCTGGCGGGGCTGCGCGCCTAACAGGCCCGCAATACTTGCACCCGCGCGCGCGCATGGCTAAGCCCCGCGGCCAAGCTTGGAGACAGGGATCAAGGTACCCCAATGAGCATCACGCCAATCATTGATGGCCAATTGGACGAAGCCGCGCTCGACCAGCAATTGCAGACGCTGATCGCCGATGTGCTGGGCCTTGATCCGGCGCAGGCGGCTGCGTTTGACGCGTATTCGGGGCTGTTTGGCCACTTACCCGAACTCGATTCGATGGCGGTGGCGGGCCTGCTTACCGAAATGGAAGACCGGTTCGGCATTGTGATCGAAGATGACGATGTGGATGGCGAAATGCTCGAAACCTATGGCGGGCTGCGGGCATTTGCGCGTGCCAAGCTAGACCCCCTCCAGACCCACTCTTGACCCCCTTTAAGCCCGTGCTTGCGTGAGTTTCACGTGGAACATTCCGGCCCTTGATGGCAGCATTGCGGGTGAAGAACTGCTGTTGGCATTCGACCGGGGCCGCCCGGCTCGGGTGCTGATATTGCCCGCATGGTTTGACGAGGCAAACAAGCTGCGGCGCTTTACGGTCGAGGTTATGCGGCGGCTCGATGCAGCCGGAATCGACAGTTTTCTGCCCGATCTGCCCGGTTGCAATGAAAGCCTCGCCCCGCTCGCGGATCAGACGTTGGAGGGTTGGCGCAGGGCTGCCGATATTGCCGCCACCAGCTTTGCCGCGACCCATGTGCTGGCGATCCGCGCAGGTGCAATGCTGGCCCCGGCGGGGCTGCCGGGGTGGCATTATGCTCCGCAATCCGGCCCCAAACTGCTGCGCGGCATGATCCGCGCCCGCACTATTGCTGCGCGTGAGGCCGGGATTTCAGAGACTTCTGACGAGCTGTTGGCCATCGGCCGAAGCGAGGGGCTAACGCTCGGCGGCTGGCACCTGGGCGCGGCAATGATTGCGGCGCTGGAGATCGCAGAACCCGCCCTCGCCCCCGGTCAGCACGGTATCGCGCAGCTGGAACTCGGCGGCCCCGGCCTGTGGCTGCGCGCCGAACCTGCCGAAGACGCCGCGCAGGCTGACGCTCTGGCTACAATCATCATCGAGGCACTGGCATGACCCGCCTCCCGCTCACCTTCGGCTGCGGCAGCCAGACGCTGGCGGGCACGCTCGACACCGCGCCGGGCACCTGCGGACTGCTGATCGTCAGCGGCGGCAATGAAATCCGCAGCGGCGCGTTTGGTGGGCAGGCGCAGCTCGCCGCGCGCATTGCCCGCGCCGGGTTCCCGGTATTCCGGTTCGACCGACGCGGGGTGGGAGACAGCGAGGGCGAAAACCGCGGATTTCGCAAAAGCGCGAACGATATCGCCGCCGCGCTCGACGCATTCCGGGCGATGGCCCCGCAGATCACCCGCGTGGTCGCTTTCGGCAATTGCGATGCTGCTTCGGCACTGATGCTGGCAGGCGGTGCGGGATGCGATGGGCTGATATTGTCAAACCCGTGGACGATTGAGCAAGACGACGGGGCCGAGGATGATACCACCCCGCCCCCCGCAGCGATCCGCGCGCGCTATCTCGAAAAGCTCAAAAACCCGCGCGAAATTGCGCGTTTGCTGGGCGGCGGGGTTGATCTGCGCAAGCTGGCGCGTGGTCTCACCCGTTCGCTGCGCCCTGCCCCGCCGCCATCAACGCTGGCCGAGGAAATGCGCGCGGGGCTGGCAGGCTTTGCTGGCGATGTCCGCATCCTGCTCGCCACCGCGGACCGAACCGCGCAGGTATTCGAGAGCGCATGGAACCCATCCGACCCGCGCATCCGGCGCTGCGACGGGGCAGGCCACGCCTATGTTGAGCCAGAACATCGTGACTGGCTGAAGGCCGAAATCCTCAGCGCATTACGCGCTTAACGCTCGAAATAACTCACCAATTCGACATGGGTGGACCACCGAAACTGCCCGACCGGGCGCAGTTTGGTCAAGCTGAACCCGGCGGCCGTTAACGTCGCCGCATCGCGCGCCCAGCTTGACGGGTTGCAGCTGACATAAACCACCCGCGCCAGCGTACTCGCCGCGATTTCAGCCACTTGCGCCCGTGCGCCCGCACGCGGGGGATCGAGCAGCACGGCATCAAAGCGGTTCAATTCCTCAGGCTGCAACGGATTGCGGAACAGATCGCGGTGCAGCGCCAGCACGCCTCCGCCCGACTGTGCACCGGCCGATTTGCAGGCCAGATGCGCCGCACGCTCGGCCTCAACCGCCAGCACTTTTCGTCCCTGCCGCAGCGCAAAGGCAAAGGTGCCCAGCCCGGCGAACAGATCGGCCACCAACCGCGCGCTGCCGAGCCAGTCTGCGGCATCGGCGGCCATCCGGGCCTCGGCATCGTGGGTCGCCTGCAGGAACGCACCCGCTGGCAGGCTGACCGGCACCCCGGCAAGCGTTACTGTGGAGGGCTCAGGCTCCCACACGGTTTCCGGGCCATAGCCCTGATCAATGCTCAGCCGCGCAAGGCCCTGTTCACGCGCGCAATCGAGCGCGGCTTCGGTCGGCCCCAGCCCTTCAAGCGGGAAGTGCGCAAGATTTACGTCCACGCCCTGATCGGCGAGCGTCAGGTCGATCCCGACCATCACCTTTGGCCCATGCGCCGCGACAAACTTGCGCAAAGGCGCGATCAGCGCGGTCAGCGCGGGGTGCAGCACAGGGCATTCGGCCAGATCGACCACGCGGTGCGATCCGCCTTCGCGATAGCCCAGCACCGCGCCCCCGGCGGTGCGCAACCCATGCAACCCGGCGCGGCGGCGACTGGCGGGCGGCGAAAGGTGGACAGGCAGCAGTTCGGCAGGCTCAAGCCCCTGCCCTTTGGCGGCATTCACCACCCGGTCGCGCACGAAATCAGCCAGCACCGCGTCATCGGCGTGTTGCAGCTGGCATCCGCCGCAGGTTGCAAAGTGGCGGCAAGCGGGCGCAACATGGTGCGGCCCCGGCGTGATCGCCCCGCCCGCGTCCACCGCATCGCCCGGCACTGCGCCAGCCACATGGCGACCCGATGCGGCAACGCCGTCTCCCTTGGCGGCGAGGCGGATGATGGGTTCGGAAATGCTGCCGCTAGCGTTCATCGACAGGCCGCTAGCGCCTCTGATACCCGTTCGGCAAGCTGTGACGCGGTGAAAGCCGGGCCAGATCGCCGCGCGGCCTCCCCATGCAGCCACACCGCCTCGCAAGCTGCGGTGAAGGGATCGGTCCCGGTGACCATCCGGCTCGCTGCTATCCCCGCCAGCACATCGCCCGTGCCCGCGACCGAGAGCCAGCTTGGCGCAGGCGTGCCGATCGCCAGCCTGCCATCGGGCGCGGCGATGACCGTGTCCGGCCCCTTGGCCAGCACCACCATGCCGGTCATCTTGGCGAGCGCCAGCGCGCGGGCCTGCCGCCCCTCGGCAATCACCCCGAACGTGCGGCACAGCGTTTCCAGCTCGCCATCATGCGGGGTGGCAAGCATTGGCACCTCGCGCGCGAGCATATTTGGCGCGAGCAGCACCAGCGCATCGGCATCAAGCACCAGCGTCTGCGCCCGTCGCAAAGCCTCACCCAGCGCCGCTTTCGCCGCGCCATCGCGCCCCAGCCCCGGCCCGACCAGCACCGCCGCCATGCGCGGATCGGCCAATGCTTCGGATAGCGGCGTGGTATCGACCACCAGATCGGGCGGCGTGCGCGGATCGGCTGCGCGACCGAGCAGCCTGACATAGCCCGCCCCGGCACGTTGCGCAGCGGCGGCGGCCAGCAGGCTCGCCCCCGGCATGGTACCGCCAACAACGCCCAGCAGGCCTCTGATATATTTATGACTATCTGCGGCAGGAGCGGCGATGCGAGGGCGCGTGATGATCTGCGCCGCCCCCTCGGTTGGCGCGATACCGATCGGCACAAGCCGCAACTGCCCCATCAGCGCACGCCCCGGCAGGCTCCAATGCGCGAATTTCCACGCGCCGAGAGCCAGCGTGAGATCAAAGCCGGGGAACCGCTCGTTCAGCACTGCGCCGCTATCGGATGCAATGCCCGATGGCACATCCACCGCGACACGATAGCGGTGCCGCGCCGCCAGATCGCGCAGTAACAACGCGTGTTCGGCTTCCAGCGGACGGGTCAGGCCGGAACCGAACAGGCAATCGACCAGCACATCGCCATCCGCGCCCGTTTGCATGGTCGCAGCGCCCCAACGCCTGCGCGCCTCCTTGGCCGCATCGGTCGTGGGTTCAAGCGGAGCGACAACGGTGACGGCATTGCCAGCATCGCGCAAAAGCCTTGCGATAACATAGCCATCGCCGCCATTGTTGCCGGGGCCGCACAGCACCGTGACACTGCGCCCCGCGGCGACGCGCCGGACCCATTCCGCCGCGCCGCTTGCCGCCACTTCCATTAATTCAACAACGCTCATCCCCGCATCGAACAGCGCCTGTTCGGCAGCGCGCATTTGCACAGTCGTGAGGACTTGCGCGGCGCTCACGGCTGAGCGGGTTCCAGCAGATCGGGCGGAATGCTGTACCGATCTTCGCCAATAGCGAATTGCACCGTGCCGCCCGTGCCGGGCTCCGGCACTAGCGGCTCCGCTCCGTCAAGCGGAGCCAGTGTGCCAGTGGCGAGGTCGCGGGAAAGCCGCCGGAACCCGCCATCAGGGTGATGGATCACGATGTCCTGCGTCCCGGCCACCAGTTCCAGCGTGCAAACCGGCGACAAATCCGCGCCCGCGCCGATCGCGCAATCGACGATGTCACCCGGCGGAGGCGGGCTTTCCGCTCCGCACGCCGTCAGCGCAAGCAATAAGGCGGCGCTAGATATCCGCAAACACATGGGTTTCCGCCTTCGCGCCGGGATGGGTCAGTGCTCCATAGCGCGCCGGCCCGACATTCTGGGCATAGCGCCACAAAGCGCCCGCCTGATAGTCATTGGAGCGCGGTTGCCATGCCTTGCGCCGCTCAGCCAGCACGTCATCGGCAACGTCAAGTTCGATCGTGCCCGCTTCGGCATCGATGCTGATGATGTCGCCATCCTCGACCAGCGCAATCGGGCCGCAATCGGCGGCTTCGGGGCAGACATGGCCGATGCAAAACCCGCGCGTTGCGCCCGAAAAGCGCCCGTCGGTGATCAGCGCGACCTTTTCGCCCATCCCCTGCCCATAGAGCGCGGCGGTGGTGGACAGCATCTCGCGCATTCCGGGGCCGCCCTTGGGCCCTTCGTAACGGATCACGATCACGCAGCCTTCGGCAATGTCGCGGCGTTCGACGGCAGCAAAGGCGTCCTCCTCGCATTCAAACACCCGCGCCGGGCCGCTGAATTGCAAGCGTGCCATCCCCGCAACCTTCACGATTGCACCATCAGGGGCAAGGCTGCCGCCAAGACCAACCACGCCGCCGGTAGGCGTGATCGGGGTCTTCACGTCGTAGAACACCTTTTGATCGGGGTTCCAGGTGATTTCATCGAGGTTTTCACCGATGGTCTTGCCCGTCACGGTGATCGGGTTGGGATCGATGAACCCGCCATCAAGTAGAGTTTTCATCGCCATATAGACCCCGCCCGCTTCGTGCATATCCTTGGCGACATACCTCCCGCCGGGCTTCAGGTCAGCGATGTAAGGCGTTGATTTGAAGATTTCGGCGACGTCAAACAGGTCGAAATCGATCCCGCATTCGCTCGCCATGGCGGGCAGGTGCAGCGCGGCGTTGGTCGAACCGCCGGTGGCCGCCACAACGCGCGCAGCGTTTTCAAATGCGGCGCGGGTGCAGATATCGCGCGAGCGCAGGTTGCGCGCCACCAATTCCATCACCTGCGCGCCTGCCGCCCGCGCAATTTCTTCGCGCGAAGTGTAAGGTGCCGGTGTCATATTGCTGTTCGGCAGAGATAATCCGATAGCCTCACCCACGCAGGCCATGGTATTGGCGGTGAACTGACCGCCGCACGCGCCGTGGCCGGGACAAGCGACCTTTTCGAGCGCGATCAGTTCTTGCAGCGGGCAATTTCCAGCCGCGAATTGCCCCACCGCCTCGAACACATCGACCACGGTCACATCCTTGCCGTGGTGAGTGCCGGGCAGGATCGACCCGCCATAGACGAAGATCGACGGCACGTTGAGCCGTAGCATCGCCATCATCATGCCGGGCAGGCTCTTGTCACAGCCCGCGAACCCGACAAGCGCGTCATAACAATGGCCTCGCACGGAAAGCTCGACCGAATCGGCAATCACTTCACGACTGATGAGCGAGGATTTCATGCCTTGATGGCCCATCGCGATGCCATCGGTGACGGTGATGGTGTTGAACCGGCGCGGGGTGCCGCCGCCTGCGATCACGCCTTCGCGGCAGATATCGGCCTGCGCGTTCAAGGTTGTGTTGCACGGCGCGGAATCGTTACCCGCGCTCGCCACGCCGACGAAGGGCCGGGCGATGTCTTCCTCGGTCATGCCCATCGCGTAGTAATAGGACCGGTGCGGGGCGCGCTCCGGCCCGACCGAGACGTGGCGGCTGGGGAGCTTGGACTTGTCAAACGTGCGAGACATAAGATTTCCTGTTTCGGGGATTTTGCGAAACTTCCCCTGCCTTCAGGTGAGCGCCGACGCAACCCTTTGCGCAAGATCGGCGAGCAACGCGGCCCAGCGGGCGTGGTCTGCGGGGGTTCGGGCCAAGTCTTGCCGGATTTCGATACCAAGATAGCGCCTGTCCGCCAATTCGGCATGGCGGTTCATGGTGTAATTGAGATCACGGCCCGAATAAGGGAGGTTGTCGCCCACGATGAGTCCTCGCTCCGCCAGCAGCGGGATGGCGATGCGCGCGGCGCGGTCGTCCTGATTGTAGAGCACGCCAGCTTGCCACGGACGCGCCTCTTCGCGCGAGGCAAGCTGCGGGGTAAAGCTGTGGAGAGAGAGGATCAGCGCCGGTTCGGCCGCCGCCAGCCATTGCTCCAGCCCGGTGTGATAGGGCCGGTGGAAGCGGGTGAGCCTTGCCTTGCGATCCGCGCCGATATTGCCGGGGATCGGGTGGCCGTCGCTGGTGTCGGGGACAAGGCCGGGCGCGGTTTCCTCACGGTTGAGGTCGCACACGAGGCGGCTGATGGCGGCGATGTGTGCGGGGATGGCGTGGGTATGTGCCAGTCGTTCGGCAATGGCTTCGGTGCCGATATCAACCGCGATGTGGTCTTCCAGCAAGCGCGCAGGGATGCCGAGATCAATGCCTTGCGGCACATGGTTGCTGGCATGGTCGGCAACGCAGACGATCCCGCCGGGGGTGGGCGTGCCGCGTTGGCGGAAGGGCAAAGTCACAAACCCAACCCCCGTTCGTGCTGAGCTTGTCGAAGCACTGCAATTCTTTTGCGGAGGCAGTGGCTTTCAAGCAAGGACGGCCCTTCGACAAGCTCAGGGCGAACGGATTTGCGGAAAATCACCGCAGCCGTCCCGCCATCGTCCACCACGCGGCGGGCATGGCCGCCCGCGCCGCATCGCGGACTGTAATGGTCTCATACAGCGCAAAACAGGTCGCGCCAGAACCGGACATTCGCGCGAGCCACGGCTTGGTTGCCTGCAAGGCCGCCAGCACCTCGGCGATCACCGGACATAGCGAAATCGCCGGGGCTTCGAGATCGTTGCGCCCTTCCAGCGCGATTTTTGAGGCGGGGCCTTGCGGCAGCGCGCCCCGGTCTTCACCATCCCACGCCTTGAACACCGGCCCGGTCGACAGCGGCACGCGCGGGTTGACCAGCAGGACGGGGGTTCCGGCATGGTCGTCCTCGACCGCAAGCTGCTCGGTGCCGGTGCCGAGACCAATATGGGTGCGGCTGAGCACGCAGGCAGGTACATCCGCGCCGAGTTTTGCGGCCTTTGCCTGCCAGTCGTCCGGCAAGCCGTGCAGCGCTTCGACGATTCGGAACACCGCCCCCGCATCCGCCGACCCGCCGCCAAGGCCAGCCGCAACGGGAAGGTTCTTCTCCAGCGTCACCGCAAGGCCCTGAGTGCGCGGCAGGGCGCCCAAGGCGCGGGCAACGAGGTTGTCGAAGGGATTGTCGAGCCCACCCGCAAACTCGCCGAGCGTGGTGACACTGTCGGCGGCGGCAGGCGCGGCGCTCAGCACATCGCCCGCATCGACGAAGGCGAACAGGGTCTCGAGGTCGTGATAGCCGTCCTCCCGCCGCCTGCGGACATGCAGCGCGAGGTTGATCTTGGCGTAGGCGGTTTCGGTCAGAGCCACCGTCAGTCGCCGAGCGATGGGCCTGACTGGCTGGCCTTCCTGTCAAGCCACACCGAGTAGAAGGCGCCCAGTCCTACGGCATAGAGGAGCGGAAGTGGGGCCTCATGCTTCCAGACGCCGAGCTCCTTGGCGAGCCGGTTCGCCGATACCGCGAGCCCGAAGAGCGACACGAGCGCCACAAACCAGAAAAGGACAAAGATCGCGGTCGGCACGAGCAATTGGTCAGCACTGCTCCCTCGGCTGATCAACATCGAGAGCACGAACATGCCGAGCATCGCTCCAAGGAACGCCAGCAGCCAAACGCGATGGAGTTGGAACGCGCTCACGATCACATATTCGGATAGTTCGGCCCGCCGCCGCCCTCAGGCGTTACCCAGTTGATGTTCTGGTTGGGGTCCTTGATGTCGCAGGTCTTGCAGTGGACGCAGTTCTGCGAGTTGATCTGGAACTTGGGGCTGCCGTCAGCTTCCTCCAGCCATTCATACACCCCCGCCGGGCAGTAACGCGCCGAGGGGCCGCCGAACACCGCCAACTCGCTCGCCTTTTGCAAGCCTAAGTCCGCCACCTGCAAATGCAACGGCTGATCCTCGGCGTGGTTGGTGTAGCTATAGGCGACGTTGGTCAGCTTATCGAAGGTGATCACGCCATCCGGCTTGGGGTAGTCGATCTTGGGATAAAGATCGGCGCGGCCGGTCATTTCGTGATCGGCGTGGAACTTCATTGTGATCGGCAGGCCGATCTTGAGCTGGCGCATCCACATGTCGATCCCGCCGAGCAGCGTGCCGATGTCATCGCCGTACTTCTCCATCGCCGGGAGAACGTTCTTGACCTTCTGAAGCTCGTCTCCAACCCAGCTGCCGCGCACGGCAGGCTCGTAATCGGTGAGCTCGGTCTTCTCGTGGCCCGCGGCGATCGCCGCAGCGACGCTTTCGGCCGCCAGCATCCCGCTCTTCATCGCGGTGTGGCTGCCCTTGATGCGCGGCACGTTCACAAAGCCCGCCGCGCAGCCGATCAGCGCACCACCGGGGAAAGCGAGCTTGGGGATCGACTGCCAACCGCCGTCATTGATGACGCGGGCGCCGTAGCTGACGCGCTTACCGCCTTCGAGATATTCGCGGATCGCTGGGTGCTGCTTCCAGCGCTGGAATTCCTGATAGGGCGAGACCCACGGGTTCTTGTAGTTGAGCCAGGTCACAAAGCCGAGCGCCACCTGCCCATTGGCCTGATGGTAGAGGAACCCGCCGCCATTGCTGCCGCTCTCCGACAGCGGCCAGCCCTGCGTGTGGATCACCCGACCCGGCTTGTGCTTCGCCGGATCAATGTCCCACAATTCCTTGATGCCGAGGCCATAGATCTGCGGCTGGCAATCTGCCTCAAGATCAAAACGCGCCTTCATTCGCTTGGTCAGATGCCCGCGCGCGCCTTCGGCAAACAGGGTGTACTTGGCGTGGATTTCCATGCCGGGGGTGTAATCGGGTTTGTGGCTGCCATCAGCGGCGATACCCATGTCCTGTGTGATGACGCCAGCGACGCGGCCTTCTTCGTCGATCATCACCTCGGCAGCGGGAAAGCCGGGGAACACCATCACCCCCAACCCTTCGGCCTGTTCGGCCAGCCAGCGCGTCATGTTGCCGAGCGACCCCGTGTAGCACCCGTGGTTCGACAGGAACGAGGGCATGATGAGGTGCGGGATGGCGGTTTTGCCCGTCTTGGACAAAGCCCAGTGCCAATTGTCGGTCACCTGGGTTTCCGCCATCGGGCAGCCTTGCTCACGCCATTCGGGCAGTAATTCGTCCAAAGCCTTGGGATCGACCACCGCGCCCGACAGGATATGCGCGCCGATTTCCGAGCCTTTCTCCAGCACGATCACCTCAAGCTCAGCATTGATCTGCTTGAGTCGGATCGCCGATGCCAGTCCCGCCGGGCCACCGCCGACGATCACGACGTCGCAGGGCATTGATTCACGTGTCGTCATGGGGCTTTCCTGTTTGCTGATGCTTTGAGCGCGCCCGCCGCACACTCCGGCGAATTGATCTTATGACCCACTTGCTAACTGGGTATGGGACAGTCAAGACCTGCCTTCATCAGCATGACCCAACCGGCCCCCTCTCTAGCACGCGAATTCGACGCATCGCTCGCCTGGTGGCGCGCGGCCGGGGTGGACTGTGACTTTGCCGATGACGCTACGACGTGGTTGGCAGACGCGCCATTGGAAGCGGCTGCGACAGCGGGCGCTGCGTTATCTGGCGCACAGCGAACCGCGCCCTCGCCCGCCGGGCATGAAATGGCGCCGCAACGGATTGTCCCCTCGCCCGCCCCCGCCCCGGTGGCTCAGCGCCGCAACCTGCTGGGCGATTCGCCGCCCGCTGATCTGGCTGCGTTTCGCCAGTGGTGGCTGGAATCGCCCGAACTCGATACCGGCGGGCTTTATCCCCGGATTGCGCCGCGCGGCGATTCCGGCGCCGCGTTGATGGTGCTGGTGCCGCAGCCCGAGGAACACGACCGCGACGTGCTGCTGCAAGGGCCGCAGGGCCGCTTGCTGGCGAATATTCTGGCCGCGATGGGGCTGGATGACAGCGCGACTTACATTGCCTCTGCCCTGCCCTGCCACACACCGATGGCCGATCTGGCCAACTTGGCCGCTGGCGGAATGGACGCGGTGCTGGCGCATCACATTGCGCGCGCCGCGCCGCAACGCTTGCTGGTGCTGGGCACCGGGCTTGCACCGATGCTTGGCCCGCAAGACGATCAACCTTTACGTGAAATCAACCATAATGGTGGCAAGACCCCGGTCATGGTCAGTGAAACGCTTGATGCCATGATGGATATGCCCCGGCTCAAAGCCCGATTCTGGAAGAGATGGATGGAATGGTCAGCCTCAAACTAATGCGCAAGCGCGCCGGATTTGCGGCAATTGCCTTGGCGGGGCTGGCTCTGCCGGTCGCCGCACAGGCGCAATCGGGCAGCCTTGTCGCACAATGGGGCAATCAGACGCGCGGCGAAAGCGCGCTTCCAGCGGTGCTTGGGCAGGAAGAACGCGCGCATTACCGCCAGTTGTTCGCGGCGATTGATGCCCAGCAATGGAGCGTGGTTGAAGAACTGCTGGCACAGCGCCCCGATGGCGTTCTGACGCAGGTTGCCCGCGCCGAATATTACACCCACGCCAATAGTCCCAAAATTTCGCCCGAACAGATCGCTGCGTGGTTCACCGCCGGAGTCGAACTGCCGCAGGCCGATCAGCTGGTGCGGATGGGGGCCAAGCGCGGGGTCGAATACCTGCCCGCGCTTCCCCCTGAACAAGGCTTCGCCCGCCAACCCTATGCGCCAAAACGGATCCTGCCGCGCACTGTGAACGATGGCACGATGGCCGCCGCGACCGCATCGGCAATCCTTGAAGCGATCAAGGCTGACAATCCCGCCGAAGCCCAGCGCCTGCTGGCCGAAGCGGATTGGCAACTCTCCAGCGATGCCCGCGCCGAATGGCGCCAGCGCGTGGCGTGGAGCCATTATATCGAGAATGATGACGCTGCCGCGCTCGAACTGGCACGCACCGTTGCCGAAGGTTCGGGCGAATGGGTGGCTGAAGGCGCGTGGGTCGAAGGGCTGGCCGCGTGGCGGTTGGGCCATTGCTCGCTCGCCGGGGACGCATTTTCCCGCACCGCATCGCGCGCCTCGAATGTCGAACTTGCCGCCGCAGGCCACTACTGGGCGCACCGCGCAGCTGTGCGCTGCCGCGAACCGGGACAGGCGCAGCAGCACCTTTCCGCGGCCGCGCAGATGGACGAAACGCTCTACGGGATGCTCGCCGCCGATCAGCTTGGCATTGAACTGCCCGCCCACGCTCCGCCGCAGGCATTCGAGCGCACCGATTGGGAACAGCTGGCCCGCCGTGGCAATATCCGCGTGGCAGTGGCGCTGGCCGAGATTGGCCGCCCCGCGCTCGCCGATGAGGTGCTGCGCCACGAAGCGCGGATCGGCCCTGCCAGCCAGTTTGCCGCATTGTCGCGGCTGGCGCGCGAATTGGGGATGCCCGCAACACAATTGTTCATGGCGCACAACGCGCCTTACGGCACCCGCAGCGATCCATCGCTGCGGTTCCCGGTAGCGCGCTGGCAACCGGTAGATGGCTGGCAGGTCGATCCCTCGCTCGCCTTTGCCCACGCGCTGCAGGAATCCAATTTCCGCGCCACTGCGGTCAGCCCCGCCAATGCGCGCGGGTTGATGCAGATCACCCCGATCACCGTGCGCCAACACGCACCGCGCCTCAATATGAGCGCGTCCTACGTCAATCTCGACGATCCCGAAGTGAACCTGGCATTCGGCCAGCGCAATCTTGAAATGCTGCGCGATTCGCCTGCAACCGGCGGAACACTGCCCAAGATCATGGCCGCCTATAATGCCGGCCTGACCCCGGTGGCGCGCTGGAATTCCGAGATCAACGACCAGAACGATCCGCTATTGTGGATGGAATCGATCCCCTATTGGGAAACGCGCGGCTATGTTGCGATCGTGATGCGCAATTACTGGATGTATGAGCGCGCTGCCGGAGCGCCATCCCCCAGCCGCCGCGCGCTGGCGCAGGGTCGCTGGCCGGAATTTCCGCAAGCGCAAGCGGTGCGGTCTGCGCTGCTGGAACGCTAATGACGCGGTTTAAGCGCTGAGAACCCAGTTTTCGCTGGGATGAGGGATTGGGCTGGCGCGGATTAGGCAGCGCGAAGGGTTAACGCCTGCCCCTTACCCAAACGCCGCACCCACCTTGCCCGGTGCAAAGCGGATCAGGCGGCTGTCTGCCAGCGCGGCGGTGCGGTTCGCCACAGCCAGCTGGTAATCCGGGTCTTTGATCATATCGAAAAACGCGCCCGCATTGGCATATTGCGCGATAAAGCCATCGTGCCAGACGCGGTCATCCGGGCCAGTCACCATCGTCTGGAACGTGCCGCGCCACACGATGCTGCCGCCGACGCGGGCAAAGATCGGGCCGCTGGTTTTGCCGTATTCCTGATAGGCGCGCCGTCCGCTCCAGCCCTTGCCCGCATGTTCGTGGCCTTCCGGATATTCGGCATGGTCGCGGTAAAGCAGCAGGTTGAGCATCGCAATCGGCTCATCACGCGGCAGATCCTTGAACGCGGCGAAATTGGCGGGTGATGGGTCAATATAGGTTACGTTGGTCAAATCATTTCCTTCGTCATTGCGAGCAGCCGCACGGCTGCGCGGCAATCCATGAACCGGTCAGACGTAGCGAAGCGTCATGGATTACGTCGTCGCTACGCTCCTCGCAATGACGAGGAGAGATCAGGATCTATTCCGTCAAGATGTAATCGCTAAATCGGTCGCGCAGGTCTTTCTTTGAAATCTTGCCGGTCGCGGTGTGCGGAATGTCGTCGACGAATTCGACCGCGTCGGGCAGCCACCACTTGGCGACAATCGGTTTCAGATGCTCGATGATCTCCCCGCCGGTGACGTCCGCGCCAGCCTTCCTGACCACGAACAGCACCGGGCGTTCATCCCACTTTGGGTGGCTGATGCCGATGCAGGCCGCCTCAGCCACCGCCGGATGCCCGCAGGCGGCATTTTCCAGCTCGACCGAACTGATCCATTCGCCGCCCGATTTGATCACGTCCTTGGTGCGGTCGGTCAGTTGCAGGGTGCCATCAGGGTGCAGGATGCCGACATCGCCGGTATCGAACCAGCCATCATCGCCAACCGCGTCCTTCTCCGCCTTGAAATAGCGCTTGATGATCCACGGCCCGCGAATTTGCAGCGCGCCGCTGGTCTGGCCATCGCGCGGCAGTTCGGTGGTCATGTCGTCGAGATCGACGGTGCGCAATTGCACCCCGAAAATCGGACGGCCCTGCATCGCGATCTTTTCGATCCTTTGTTCAAGGGTCAGGCTGTCCCAATCCCAGGTCGGCCCGCCAACCGTGCCGATCGGGCTGGTTTCGGTCATCCCCCAGGCGTGCTGCACGCGGATGCCGCACTTCAAAAGCCGTTCGATCATGAACTTGGGCGCGGCTGATCCGCCGATGGTGGCGGCCTTCAACGGCGGCAGGTCGAGGCCATTGGCATCGCAATACTGAAAGTGCGCCAGCCACACCGTCGGCACACCCGCAGAATCGGTCACACCTTCGCGCAGCATCAGATCGTGCAGCACGGCGGGATCATTGACCGCCGAAAACACGAACTTTATCCCCGCCATCGCGCCCGCATAGGGCAAGCCCCAGCTCGCCGCGTGGAACATCGGCACCACGGGCAGCATCACCGAAGCGCTGGAGAAATTGAACGCCGATGGTTGCAGCCCGGCCATGGCGTGCATCACGGTGGAGCGGTGTTCGTATTGCACGCCCTTGGGATTGCCGGTGGTGCCGGAGGTATAGCAGATCATGCAAGGATCGCTTTCTGCCCCGCTGACCCATTCGAAGACGCCATCGTGCGCCCCGATCCAATCCTCAAACGCCGGGGCGTGATCGCCGCTATCGTAGCATATGTAATGTTCAACCATCGGCCAGCGCGATTTCATACGGTCGACAATCGGCTGGAACGCCGCATCGTAACACATCACCCGGTCTTCGGCGTGGTTGACTATATAGTCGAGCTGATCGTCAAACAGCCGCGGGTTCACCGTGTGCAGCACCCCGCCCATGCCTGCGACGCCATACCAGCTGACCAGATGGCGCGCGTGGTTCATTGCGAGGCTCGCGACCTTGTCGCCCGGTTTGAGGCCAAGCGCCTGCAACGCTTGGGCCATCATCAACGCATCGCGGCGGATACCGGCCCAATCGGTGCGGGTGACGCTGCCGTCGGCCCAGCGGGTAACGATTTCGCGCGTTGGCGCTTCACGGGCAGCGTGATCGATCACCGCCGTCACCCGCATCGTCCAGTCCTGCATTGCCCCAAGCCTTGATCCGGCCATCGCTGTCTCTCTCCCTCAATAGCGCAATTAATTGCGTCAAATTTGGTGAATCATGGCCATTCAATGCCCATCACTGGGCTGCTTGGCAATCATCCAACGTAGCCATCGCGCCGGTGACGAGCGGTTTGCGCCCCCGGCCGTGCGATGTGCGTGGAATTCACGCCACCAGCCGCAGCCGCGCTTTGCCCTTCAATGGCACCAGCGCGACATTGTCGATCCCCTCAACCGCCGCCAGCCGCTCCGCCAGTTCACCATTCAGCCAGAACCCGCCGCCCAGCCGCACCTGCGCATGGCCGTCCGCCGCCAGCGCAAGGCGCACCACCACTTCGCCGCTGCCGCTGCCGCTGCGCTGGTGTTCCTGCGCAAGATCGAGTTCGATCCGCAGTTCAAGCAGCGCCTCAATGCTGGCGATATCGGCGGTCAATTGCATCGCCGTCGCCCCGCTGACCGCCGCAAGGGGCCGCGCGCCGCGCACGGTCAGGCGCGGCGGCTCATCAGGGTTGGGCGCATCCAGCTCGACCGTCAGCAGCAGGCATTCGCCTTCCTGTCCCCAGCGTTCAAACTGCGGCACCAGCGCCTCTTCAAAACAGGCGGCGGAAAACTGGCCCGACGAATCCGAAAAATCCGCGCGCACAAAGGTGCCGCCCTTGCGGGTGCGCGCCTTGGTGATGCCTTCGACCAGCGCCGCCATCACCGCTGTGCCGCGCCCGCCCGGCGGCGCGCCTGCTTCCATCAGGCTCTGATAAGTGCGCGCGCCATTGGCCGAGGCGACATCGCGATATTGCTGCACCGGATGGGCGGAGAAATAAAAGCCGAAATTCTCACGCTCCTTCGCCATGCGCTCTGCCCGGCTCCACGCGGGGGCGGATTGCAGGCGCAAATCCTCCTCCGCCGCCGTCTCGCCGCCGAACAAAGCCGCCTGCCCGCTTGATCGTTCGCGCAAAGCGGCATCAGCCACCGCCACCAGCAGATCGGCATTGGCATAAAGCAGTCCGCGATCCGGTTCGAGGCCGTCAAACGCGCCCGCGCAAATCAGGCCTTCCAGCTGCCGCCGGTTCATGCTGCCCTGCGGCAAGCGTTCGAACAGGTCTTTGATGCTGGCAAAGGCCCCGCCCGCCTGCCGCTGCGCCGCGATCGCTTCCATCGCCTTTTCACCGACATTGCGAATGCCCGCGAGCGCATAGCGCACCGCGTAACCGTGATCGGTCTGTTCAACGGTAAAGCGCGCCTGACTGGCGTTGATATCGGGCGGCAACACCTCAACCCCGCCATTGCCGTTCGGGTAGCGTCGCGCATCATCGACAAACACGCTCAGTTTGTCCGACTGGTGCAGGTCGAAACACATCGACGCGGCGTAGAATTCTTCCGGGTAGTGCGCTTTGAGCCAACCCGTCTGATAGGCCAGCAGCGCATAGGCGGCGGCGTGGGATTTGTTGAAGCCGTAGCCGGCAAACTTGTCGATCAAATCGAACAGCTCGTTGGCGTGTCTGGCCTCAATGCCGGACACCTCGCGGCAGCCTTCGATGAAGCGTTGGCGCTGGACGTCCATTTCGGCCTGATTCTTCTTGCCCATCGCGCGGCGCAGCAGGTCGGCATCGCCGAGCGAGTAGCCCGCCAGCACCTGTGCGGCCTGCATCACCTGTTCCTGATAGACGAAAATCCCGTAGGTTTCGGCCAGAATGCCTTCCAGCTTGGGGTGCGGATATTCGATCGGCACCGCGCCCGCTTTGCGCTGACCGAACAGCGGAATGTTGTCCATCGGGCCGGGGCGATAGAGCGAGACGAGCGCGATGATGTCGCCGAAATTGGTCGGCTTCACCGCTTTCAGCGTACGCCGCATCCCTTCGGATTCCAGCTGGAACACGCCCACGGTATTGCCCGTCTGCATCAGGCTATAGACCGCCGGATCGTCCAGCGGCAGCGCCCCCAGATCAATGCTGATCCCGCGCTCCCCCAGCAGATCAACCGCCTTGCGCAGCACCGACAGGGTTTTGAGACCGAGGAAGTCGAACTTCACCAGCCCGCTGGATTCGACATATTTCATGTCGAACTGCGTCACCGGCATATCGGATCGCGGATCGCGGTAGAGCGGAACCAGTTGCGCCAGCGGACGATCCCCGATCACCACGCCCGCCGCGTGGGTCGATGAATTGCGCGGCATCCCTTCCAATTGCATGGCGAGGTCAACGAGGCGTTTCACCTCCTTGTCGTTATCATATTCGCGCTTGAACTCCGCCACCCCGTTCAGCGCACGCGGTAGCGGCCACGGGTCGGTCGGGTGGTTGGGGATCATCTTGCACAGGCGGTCGACCTGACCATAGCTCATCTGCAAAATACGCCCGCAATCGCGCAGCACCGCGCGCGCCTTCAGCTTGCCGAATGTGATGATTTGCGCGACGTGATCGCTGCCATATTTGGCCTGCACATAGCGGATCACCTCGCCGCGCCGGGTTTCGCAAAAGTCGATATCAAAGTCGGGCATCGACACGCGTTCGGGGTTGAGGAAACGTTCGAACAGCAGCCCCAGCCGGATCGGATCGAGATCGGTGATAGTCAGCGCCCAGGCGACTACCGAACCCGCGCCAGACCCGCGCCCCGGCCCCACCGGAATGCCCTGTTCCTTGGCCCATTTGATGAAATCGGCCACGATCAGGAAGTAGCCGGGAAAGCCCATTTTCACGATCACGTCGATTTCGAATTCGAGGCGGTTGAAATAGACCTGCCGATCTTCGGCCGGCAGGTCTGGATAGGCAGCCAATCGCGCCTCCAACCCCTTTCGCGAATCCTCCGCCAGCGCCCGCGCTTCGCCCGACAGGTCGCCTGCAAGGCTCGGCAGGATCGGCTTGCGATACGGCGGCGCGAAGGCACAGCGTTGCGCAATCACCAGCGTGTTGGCGGTCGCTTCGGGCAGGTCGGCGAAGGCCTCGTCCATCATGCTGGCCGATTTGACGAAAGCCTGCGGGTTGGAACGCGGGCGATCCTCGGCCTCGATCTGGGTCGAATGGGCAATGCACAGCATCGCGTCATGCGCCTTGTGCATGTGCGGTTCGGCGAAGTTGGCGGGGTTGGTGGCAACCAGCGGCAGATCGCGCGCATAGGCAAGATCGATCAGCGCGCTTTCTGCCCGTTCGCACACCGGATCACCGTGCCGCGCCAGTTCGATGTAGAGCCGCTGCGGAAACAATGCCTCCAACTGCGTGGCCAGCCGCGCCGCCGCTTCGGCTTGCCCATCGGCGAGCAACCGGGTCAGCCCGCCCTCTCCCGCGCCGGTCAGCGCTATCAGCCCGCCCGTATGCCCTTCAAGATCGGCAAGCGTAACGTGCGGGTCAAGCTCCAGCGGGCGATCAAGGTGGGCCTGCGATACCAGGTGGCACAGGTTGCCATAGCCTTCGTCATCCTGCGCCAGCAGTGCGAGGTAATCGATGCTGCGCGCGTCCGATCCTGCCACCCCTTCGCGCGCCACCCCCAGCAATGCGCCGATGATCGGCTGCACACCTTCGGCCTTGCACGCGGCGGCGAAGGGCATGACCCCGTAAAGCCCGTTGCGGTCGCAGATGGCGATGGCGGGAAAGCCGCGTTCCTTTGCCAGCTTGGCAATGTCCTTGGGATCGATTGCCCCTTCGAGCATCGAGAAGGACGAGAGCACGCGCAAGGGGACAAATGGAGCAAAAGCCATGATGCGACTATGCGCAAACAGGCTGCCAGCGCCAAGGGCGACTTCCACAGGAAACTCATGGTCGTCGTGCCAGCGAAAGCTGGCATCTCATGTTGCAAACGCGGCGCTCGCAATGACGAAGATATGCCTACAGCAGCTTTTCGATATCCTTGGCGATCCGTTCGGGCGCGTCGGTCGGACCGTAGCGTTTGACCACCTTGCCATCGCGGCCCACCAGAAACTTGGTGAAGTTCCACTTGATCGCGGTCGATCCCATCAGGCCCTTCGCCGAAGTTTTCATCCAGTCATACAGCGGCGATGCGCCCGCGCCGTTGACATCCACCTTGGCCATCAGCGGGAAAGTGACGCCGAAATTGACCTTGCAGAACTCCGCAATTTCATCGGCATTGCCCGGTTCCTGCCCGCCGAACTGGTTGCAGGGAAAGCCCAGCACTTCAAACCCGCGATCCTGATAGCGCTGATGCAGCTTTTCCAGCCCGTCATATTGCGGGGTAAAACCGCATTTGCTCGCGGTGTTGACCACCAGCAGCACGGTGCCGAGCTTGTCCTTGAGGTCGAGTGTTTCGCTGCGGTTGGTGGTGACAGTGAAATCGGCAATCGTGGTCATGCGCCCATCCTTTTCAAAGCCCGTGGGTCAGCACGCCGTCGTGGAGTCGCACCACGCGGTCCATCCGCCGGGCAAGCCGTTCATTATGCGTCGCGACCAGCGCCGCGCTGCCTTCACCGCGCACCAGCGCGAGGAATTGTTCTAGCACCTTGTCCGCCGTGTGTTCATCAAGATTGCCGGTCGGTTCGTCTGCCAGCACCAGCATCGGGCGGTTGGCCAGCGCGCGGGCAACCGCAACGCGCTGCTGTTCACCGCCCGAAAGCTGGCTGGGGCGGTGGGTCAGGCGCTCGCCGAGGCCGAGGCTGGTGAGCAGACTATCGGCGCGTTCTTCGCAATCAGCGCGCGGTGTGCCGAGGATCATCTGCGGCATCACCACATTCTCGCGCGCATCGAAATCGGGCAGCAGGTGGTGGAACTGGTAAACGAACCCCAGATGTTCACGCCGCAGCCGGGTGCGCTGATCGCTGGCAAGCTCCTCCGCGCGTTCCCCCGCCACGCTGATCGATCCTTCGAACCCGCCTTCAAGCAGGCCGACCGCTTGCAGCATCGTTGATTTGCCCGAACCCGAAGGGCCGAGCAGCGCGACAATTTCCCCCGGCATGATGTCGAGATCGACCCCGCGCAGCACTTCGATACGCTGGCCGCCCTGTTCAAAGGTGCGCTTCAAGCCCTTCAACGAAACGATCAGAGCGTCAGGGTTCAAGGGGCTATTCATAACGCAGCACCTGCACCGGATCGGTATTGGCCGCCTTCAGCGCCGGATAGAGCGTGGCCAGAAAGCTCATCACCAACGCGAGCGTAACAATCCCGGCGATCTCCCACGGATCGGTGCGCGATGGCAGGGTCGTAAGGAACCGCACCTGCGGATCCCAGATTTCCTGCCCGGTGGTGAACGCGATGAAATCGACAATCGGCTCGCGGAAGAACAGCACGATCGCGCCCAGCACCAGACCGGCAAAGGTGCCAATCGCACCGACGGTGGTGCCGGTGGTGACGAAAATCTTGAGCAAGCTCCTGCGCGTTGCCCCCATTGTCCGCATGATCGCAATGTCGCGGGTCTTGGCGCGCACCAGCATCACCAGGCTGGAAAGGATGTTGAACGCGGCCACCAGCACCATGAAACTCAGCGCAAATGCCATCGCCACGCGTTCAACCTGCAAGGCTTCGAACAGCGCCGAATTGATCGTTTTCCAGTCGGCAATCACCGCCTTGCCCGCCAGTTGCGTGGCCAGCGGTTCAAGGATTTGGCCGACCCGGTCAGGGTTATCCACGGTCACTTCGATCATCCCGATGGAATCGCCCATCAATAGCAATTTCTGCGCATCCTTGATCGGCAGGACGACGAATTTCTCGTCATAGTCATAGATGCCGACTTCAAAGATCGCGCCGACTTCATACCCGACCTGCCGGATCGAGGTGCCGAATGGCGTCGCGCGGCCCTGCGGGTTGATGATGGTGATGGTATCCCCCACCCGCGCGCCGATATTCTGCGCCAGCCGCGTGCCGATAGCGATCCGGCCCGATCCATCGCGCAAGCTTGCCATGTCGCCCAGCACGACCTTTTCACCCAGTTCGGCAATATCCTTGTCAGTCTGGCCGCGCACGAACACTGCTTCTGCCCGGCCATTGAAGCTGGTCAACAGCGGCTGTTCGATCAGCGGAGAGGCATCGACGACGCCGGGCGTGCGCTCGACATTGGCGAGCACGCTTTCCCAATCATCCAGCCTGCCGCCATAGGCCTGCACAATCGCATGGCCGTTCAGCCCGACGATCTTGTCCATCAATTCAGCGCGAAAGCCGTTCATCACGCTCATCACGATCACCAGCATCGCGACCGACAACATCACCACGCCCACCGAAATCCCGGCGACCAGCGCAATGAACGCCTCCCCCTTGCCGGGCCAGAGGTACCGTTTGGCGATCATCCATTCGAATGGGGAGAGCATGGGAAGGTCAGTGCTGCCTGTAAGGTGAACATTGCCTGTAGTGCGCCGGGGCAAAGGCCGCAATCCCGCGTTGAAACCTGTCCCCGGCACCACCAAAGCAATCCAGACTTGTCACAACGTGGTCAGCAAAAAGCCGGGCATCGCCATCCCGCTTTCGCTTGTAATTGATCCGTCACATCGCCATTGGGGCGGAGCGCCCCGGAAGCAATCTTGCCGACAGGTCTGGTGATACCGATGACACCCCTGAATATGACCCACCCCTTCCTTGATGCGGATGGAGACAAGCTGCGCGAAGAATGTGGGGTATTTGGCGCGATCAATGCCTCCGATGCGGCCGCAGCAACGGCTTTGGGCCTCCACGCGTTGCAGCATCGCGGGCAGGAAGCCGCCGGGATCACCAGCTTTGACGGTCACGAGTTTTACTCGCGCCGGGGGCTTGGCCATGTTGCCGAAAATTTCTCCTCACCCGAGGCCATCGCCGAATTGCCCGGCCACATGGCGGCAGGTCACGTGCGTTATTCCACCACCGGCGGATCGGGCCTGCGCAACGTTCAGCCGCTTTATGCCGAACTCGCCAGCGGCGGGTTCGCGGTGGCGCACAACGGCAATATCTCCAACGCGATGATGCTGCGCACCGATCTGGTGAACAAGGGTTCGATCTTTCAATCGACCTCCGATACCGAAGTGATCATCCACCTCGTTGCAACCAGCCGTTATCCCACTATCGCTGATCGGCTGGTTGACGCGCTGCGGCTGGTCGAAGGCGCCTATGCGCTGATCGTGATGACCCCCGAAGGCATGATCGCCTGCCGCGACCCGCTGGGCATTCGTCCGCTGGTGATGGGCCGGATGGGAGAGACGATCCTGTTTGCCAGCGAAACCGTCGCCTTCGATGTGGTTGGCGGCGAATTCATTCGAGAAGTTGAACCGGGCGAGTTGGTGCTGGTCGATTTCTCCGGCGAAATTACCAGTGTGCGCCCGTTTGGCAGACCACAGCCCCGCCCGTGCATCTTTGAACACGTCTATTTCAGCCGCCCCGACAGCGTATTTGCCGGGCGCAGCGTTTACGAAGCGCGCAAGGCGATCGGCACCCAGCTGGCATTGGAAGCCCCGTGCGATGCCGATCTGGTGGTGCCGGTGCCCGATAGCGGCGTGCCTGCCGCAATCGGGTTCGCGCAAGCTTCGGGCCTGCCGTTTGAACTCGGCATCATCCGTTCGCACTATGTCGGGCGCACCTTCATTCAACCGTCTGACGGTGCGCGCCATTCGGGGGTCAAGCGCAAGCACAACGCCAACCGCGCGCTGGTGGCGGGCAAGCGGATCGTGTTGATCGACGATTCGATTGTGCGCGGCACCACCAGCATGAAAATCGTCGAGATGATGCGCGAAGCTGGCGCCACCGAAGTGCATTTCCGCGTCGCCAGCCCGCCGACTGCGTATTCCTGTTTCTACGGAGTCGATACGCCGGAACGTTCCAAACTGCTCGCCGCGCGGATGGATCTGGAACCGATGCGCGAATTCATCAAGGCTGACAGCCTCGCCTTTGTGTCGATTGACGGATTGTACCGCGCCGTCGGTTCGCAAAATCGCAATGCCGCCTGCCCGCAATTCTGCGACGCTTGCTTCTCGGGCGATTACCCCACCGCGCTGACTGACCTATCGCAGGCCGAAAACAAGGCTGCTGAACTTCCTTTTGCCGATCCGAAAGCCGCCTGATTCCATGACCGAGACGACGAAACCGCTATCCGGGCGCACCGCGCTTGTCACAGGCGCAAGCCGCGGGATCGGGGCCGCCACTGCCAAAGCGCTGGCCGAGGCTGGCGCGCACGTGATTCTGGTGGCGCGTAAGGTAAAGGCACTGGAAGCGGTCGAGGATGAGATTCACGCTTTCGGCGGCACCTCGACCATTGCGCCGCTCGATCTGATGGAGCCCGATGCAGTCACGCGGCTGGCGGGTGCGATTGCCGGACGCTGGAACACGCTCGACATCATGGTGCTGGCCGCAGCCTACCTGCCCGAACTGACCCCGCTGTCGCAGGTTGAACCGAAGCAGTTCAATCAGGCCTTGCTCACCAACGTGGTCGCCACGCAGGCGCTGATCGCCGGGTTCGATCCGTTGCTGCGCCGGGCCGAGGCAGGCCGCATCATCGGGCTGACCAGCAGCGTCGGCGCTACCCCCCGCCCCTATTGGGGTGCCTATGGATCGACCAAGGCGGCGTTTGAAAACCTGCTTGAAACCTATGCTGCCGAAGTCGAGCGGCTCAGCCCCTTGCGCGTCGCCATCATTGATCCGGGCGCGACCCGCACCGAAATGCGCGCCCGCGCCTATCCGGGTGAAGACCCGCAAACGGTCAAGGCCCCAGAAGTGGTCGCCAACCGTCTGGTTGCGCTGCTTACCCAAGGGTTTGACACGCTCCACCGCGAACGCATCGGATAGGGCTCGGCCCCGGTTCGGGCGCCACTCCCCGCAAATACCTACCTGGTCGTTAACCCTTTTCGGCAAATGCGTCTTAGGGGATGCGCTGGCATAGCAGCCGCTGGACCATCCGACTCTCGAGACCACAGGCTAAGTATACAAGGTTCCCAGTGATGGCGCTTACTTCTGATCCCTACCTTACGGCCGCACAGGAAGATCGCTGCGCGCCGCGAACACGGTTGACGATCCCGGCGACCTTGCGCGCATCGGGCGGGCGCGCTTTTCAGAGCGTGGTGCATGACCTGTCGATTTCCGGCTTTTCCGCCGCGTCGATCAACCGGATGCACGAAGGCCAGATGTGCTGGCTGACATTGCCGGGGCTCGAATCGCTGCAGGCCGAGGTGGTGTGGTGGGATAACTGCATCGTCGGATGTGCCTTTTCGGAACTGCTTAGCCCGATCGTGCACGACAATATCCTGCAACGTTACAGCAATATCGGCGTGTACCGTCAGGTGATCTGATCGGGCCGGGTCTGGAGGTTATTCCAGGCTCTCGGCAATCTTGGCCACCACCGCGCGCGCTTGGCTGCGCGCTTCGCTGGAGGTCGCCGTCGGCCAATTGCTGACCACTGCCATCACCAGTTTTTTGTCCGGCACCAGCGTGATCGCCTGTCCAAAAATCCCCTGAGCGCCGTAATTGCCGCCGGGATAGGTCCACCACTGGTAGCCATAGCCAAAGCCCGGCGCATCAGGGCCGAAATCGACCTGCGGCTTGCCTGCTTCGGCAAACCAGCCTTCGGGAACTGTGCCTTTGCCGCCTTCAAGCGCGAACTGGCCCATCCGCGCATAATCCGACAGCCGGAGCGACAGGCAACACCCGCCGATATTACCGCCGCGCGGATCAACCATCCAGAACATGCCCCCGGCAAAGCCCGCCGGTTCGACAATCTTGGCCCGCGCATATTCGGCCAACGGCATCCCGACCGCGTTTTCAACCAGCACCCCGATCAGGTTGGTCTCGCCGGTTTTATAAACCCACTTTTCGCCTGCCGGTGCCTCGCGCGGGAGTGCCTTCATCTGGGCGACCACCGCATCGGGGCCATGGTCGACCACAAACCGCGCCATCTGCGCGACATCGGAATTGGGATCGGTGTAATTCTCGTTCCATGCGACCCCGCTGGTCATGGTGGCGAGCTGACGCACGCTTACGCCTTCATAGGCTGAACCGGCGAGGTCAGGGATATACTGCGTCACCGGATCATCAAGGCTGGTGATAAACCCATCCTTGATCGCCGCGCCAAGCAAGGTCGAGGTAAAGCTTTTGGCGACCGAAAAACTGGTCCAGCGATCCTTGGGGCCAAGGCCGAGAGCATAGCTTTCATACCGCACCTTGCCATCAACCAGCACCATGATCCCGGAAGCATTGGTGTCCTTCATCAGCGCCTTCAGATCGGCTTGCAACGCTTGGCTAAGCGGTGCGCCTTTCGGCAAGATGCGCGGCGTACGCGCGGCAGGCACTTCGTGGCCGGCAAACCACTGTTCCATCGCGCGGAAGCGTTTGCTGCGCTGGTCATCGTTCCAGAACAATATCTGCAAATCGGCTTGGTCGCGCGGCGGCGGTTGGGTGATCGGCGCGGTGAGCGGAGGCGGCGGGACAACAGCCGATTCGCCGCCAATTGTGCCGGTGCATCCCGCCAGCAAAGCAGCGAGCGCGCTGCCTGAAACCAAACGCGAAATCCGCTGTGCGCCGCCCATCATCATATCCCTTTCATGCATTTATACGCAGTGCATAGGCGGGGGAAGTCGGCGTGGGCAAGCCCTGTGGGGCTTCCTCCCCTCACCCGCCCTTCATCGCCTGCAACGCCGTCAGCGCACGTTCGCGCGCGGCGCGGTGCGCGATGATCTTGCGCGGATAGCCCGCCGGTCGCCTTCCAAACTCTTCGGGATCGTGGATATAGGGCGCATCCAGCGCGGCAAGTTCGGGCACATATTCGCGGATATAACGGGCCGCGTCGAACTTCTCAGACTGGCTGAGCGGGGCCATGATCCGGCTGAACATATTGGAATCCACGCCCGTCCCCGCCGTCCACTGCCAGTTGGTGGCGTTCGAGGCATAATCGGCATCGACCAGCGTATCCCAGAACCATTTTTCGCCTGCGCGCCAGTCGATCAGCAGGTGCTTGATCAGGAAGCTCGCCGTGATCATGCGGACGCGGTTGTGCATCCACCCGGTCTGCCACAATTGGCGCATCCCGGCATCGACGATCGGGTATCCGGTGCGGCCTTCCTTCCACGCTTTGAGGTCGCGGGCAGCAGCGTCGTCCGTCGAGGGGTCGCGCCACGGGAAGCGGTCAAAATCCTCGCGGTAGTTCTGGGTGGCATAGGCGGGGAATTGCAGGATCGCGTTCTGTGCATAGTCGCGCCAGATCAGTTCGCCTTCAAAGGTGCGCCAGCCATCCGAGCGCTTGTGTTGAAAGCGGTGCCACACCTGAACGGGCGAAATCTCGCCGAAATGCAGGTGGGGGGAGAGGCGCGAGACTTTGTCGACGCTGGGGAAATTGCGCTTTTCATCGTAATCGTCGACGTGGGTTTCCCACCAGTTGAGGCGTTCTTGCGCGGCGGCCTCTCCCACCTGCCAGAAATCGCGCATCCCCCCCGCCCAGTCGGGCTTGGTCGGGAGCAGGTTCCATGATGCGAGGTCGTCGGACGCGGGCCAGTTATCCGGCGCGCTTAGCCTTTCGGGTGCTGGCAATTCATCGCGCGGGGGGAACTCTGCGCGCACCGCTCGGCTGAACGGGGTGTAGATCTTGTACTGCCCGCCCGTCCCGGTGGCGATACTGCCCGGCGGCATCAGATAATTGCCATCGTAAAGTTGCAGGGTGAGGCGTTCGGCCAGCCGCCCTTGTGCTTTCCTCCACCACGGTTCGTAATGGCGATTGGCGTGGATGGTGGCCGCGCCGATTTCCTCGGCCAGCTTGGCGAGTTCCTCCACCGCATCGCCGCGCCGCAGGATCAGCTTGCTCCCGCGTGCTTCAAGGCTGCGGGCAAGGCTCGCCAGCGAATGATGCAACCACCAGCGTGACGCACCGCCATAGCCGTGATGTTTGGGCGCCGCATCATCGAGCACATAGACGCACACCACCGGCCCGGCCTTGGCGGCGTGATAGAGCGCTGGGTTATCGGCAAGGCGCAAATCGCGCCGCAGCCATACGAGTTGGGTATCGGACAACATCAAACTCCGTTCGCCCTGAGCCTGTCGAAGGGCTGCACTTTCTTCTGTCCCCAGCCCCAGAAAGAAGGACAGTGCTTCGACAAGCTCAGCACGAACGGGTTTTGGGACTTAAGGCAATTAATTCGTTGTAAGTTCCTCACACTCCACGTCAGGCAACGCAACCGAGAACCGCCCCCGCGCGCGCGGATCGTAGAAGCGGGCGTCGTAGAGGATCACCGAACCTTTCTCGCACTCCGCTACGGTGGCCCGCGACCAGAAAAGGAATGCAGCGACTTGAGGATCGAACTTGAATGTGTCGAGAGATACGGGAAGTTTTTCCCCTTCGTTCACGACGAGCGGGAAATGGCCTCCGACACCTTGCCACGATTGCTGATCCGTACCGCGAAGGAGCGACCAGCGTCCTAGTACAGCATCGGGAATGGGCGAATTTTGCTTCACGTAGAAGATCAGTTCGCGCTCCCAGAAAGCTAGCGGCACAGGCGAGGCGATGGGCCTTACACCGACCTCCAGCGCATGCTCGCCTGCCGCGCTGGCCTGCTGACTAATCCCCCAGTTCATCGCGATATACGCCAACCCCACCGCAATCCCCACCCGCGCAGGCCGCATCCACGCCTCGCCCCGTTTCTCCCGCCGCCGCGACCACCAGATGCTTCCAATCAACACCGCCCACAGCCATACGTCGATAATAAACAGCGTATCGCCGTAGAACCATTGCGACGAAAACGGCTCCAGCAGCCGGATTCCGTAAACGTTGAGCCAGTCCAGCGCCGGGTGGGCAAGGCAACCGATGAAGGCGAGTCCATAAAGCCAGCCAATCCGCACCGGCAGCCGCCCGTCGGGCCGCGTCCCGCGCTTGGTCTGCCAGCGGTCAAACCCCCACAGCAGCCCCGCCAATATCAACGGCAACAGTAGCAGCGCGGGCGGGCCGTGGGTGATCCCGCGCCGGAAGGCGAGGTGTTCGGTGCCTTCCAGCCAGAAAAAACACGCCGCGTCCACATCGGGCAGGTTCGCGCCGATGATCAGCGCAGGCATGGCAAGGCCGGTGGTGCGCTTCAGCCCCGCCTGCCCCAGCACTGCGCCGACAAGGCTATGTGTCAGATTGTCCATGACTTCGCTGGCTAGCGACGCGCGGACGGCAAGGGAACTGCAAATGCGCTTGGAAAACTGGTGCGCCCTCGCCTATCGCAGCGCCAAAGCAATTCCAGGAGAGAACCGCAATGACCGATCACTCTAATAGTTCTGGCCCATTCATCCGCCCCGACATGAAGGGCTTCCTCGACATGATGGCGGCAGTGAACGGGCCAAAGCTTGCCGATTTGTCGCTGGAGGAGGCGCGCGCGTCCTATCAGGCGATGCACAATATCGCCGACCGCCCGGCGCGCGATCTGGCGGTGATCCGCGATCTTTCCTGCCCCGGCCCGGCTGGCGACATCCCGCTGCGGCTCTACGATGCCCGCGAGAGCCGCGACGCGGCCTCACCGGTGGTGGTGTTCTTTCACGGCGGCGGGTTCGTGATCGGTGATTTGGACACGCACCACGCGCTCTGCACCGAAATCGCGGCGCTGATCGATCTGCCGCTGGTGGCGGTGGATTATGCCCTCGCACCCGAAGCCCCCTTCCCCGCCGCGATCCTCGATTGCGAGGCGGCGGCGCGCTGGGTGGCTGGCAGTCCTGCCGAATTGGGCCGCGCCGCCTCTGGCATCATCACCATCGGGGACAGTGCCGGGGGCAATGCCGCCGTGGTCGTCAGCCAAATGCTGGGCGCGAACCCCGCCGCCGTGCCGGTGGTGCTGCAAGTGCCGCTATTTCCGCTGGTTGCTGATGCCAATGGTTCGGCCAGCATGGCGGCTTTTTCCGAAGGCTTCCTGCTAACCGCCGACACGATGGGCTTTTTTGATGCCGCCTACGGTGCCGACCGCAGCGACCCGCGCGGCTTCCCGATCCTGTCCGATCACAGCGATGCCCCGCCGACCATCGTCGCCACCGCCAGCCTTGATCCGATCCGCGATTCGGGCCGCGCATATGCGAAAGCGCTAGTCGATGCGGGGCGCGACGTGGTGTTCCTCGAAATGCGCGGGGTGACGCATTCCTTCACCAACCTGCGCGGCGCAGTGCCGAGCACCCAAGCCGATCTGGAACGCATCATCGCTGCGATGCAGTTCATGCTGGCAAACCCGGCATGAGCCACAAAGACCTGCCCTATCGCCCCTGCGCGGGCTTCATGCTGGTCAACGCCGAAGGGTTGGTGTTCGTGGGTGAGCGCATCGACGCATCGGCGCACGGGTTCTGGCAGATGCCGCAAGGCGGGATCGATCCGGGCGAAGACACGCGCGATGCCGCCTTGCGCGAATTGGTGGAGGAAACCGGGATCGGGCCGCACTTGGTCGAAGTGATCGCTCCGGCCTCACGCCCGCTGTTCTACGACCTGCCGCCCGAATTGCTGGGCAAGGTGTGGAAGGGCAAATATCGCGGGCAGGAACAATACTGGTTCCTTGGCCGATTCCTCGGCACCGATGCCGATATCGATCTGGAAGCGCACGATTCGCCCGAATTCAACGCCTATCGCTGGGTAGAGATCGAAACGCTGCCCGATCTGATCATCCCGTTCAAACGCGATGTTTACGCCGCGCTGGTGGCAGAGTTTCTGCCGCTGATCTAAGTTGTCAGTTGCTGACCGCTGCGCCATCGGCCGCGCTATCGGCTGCCAGCCGCGCTGCCGGAACCCCGCGCGCGATGGAGCCTTGCAGCGCCACGGTTTCGGGGCAATTATCGCCGCACAGGCTTTGCAGCGTGGCAAGATTGCGCTTGGCCTTTTCCAACGCGCCCTTTTCCACCAAGGCCGCGCCTTCGCCTGAAATCGCCGCGAAATTGCCCGGATCACGTTCGAGCGCTTCGCGGTAGTAGTGGATCGCCTTGCCCTGCAGCCCGCTTTGGCGCGCGGCTTCGGCCAGATCAATGAAGATCGGGGTGTAGCCAGGATCAACCGCCAGCGCGGCTTCGAATGCGTCAATCGCGGCCTGCGTTTCGCCCGCCTGCAACGCCGCCTGTCCCTGCGCCACCAGCGCCGCTGCGCGCGCATCGGGAGTGCCCGATCCAGCGAAAGTTACGCTCGCCGTCATGGCCAGACACAGCGAAAGGGCGGCAGCAGTAGGCGCAAAACGCATCAAAAGCTCCTTCAATGCTTTGGACCGGGAACCGGAAGGTTGGGTCATAGCATTGGAGACTATCACGGTGAACGCAAGCAGGCGATGAAAAATCCATCCGTGCCATCATGGAGCGGATCGAGCCGGTGGCCCGCCCCGTGCGCGCGGCCCAATGGTAGCGGCAATGGTTCGGCCTGCCAACCGGGATGACGCGCCAGAAACGCAGCGATCCGGTCTACCCCCTCGGCATCGAGCACCGAGCAGGTGACGAACACCAGCGAACCGCCGGGACGCACCAGATAGGAGCCGACATCCAGCACATGATCCTGCAAGGCATTGAGCCGTTTCAGTTCCGCCTGATCGAGCCGCCAGCGCCCTTCGGGGCTGCGCCGCCACGTTCCGCTGCCCGAACACGGGGCATCCACCAGCACATGATCGGCCTTGCCCGCCCAATCGCCCAGCGCGCGCATTTCGCGGGTGGGATCGAGCAGTACGATGTGATCGATTGCCGCACCCGCCCGCTCGGCGCGCGGGGCAAGGTTGCCCAGCCGCCGCTTGTCGGTATCGGCGGCAATAATGCTCGCCGCATTGCCCAGCCTTGCTGCCAGCGCCAGAGTCTTGCCGCCGCCGCCAGCGCACAGATCGATGATGGTGTCGCCCGGCTGCACCGGCAGCGCATCGATGATCAGCTGACTGCCGTGATCCTGCACCTCGATCAGCCCTGCGGCATAGGCATCCCACTGTTCGACCTGCGTGCCAGACGGGAACCGCAGCGCCTGCGCGGCGGCGAGTGGCTCGCCTGCTTCGGGCAATACGATCGTGGCACGATCCGCCTTGAGCGCGTTGACCCGGATATCAAGCGGTGCACGGTCGAGCAGCGCGGCAATCTCTGGCCCGCCCAGCCCCGATGCCCTGAGTGCAGCCACCAACCATTTGGGCGCGAGGCCAGTCTTGGCCACCGGCTCGCCCTCGGCTTTCGGCGCGGGGCCGTGGGGCGATCCATCGAACAGCGCCGCAATCGCAGCGTCCTGCCCCGCGACCGCCAGCATCGCCGCGCGCCCGTTTTCGGGCACCGGGCCGCACAGGCGGATCGCCTGATACACCAGGTCGCGCACCGCGCGCCGGTCTTTCGATCCGGCATAGCGGCGGGTGCGGAAATATTCGGCGATAATGCGGTCAGCCGGCGCGCCCTTGCCGCGCGCAGCGGTGATGACCGTATCGAGCAGATCGATGGCTGCCTGCACCCTTGCGGCGGGGGTCATGCCCCCAGCTCGCTGCGCGCTGATTTAACGTGTGGGATAATTGGGTGCCTCTCGGGTAATGGCGACATCGTGCACATGGCTTTCAGACAGCCCGGCATTGGTGATCCGCACAAATTGCGCGCGCTTCTGCAAATCGGCAATCGTGGCAGAGCCGGTATAGCCCATCGCCGCCTTGATCCCGCCAACCAGCTGGTGGACGACATTGGCAGCAGAGCCTTTGAACGGCACCTGACCTTCGATCCCTTCGGGCACCAGCTTCAATGCCGAAACATCCTGCTGAAAATAACGGTCGGCACTGCCGCGCGCCATCGCGCCGACGCTGCCCATCCCGCGATAGCTCTTGTAGCTGCGACCCTGAAACAGGAAGGTTTCGCCGGGGCTTTCGGCGGTTCCGGCCAGCATCGAACCGATCATCACGCTGGAAGCGCCCGCCGCCAACGCCTTGGCCGCATCGCCGCTGGTGCGCAGACCGCCATCGGCTATCACCGGCACGCCTGACTTGGCGGCTTCGGCAGCGCTTTCCAGAATCGCGGTCAGCTGCGGCACGCCAACTCCGGCGACCACGCGGGTGGTGCAGATCGACCCCGGCCCGATCCCGACCTTGACCGCATCGGCGCCTGCATCGACCAGCGAACGCGTGGCTTCGGCGGTGGCGACATTGCCCGCGATCACCTGCACCGCGTTCGACAGCTTCTTCACGCGTTCAACCGCGCGCGCGACTTCGACATTGTGGCCGTGCGCAGTGTCGATCACGATCACGTCAACCTCGGCATCGACCAGCGCTTCGGTGCGGGCGAACCCGGCATCGCCCACCGTGGTCGCCGCCGCCACCCGCAGGCGCCCGGCGGCGTCCTTGGTCGCGTTGGGGTAATTCACCGCCTTTTCGATATCCTTGACCGTGATGAGGCCGATGCAACGGAACGCATCATCCACCACCAGCAGCTTTTCAATCCGCCGTGCGTGGAGCAACCGCCGCGCTTCCTCCTGCCCGGTTCCGAGCGGCACGGTGGCGAGGTTTTCGGTGGTCATCAACTCACGCACCGGCTGCGCCGGATTTTCGGCAAAGCGCACGTCGCGGTTGGTGAGGATGCCAACCAGCTTGCCATCGCGGTCCGTCACCGGAATGCCGCTGATCCGGTGTTGCTGCATCAACGCCTGCGCATCGCCCAGCGTCGCATCGGGGCCGATGGTGATCGGGTTGACCACCATCCCGCTTTCAAACCGCTTGACCGCGCGCACTGCCGCGCACTGTTCTGCGATCTCAAGATTGCGGTGCAGCACGCCAATCCCGCCCAGCTGCGCCATTGCAATCGCCATATCCGCCTCGGTCACGGTGTCCATCGCCGATGACAGCACCGGAATATTGAGCGCGATGTCGCGCGTCAGCCGGGTCGAGGTGTCGGCCATGCTGGGCAAGATGCTGCTTTGCGCCGGGCGGAGCAGCACGTCATCAAAGGTCAGGCCGAGCGGGATATCCATATGCGCCACTTTCTTCAGGATCGCGGGGGTCAGCGGGAGAGGGGGAATCGTGGCGGCCCATGTAACCGCACTTGGCGCAATAGGCTAGGGCTGCTCATCTGCCACTGGCTGATAGCGCGCCGGATCGGCCAGCAGGCGGATCAATCCTTCGTGCAGCAACAGGTCATCAATCGCGCCGCCCACCTCGATTTCCGCCGTATGGTCCGACGGGCGATGGTATCGGCTGTCAAGGAACGGACGCAGGATCGCAGCGCTACCATAACTGCTCGACAGCAGCACCGCCGGCACGCCATTTTGCTGCAATGCCCAGCCATCGTGGCGCTGAATAAAGCTGTCAGCCAAGTCCTGTTCGCCAAGTTCGCGCCCACTGCGCGCCAGATAATCGAGGATCACCTGATCCAGCGGCGTCTGCCCGCGCCCGATAAAACCCACCGGGCTGGCTTCTGGTGCGATGGCTACCATGTCGAAATTGAACGCGGCGATGATAGAGCCGAGCGGCAACGGCGCGGCCTTGGCAAATGCCCGCGCGCCCAGCAGGCCCCCTTCTTCGGCGGTGGTCGCCAACACGTAAATATCACGGCCCAGCGGCCCGCCAGCCTTCAACCGCCGCGCCAGTTCGAGCATTGCGGCAAGCCCGCTGGCATTATCCGCCGCGCCGTTGCAGATATGGTCGACCTCTTCGGGTGGACGGCATTCGCCCAGATGATCCCAATGCGCCAGCAGCAGGATCGCCCCCGCCCCCGGCGCGCTACCCGGAATCCTGCCCACCAGATTGCTGGAGGTGAATTCGCGGCGCTCTGCACTCGCCTGCAACGTGATTGCCAGATTGATCTCCAGCGGGGCGAAATCCGGCGCTTGAGCATCCGCCTTGTAGCTATCCCAGCGATGTGCCCCTACCGCCTCTGCCAGTGCGGCATCGGTGACATAGGCTGACAATGTGTCCTGATCCTCGCTGGCGAGTTGCAGCCTTTCGCGCGTTCCGGCCATGCGCACGCGGGTGAGCGCACCGGCATCGGGCAGCACGGTGACGACTGCGGTCGCCCGCTGCGCGAACAAGGCCGCGCGCCGTGCGGCATCGCGGCCCGGATCGGCAAGCATCACCGCCACCGCGCCCGCCATCGCATCGCCCAGCACTGATCCATCGCCGTAACCGACAAACACCACCGGCACCCCCGTGCCCGGCCCGCTGGCGGCAAGCGCACGGCGGCGCGGCGTGAACACGGCGGCGTCCGTTTCCGGCACGGTTACGCTGCTGCGCCCCTGTGTCAGGGTCAGGCTGCCAGTCAGCGGGCGGGTGGACACCAGATCGACCGGCATCCGCCAGTATGAGCCCGGATCATTGGTGCCCGATACAAGCCCAATCTCACCCATGCGTCGTTCAAGAAAAGTGAGCGTCTTGTCCTCACCCGGTGTGCCCGGCTTGCGCCCGCCGAAATCGTCGCTCGCCAGCACGGCGATATCAGCCATCAACCGCTGTTCGATAGCGGCGCGTTCGGCCAGCGGAGCACTGGTAATTGGCGCACGCGCGCAGGCGGCCAGCGGCAGGCTGACCAGAACCGCCAGAAAAAGCCGGGCGGGCGCGCCAATCATCCGGCGGTCCAACCCCCGTCGATGCTGTAATTGGCACCGGTAATGTTGCGCGCGGCATCGCCGCACAGGAACAACGCCAGCGCGGCGACATCTTCGGGCTGGACGAAGCTTTTGGTCGGCTGCTTCGCCAGCAAGACATCATTGATCACCTGGTCGCGGGTCATTCCGCGCGCGGCCATTGTGTCGGGGATCTGGCCTTCGACCAGCGGCGTCCAGACATAGCCGGGGCTGATGCAATTGGCGGTGACGCCGTGCGTGGCGAGTTCCAGCGCGATGCTTTTGGTAAAGCCCGCCATCGCGTGTTTCGCCGCGACATAAGCGCTTTTGAACGGCGAAGCGGTGAGCGAATGCGCGCTGGCGGTGGCGATGATCCGGCCCCAACCTTTGGCCTTCATTCCAGGCACGGCAAGCCGCGTAGTGTGGAACGCCGCCGAAAGGTTCAGTGCCAGTATCGCATCCCACTTTTCCGGCGGAAATTCCTCAACCGGGGCGACGTGCTGCATCCCGGCATTGTTGACCAGAATATCAACCGGGCCGATATCTGCCATCATCTGCGCGATAGCCGCCGGATCAAGCAGGTTCGCGCCATTATAGGTCGCGCCCAGTTCTTCGCACAGGCGCGCGATTTCATCGGCATCGCCCAGCCCGTTGAGGATCACTTCGGCCCCATCCGCCGCCAACGCACGGGCAATCGCCAGACCGATGCCAGAGGTTGAGCCGGTAACCAGTGCACGCTTTTCCTTGAGCATTCGCCGCATCTCCTGCACGTTCGGGCTATTCACGTTCGCTTTTGCCGCCCGAAAAGCGGCTGTCCAGCAAATTGCTTAAAGCGGCGCGCGATGGGGGAGGATTCTGGATGCGGTTGGGCCCTTTTGACACTTCACGGATCAATGTTCGATCCAGCAGCGCAGGCGGAGGTGGCGGCGCGCGGCGCGCTGGCGGGATCGGCTGCGGCACATTGGCGATTGCGCTGATCGGCGCGGTGGTATTCGGGCTTGATCCGATGGACACCATCGGCCTGGTTGAAGGCGTGCAGCAGCAGGCCAGCCCGGCGCAAAGCGGCAGCAGCAGCAGCGACGATCTGACCGAAGCGGAAGTCTGCGCCACCAGCGCCTATGCCACCGAAGCCTGCAACGCGCTCACCAGCCTCAACATCACATGGCAAGCGGCGTTTGACCGCGCCGGGATCCCGTTCGAACAACCATTCCTCGATCTTTACCGCGATGGCCGGGTGGCAACCGATGGCTGCGGCAGCGCCACCTCTGCCGCAGGGCCGTTCTACTGCCCGGCGGACAAGGGCATCTATATCGACACCAGCTTTTACGATCAGCTCGCGCAGATGTCGGGCACCGGGGGTGATTTTGCTCGGCTCTATGTGATCGCGCATGAATATGGCCACCACATCCAGACCATCACCGGGCTTTCCCCGCAGGTGCGATCCGCGCAGCAACGCAACCCGTCGCAGGCCAATCAATTGCAGGTGGCGATGGAATTGCAGGCCGATTGCTATGCCGGGATGTGGGCAGGCCGCAATCGCAACCTGATCGAACCCGGCGATCTTGAAGAAGGGCTGACAGCCGCCAGCGCGATCGGCGATGATACCTTGATGCGCAATGCGGGGCAGCGCATATACCCCGAAAGCTTCACCCACGGCACCAGCCGCCAGCGGATGCAAGAGCTCAAACTAGGATTGGAAAGTCGCAATGATGATGCCTGTGATGTGTTCTTCGAAGCGGGTTAGGCCGTTCGCGCTGCTGGCCGGGATTGCGCTGATGGCCACCCCGGCGGCGGCGCAAGTGGTGCCCGAGCCCGATAGCACCGAAGTTGCCAAGACGCCCTTGCGCGATTTCAACATCGACGCTCAGGACATTCCTGAAGTGTTGCTGATTGCCGAACGCGATCCCTATGCCACTGCCGGACTCAGGCGTTGCGATGCGATCGTCACCGATATCGCCTCCCTGGATCAAGTGCTCGGCGCGGATTATGACATTGCCGTGGATGACGGCAATGGCGGCCTTAACCAAGGGCGCATCGGCCAAAAAATCGTGGGATCGATCATTCCGTTCCGCGGCCTTCTGCGCGAAGCGACCGGTGCCGCTGACGCTGAACGTGCGCTGCGTGCTGCCTATACCGCAGGCATGGTGCGGCGCGCTTTCCTCAAAGGCTGGGGGCTGGGGCGCGGCTGTGACTATCCGGCGCGGCCAAAGCGCGCGGGCGGTGCTGCTGACCAATGATGCGCACGCTGCTGATCGCCGCGGTCGGGATTTTGCTCGGCGCTCTCCCGGCGCAAGCACAGCCGCAAGACGAGTTTTTACCGCTTACCACCCCGGTTGAATTGGCGGAGGGTGAAAGCGAAGCGGAAGTTGGTGAACTGATCTTTCGCGGGGGAGTGGAAATCGCGCCGGATAAGGCGAGGATTGGCGGCATTTCGTCCATCGAATGGCACGAGGATCAGCTTTATGCGGTCGCCGATGACGGCCGCTGGCTGGTGATGACGCCTGAGGACGTGGCAGGCCGCCTCGTCGATGTCTCATCGGTGACCATCGGTGATTTGCGCGATGCCAAGGGCGGCAAGCTTGGCAGCAAGCAGCGCGGCGACGCCGAGGCAATCACCCGGCTGGCCTCTGGCGAATGGCTGATCGCGTTTGAACAGGATCACCGCATCTGGCGCTACGCCGAACACGGCGGCGCGGCCACCGGCAGCGAAAGCGGCGCGGATAGCCTGATCGCCGCGATCACGGATGCCAATGGTGGGATCGAAGCCCTCGCCGCCTATGATGGCGGGCTGCTGGTATGCGGCGAGTGGGCCGATCCTGCGCGCCCCAATTGCCTGCGGATCACGGCTGCGGGTGCGCAAACCTTCCACCTTCCCGCCCCCGCCGGGTTGGCCGAGGTGGGCGGCACGCCGACCGACGCCGCATGCAAGGGCGATGGCACCTGCTATGTGCTGTTTCGCAGCTTCACCCCCGGATACGGCAACCGCGCGGCGATTGTCGCGCTCACCCCGGATGCCGACCCGCAAACCCTCGCCGTGCTAGCACCGCCACTGATGCTCGACAATTTCGAAGGGCTGGCGGTACGTGAAGCTCAGGGGCGCACGTTTCTGTATCTCGTATCGGACGACAACTTCCGCAATTGCGAGACCAAGCCCGGCGATGGGTGCCAGCGCACACTGCTGATGAAGTTCGAGATCAAGGGTGAGCCTGCCGAGACTGTGCCCGCCACGCCCGAAGCCTTCGCCGCCGCGCCCACATCGCGCCCCGGCACCCGCCCCTTCCCCGATGCCGCCAGCGTCAGTGTGGTGATCAAAACCACCCTCGGCCCGATCACCATCGCGCTGGAGACCGAGCGCGCACCGATCACGGCGGGCAATTTCCTGCGCTATGTCGATCAGCGGCGGCTGGATGGCACCACGTTTTACCGCGCGGTGCGCCTTGAGAGCGATCCGCAGCCCAGCGGCCTGGTGCAAGGCGGCACACGCGGCGATCCGAAGCGTATTCTGCCCCCCATCACCCACGAACCCACCAGCCAGACCGGCCTGACCCATACCCACGGATCGGTCTCGATGGCGATGAACGCGCCCGGCACCGCCGACGGTGATTTCTTCATCATGATCGAGGATCAGACCGGGTTCGATGCCGACCCCACGGCGAGCGAACCGGCGTGGCGCGCGGGCTTTCCGGTGTTCGGATATGTCACCGATGGCATGGAAGTGGTCGCCGCGATCCACGCTGCCCCGCGTGACGATCAGGCAGGCGAAGGGGTAATGCGGGGTGAGATGCTGGCCGCGCCAATCACAATCATTTCTGCGCGGCGGGCTGAGGCTTCGCCGCCCGCGCCATAAGTGCGGCCTTGTCAAATGCCGGGCGGCCGACCGGCGCGCTCGCCACCTGCGGTTTGCCTGCTTCGATTGCAGTCAGCCATTGGTTCACCCCCGCCCCGATGCTGACCTGCGGCAGCGAGGCAAGGAAACGCGCCTCAGTCTCCCACTCCGCCACCGAACGCCCGGCCATCCGCGCGGCCTCATCGAGCGCCACCGGCTGACGCAGCGCGCGGTTGATCAGCGCATCGCCAAAATAGGTCCAATCATTCTCCGCCACGCAGCCAAACGAATTGCGCGTGGCCGCCGCCGCAGTGAGGATCGCGGTGTCCGGGCTGGCAAGCGCGGGGACGAACACGCCTGAATAACACGCGCTGATAATCAGCACCCGGCGGCGAATCCCGGCCTCCTCCAGCGCCGATTTTAGCTTGGCGGGGGACAGAATGCCATAGCCGCTATCGCCGTAGTGATAGGCAAGGCCAATGTCCGACCCGTGGCTGGTGGTATAGAGCACCAGCACATCCTCGGACGAGTCCATCACTGATCCAACGTGCGACAGCGCCAGCAGCAGCGCGGTGATCGAGCCGTGGGGCCTGTCATCGCGCGCACCGTCCGGCCCGGCCAGCGTCAGCGTGCGGCCCTGTGCATCATACCGCGCGCCCAGCACCCGCGCGGCCTCCCGCGCCTCACGCGCGAACACCGGATCGCTATCCAGCGCGATGGTGAGCACATAGGCATCAGCCACGCCGGGCCGCTGCGGAGCAAGCGCGCCGAGCGCCGTATCAAGCCGCCGCTGCTGTTCGCGGATCGCGGCGGCGGAAACCCCGCGCTGTAATTCGGGGCTGAGTTCATATGACTTGCGCCGCTCGGCCCGGCCCTCTCCGCTGGCAAGATCGGGAAAGGGTGCGGTGTGGGGTGGCGGCTGGTTGGGGTTGGTGGCGGAGGGTTGCGCCGCAGATTGCGACAAAACCGGCACTGCCAGCAACGCCGCCAAGGCCCCTGCGATGATCGCGCCCTTGTTCATCGCAGTGCAAGCTGCCTGCAAGCAGGAGTTCGGTCAAGCGTGAGCGTGTACGTGGTCCCAAGTTGCCAGAATTACCAATATCTGGTAACTAAGCTCGCATGGGCAAAAACACCTCAATCTCGCTCGGCGACCACTTTGAAAATTATACTCGCCGAAAGGTTGAATCGGGGGAGTATAGCTCGACCAGTGAGGTCATTCGCGAGGCGCTGCGGTTGCACGAGGAACGCTCAACCTTCAAATCGAAACTGCTGGAAGCGATCGACGAAGGTTTGGCAAGCCCGATTGACGAGACGTTCGATATTGATTGTTGGTTTGACGAAGAATTTCTTGCCAAGTGATGCGTATCATATTCCGCACGGCGGCATCCGCCGACATGCGGCGCATCGGTCGCGAAACCCGCAGCGCATGGGGTGACACTCAAGCGGTCTATTATGTTGGGAAGTTGCGAACCGATATAAAATCCCTGCGCGAATTCCCGCTACGCTTTCCAGAGTTAGAAACTCGCCCCGGCCTTCGGCGCATGAATAGCGGGCGCCACGCGGTGTTTTATGAGGTGGCGGAAGGCCGGATCGAGATTGTCCGGGTGTTGCACGTGGCGAGTGATTTTGAGCGATGGGATTGGAATTTTTCTGCTCGCTGGCACCCTTAGCCACCTAGTTCTGCATACCGTTTTCGATCTGACAGCCTGCTTCAATCAATTCGTCAAAAAAACTGACGCCTTCAATTGGATATCTTTCCGAACCGTAGGAGCGTCGGTCATCAAGCCACGCAACAACCTCTTTCCCGACCTCCTCATCATGCGAAACCAGAGTTGCGAAGATTGAAGCCCACAACTGTTTATCATTCTGACAAAAGTGCGAAAATTTGCCAGCGATCAGGATCCTTGCAAACTCGCAATACGAAATGAGAGCATGACCCTGATCATGAGTGATTGTGCCTGGTATGTGTGGAAAAACGTTGTGGATCGATTCAAGCTGTTTGGACGACACAACATGACCGTCGTCGGTCGCAGGCGCTTTCACATTGAGTTGCAAATCCCAGCGACCATCCGGGGCGCGACCAAGCACCCGAACTGCAACGTCAGTTGAAAAGAGACCATGATATTCCGCCGGAGGAATAGTGCTCCATTCCATATCAATACACCCGCGCCTTCGGCTCGATGTAAGCAATATCGTCCGTCAGCGTGTATTCGTGCACCGGGCGGTAATCGATCCGCACTGTTCCGCCCGAACCGCCCCAACCGTCAAACCACGCCACGGTATGCTTCATCCATTCAGCATCGTTGCGATCAGGGAAATCCTCATGCGCGTGGGCGCCGCGGCTTTCCTTGCGGTTGGCGGCGCTGGCAATCGTCACATTGGCCTGCGACATGAGGTTATCGAGTTCGAGCGTTTCGATCAGATCAGAATTCCAGATCAGCGATTTGTCACTGACGTGGATATCCGCCATCCGCTTGCTTTGTTCGGCCAGCTTGGCCACGCCTTCGTCCATCAGTTTCTGATCGCGGAACACGGCGCAATGTTTCTGCATCGCCTTTTGCATATCACTGCGGATTTGCGCGGTGGGGGATCCGCCTTGCGCATAGCGGAAGTGATCCAGCCGGGTCAGCGCGAAATCGGCGCTGTCGGCGGGCAGTTCGGGCTGTTTGGCGTTCGCTTTCAGGCTATCGCGCAGGTGATGCCCGGTCGCCCGGCCAAACACCACAAGATCGATCAGCGAGTTCGATCCGAGGCGGTTCGCCCCATGCACCGAAACGCACGCCGCCTCACCCACCGCATAAAGGCCGGGGACCGCGTGATCGGGGTTGCCATCCGGGCCGAGGGTGACGACCTGGCCGTGATAGTTACAGGGGATGCCGCCCATATTGTAATGCACCGTCGGGGTCACGGGCAGCGGCTGGCGGGTCAGATCGACCCCTGCAAAAATCTTGCCGCTTTCGGTAATCCCCGGCAGGCGCTGCGCCAGCACCTTGGGATCGATGTGATCGAGGTGGAGGTAAATATGATCGCCCTCCGGCCCGACACCGCGCCCTTCGCGCATTTCCAGCGCCATCGAACGCGACACGACATCGCGGCTCGCCAAGTCTTTCGCGGAAGGCGCGTAACGCTCCATGAAGCGTTCGCCTTCGGAGTTGGTGAGATACCCGCCCTCGCCCCGCGCACCTTCGGTAATCAGCACGCCCGCGCCATAGATGCCGGTCGGGTGGAACTGCACGAACTCCATGTCCTGCAATGGCAGGCCAGCGCGCAACACCATGCCGCCGCCGTCGCCAGTGCAGGTGTGCGCCGATGTGGCGGTGTAATAGCAGCGGCCATAACCGCCCGTCGCCAGCACGACCGATTGCGCGCGGAAACGGTGGATCGTGCCGTCATCCAGACACATCGCGATCACGCCGACGCAGACCTTCTCGCCGCCCACTTCGGACATGATCAGATCGAGCGCGAAGTATTCGATGAAGAAATCCGCGTCATACTTCAGGCTCTGCTGATACAATGCGTGGAGCATCGCATGGCCGGTGCGGTCAGCCGCGGCGCAGGTGCGCTGCACCGGCGGGCCGGCGCCCATGTTCTGCATGTGCCCACCAAACGGGCGCTGATAGATCGTGCCATCGGCGTTGCGGCTAAACGGCACGCCCGCGTGTTCCAGCTCGTAAACCGCTGCCGGGGCTTCGCGCGCGAGATATTCGATCGCGTCCTGATCGCCCAGCCAGTCTGACCCCTTGACGGTGTCGTACATATGCCAGGTCCAGTGATCGGGGCTGTTGTTGCCAAGGCTCGCCGCGATCCCGCCTTGCGCTGCCACGGTATGGCTGCGGGTGGGGAACACCTTGGAGATATTGGCGGTGCGCAGGCCGCTTTCCGCCGCGCCCATCGTCGCGCGCAGGCCAGAACCGCCCGCGCCCACCACCACCACATCATAGGTGTGGTCGATAATCTTGTATGCGCCCTTCAGATGCGAAGCCGAGTCGGCTGCGTTTGCTGCTGTCGTAGCCATCAGGCCTGACCTCCGAATGCGAGCGCGGCAACGCTGAAAATGGCAAAGGCGCCGCCGCCGAAAATTGCGAGATTGAGCGCGACAAGCGCCCCGAACTTGGTGCCGGCGTTGTGGACATAATCCTCGATCAGCACCTGCAGGCCGAGCCGCGCGTGCCAGAACAGACTGATCACCAGCAGGATCATCGGCACCGCCGCCACCGGCTGCGAAAGCCACTTGGCAACGCTGGCATAGTCAAAATCGCCGAGCATCACGAGGCTGACCAGCAGCCAGCTCATCAACACCACATTGCCGATCGCGGTGAAGCGCTGCACCAGCCAGTGATGCGCGCCGTGGTGCGATGCGCCCAGCCCGCGAACGCGCCCGATGGAAGTTCCGTTACCCATATGCCTGTCTCCTCAGCGCAGCAGGATCAGGGCCCAGAAGCCCGCGGTGAGAAGGATGGCGATCACCGGCGCGGCGATTGACCATAGGCGATTGGTATCCAGTTCATAGCCAGCGCCGATATCGAGCACGAAGTGGCGCAGCCCGCTCATCATGTGATTGAAGAACGCCCATGACAGGCCGACCAGCACCACCATGCCGACAGGCGAACCCATGATCGACTGGAAACTGGCATAGGCCGCAGGCCCGCTCGCCAGCGCGCCCAGCCACCACACCAGCACGCCAAGGCCAACCAGCGCCAAGCCATCACCGGTGGCGCGGTGGAGGATTGATACCAGCATGTGCGGGCCCCAGCGCCACACCTGCAAATGGGGAGAAAGCGGTCTTTGGTTCATGATGATCCCGTCTGGTCGCTGGATTTTGTCATCCCACTAAGCATCGCTATCGCTTGAGGCAAGCGGCGAGCGGTGGACACAGCTTGCAAAGTTTCGGATAGACACTTGCATGGGACACATTCTTGTAACCGGATCAAGCCGCGGAATTGGCAAGGCGGCGCTCGAAACTCTCAGCGCGCGGGGGGTGGCGGTGATCGGCCATGCCTCACGCCCGCAACCCGCCGCGCCGGGCGCTCCGCCGATCATCGCCGCCGATTTCGGCGATCCGCTGGCCGTCCAATCGCTATGGGAAGCGGCGCTGGAACTGGCGGGCGGGCAAATTGACGCGGTGGTCAATAATGCCGGGCGGTTCGAGGCCAACCGGCTCGACCGATCGGACATCGAATGGCTGGATGCGTGGGAGGATACCTTGCGGGTCAACCTCACCGCCGCCGCTCAGCTTTCGCGGCTGGCGGTGCTGCACTGGCAGGCGCGCAGTTTTGCAGGGCGGCTGGTTCATGTGGCGAGCCGCGCGGCCTATCGCGGGGATTCGCCGGCGCATTGGCACTATGCTGCGGCCAAGGGGGGGATGGTGGCGATGCACAAGACGATTGCGCGCGCCTATGCCAAGGACGGCATCCTCAGCTTCGCAATCACGCCAGGGTTCACCGATACCAGCATGGCCGATGATTACCTCGCCAGTCGCGGCGGGCCGGGGCTGCTGGCGGACATTCCGCTGGGCCGGGTGGCGACACCGGACGAAATCGCCGCGATCATCGCCTTTTGCGCACTGGACGCACCGCCAAGCATGACCGGCGCGGTGATCGACGCCAATGGAGCCAGCTTTGTTCGATAAATCCCTCTTCGCTCTGACCGCGCTGGCACTCGCCGGGTGCGGCGCCAGCATCCCCGCCTCGGACATAACCGCACGGGTCGCGGACGCGCAGCATTCGAGCGACATCGTGCGCTTTGCCTCGGTGTGCGAAGATTGGGACGATTGGGACAAGCCGACAGAGCCGTTCCAGATCCACGGCAACACCTGGTATGTCGGCACCTGCGGGATCGCCGCGATCCTGATCAAGGGCGATGATGGCGCGGTGCTGATCGACAGCGGCACCAACACAGGCTCCGAAGCGATTGAGGCCAATATCGCGGCACTCGGCTACACAATGCGCGATGTGAAGGCATTGCTCGTCAGCCATGAACATTACGACCATGTCGGCGGGATGGCCCGGTTTCAGGGGCTGAGCGGCACGCCGCTATGGGTCGGCGAAGGCGCGGCCGAGGTGATGCGCACCGGCAAGGACGATCCGCGCGATCCGCAAGCGGGGCTGCACGCAGCCATGGCACCGGTCACTGGCACGATCCGCGCAGTCGCAGACGGAGAGGTGCTTGAAACAACCGGCGTCACCCTAACCGCGATCGCCACCCCCGGCCACACCATCGGCGCGATGAGCTGGCAGTGGGAGAGCTGCACTGCGGGCGGATGCGTGACCATTGTTTATGGTGACAGCCTCTCGCCCGTCAGCGCCGACGAATACCGTTTCACCGATCACCCTGAATATGTCGCGATGTTCCGGCGCGGGATCGCTCGGCTGGCAGGGCTGGAATGCGATATGCTGATCACCCCGCATCCTTCGGCGAGCCAAATGCTTGCCCGCGCCCGCACCGGTTCATTCGAAGGCGGCATGACCTGCCTCGCCTACGCCGCCAGCAAGACCAAGGCGCTGGATGATCGGCTCGCCAAGGAAGCTGCCAGCAAATGACCACCTGGAAATTGAGCCTCCACGCGCCCAAGACGGTGGTGCAGGCGGCGCTGCTCGCGCATGATCTCATCGACGATTGGGACTTTGAACTCGTCATCGCGGGGCGCGAAGTGGCGGAGGACCAGCCTGACGACTGGGTGCTCGAAGGCTGGTTTCCGCGCAAACCGGGCAAGGCGCAGAAAGCCGCGCTGACGGGCTTGTTCGCGGGCGTTTTAGAAGGTGGGGCACCCAAACTCACCATCGAGGAACTTCCCCCGCAGGATTGGGTGACGCTGAGCCAGCACAATGTCACCCCGATCCGTGCCGGGCGGTTCCACGTTCACACCCCCGATTACCCCGCCGACCCGCGAGCCATCGACTTTGTGATCCCCGCCAGTCAGGCGTTCGGCACCGGGCAGCACCGCACCACCGCCGGTTGCCTCGAAATGCTCGACGCGATCAAGGCGAGCGGCATGGTCGCGCGCAATATTGCCGATATCGGCACCGGCACCGGCTTGCTCGGCTTTGCGGCGCTGGCGCTGTGGGCGCGTGCGCGCATCACCCTTACCGATATCGACGCGGTGTGCGTGCCGGTGGTCGAGGAGAACGCCGCATTGAACGGCATCCCGCTCGGCCCGCGCGCGGGTGAGGCGGTGATGGTGGTGGCCGACGGGATGGACGATCCGCTGATCAAGGTGCGCGGGGCCTATGACCTGCTGATCGCCAACATACTCGCCGGGCCGCTGGTGGAACTCGCGCCCGATTTTGCCCGCGCAGTTGTGCCGGGGGGCAGCTTGCTACTGGCCGGATTGCTCGCGGGCGAACAGGAAGCGGCGGTCAGGCGCGCGATGCACCGCGCAGGCTTCCGCATGGCAGCACGGTTGCAACGCGGCGATTGGGCGATATTGTGGCTGCGGCGGAGACGGATGCGCTAGGCGGCGACAAGGTTGGTTTCCAACAGCGCCAGCGCGTAGCGGGTGAAGGCGGCCATGTTGGCGATGCGGTCATCCGAAGTTGTTTCAATTAGGCGGGTGAACTCGCCCCCCGGCCCTGCCAAAGCGGCAACACTGCGTCCGGCAGGCGCGCCGCTGGGGTGATTGGAGCCGCCGACCGACCCGCTTTCGGCCAGACCCCAGTCTGCGCCGAAATTGTCGCGGATCGCGCGGGCTTGCAACAGTGCGTATTCTTCGCTGGCCCCGCGCATCCCCTTGTATGCCTCGCGCGGCAGATCGAACAGCACGTCGCGGGCGCGGAAGGAATAGACCACGCCGCCCCCCACAAAGTAATCGAGCGCGCCGGGCACCGTCAGCAAGGTGGCGGCGATCAAGCCTCCGGTCGCCCCGTCGGCCACCGCGACTGTCTCGCCTCGCGCCCGCAGCAGGCCTGCGATGTGCAAGGCTCGCGGATGGAGTTCGTGCAGCAAGTCCATCAGTTTCCCAGCGCCTCAGCGACAATCGCTGCCCAGCCCGCCTCGTCCACCACTTCGATGCCGAGTTCAGCGGCTTTCTTCATCTTCGATCCCGCCCCCGGCCCGGCCACCACCAGATCGGTTTTCGCGCTGACGCTGCCAGCCGCCTTCGCGCCCAGCCGTTCAGCCTGCGCCTTGGCTTCGTCGCGGCTCATGGTTCCCAGCTTGCCGGTGAACACCACGGTCTTGCCAGCAACCCGGCTGGCGATGGTTTTGACCTCGTAGCGCGGCGGGGTGACTTGGCTGAGCAGATCTTCCCACACCGCGACGTTGTGCGGTTCGTGGAAGAAGTCTCGGAGCGACTCCACAACTGCGTCGCCCACGCCGTCGATCGAGGTAAAGGCAAGATACCAATCATAGTCTGTTTCGGGCTTTAACCGAGCACCGCTCTCAGCCATGAAGTTCGCGTTCAGGTGGTCTACTGCCTCTTTGATCCTCGGTAGATCGTGAAAATGCTTCATCAAATCCCGCGCCGTCACCTCGCCGACGTGGCGGATACCAAGCCCGAACAATAGCCGCGCGGCATCGGGCGTGCGTTTGGCCTCGATAGCTGCCAGCAGGTTGTCGACCGACTTCTCCTGCCACCCCTCCAGCGCCAGAATATCGCTGCGCCGCTGCCGCAGTCGGAAAATATCCGCCGGGCTTTCCAGCCACCCCAACGCAAAGAACTGCGCGATGGTCTTTTCGCCCAGCCCCTCGATATCCAATGCTTTGCGACTGACGAAATGTTCGAGCCGCTGGGTGCGCTGCGCCGGGCAGATTAGCCCGGCGGTGCAACGCACATCGACCTCGCCTTCTTCGGCCACCGCCTCGCTGCCGCATTCGGGGCAGTGATCGGGGAACGCGAACGCGGCGCGCACCTCGTCACGCGTTAGGTTATCGACCACCTGCGGGATCACATCGCCCGCACGCTGGATCACCACCCGGTCGCCCACGCGCAGCCCCAACCGCGCGATCTCATCACGATTGTGGAGCGTCACATTGGTCACCGTCACCCCGCCGACCAGCACCGGGGCGAGCCTGCCCACCGGGGTCAGCTTGCCCGTGCGCCCGACCTGAATGTCGATGGCTTCGACAGTGGTTTCCGCGCGCTCCGCCGGGAACTTGTGCGCCAGCGCCCAGCGCGGGGCCTTGGCGACAAAACCCAGCCGTTCCTGCCAATCGATCCGGTCGAGCTTGTAAACCACCCCGTCAATATCATAGGGCAGATCAGGCCGCGCCGCGCCGATCGCATCGAAATGCGCAACCAGATCATCCGCCCCACCTTCGATCCGGGTGAACAGCGGTGAGATCGGAAAGCCCCACGCGCGCAAGCATTCCACCACCTCGGTCTGGGTCGTGCCCGGAACCTGCGTCGCCGCGCCCCAGCCATGCGCCCAGAACCGCAAGGTACGCTTGGCGGTGACATTCGCATCTTTCTGCCGCAGCGATCCTGCCGCCGCATTGCGAGGGTTGGCAAACAGCTTCCCCCCCGCCTCATGCTGCGCAGCATTGATTGCGGTAAAGGCCTGTTTTTCCATATAGACCTCCCCGCGCACCTCGAAGATGGCGGGAACATCGGCGGGCAGTTTTTGCGGGATGTCGGGAATATGCGCGACATTCGCCGTCACATCCTCACCCACCTGCCCATCGCCGCGCGTCGCGGCGCGCAGCAACACGCCGTTTTCATAGCGCAGCGAGCACGATAGCCCGTCAATCTTGTCCTCGGCGGTGCAGGCCAACGGCGCGTCTTCCGGCAGGTTCAAAAACCGCCGCATCCGCGCCAGCCACTCCGCGACTTCCTCTGGCGAGAACGCATTGTCGAGGCTCATCATCCGAACTTCATGGGCGACCTTGCCCAATGGCGAAGCGGCGATGGCATGGCCCACTTTGCGCGTGGGCGAATCGTCGCGGATCAGATGCGGAAAGGCCGCCTCCAATTCGGCATTACGGCGGACGAGCGCATCATATTCCGCGTCGGAAATCTCGGGCGAATCCTCGGCGTGATACAGCCGGTCATGATGCGCAATCGCACGCGCCAGCCGCATCAATTCATTGGCGGCATCGGCTTCGGAGAGGTTGGCGCGCTGGCTCATTGGCATTGGTTTCGACGTCCTTTGGCTCTCCTATGCCCGAATAGCAAAGCGCCGAAAAGTGCGGCGCCAAGACGTCACATATCGTTCGCTGAACCGTGCAAGCCGGTTCGTTTGCGGAACTGATGTAATCGCATTGCCCCCGTAAATGATAAGTCAGTCATCCCATCAGACCACTTTGTAAATGAAGTAATATCATGTTATTTGAATCGTAGGGGAGCATGACGACTATCGAGTCGATGCAGATGTCTATGGCAGCTGCATATTTGGGGGGAGGTATAAAACCATGATATATCCTAAGCTTATCGGCTTTGCTGCGGCGTCTCTTTTATTTAGCGGGGCAGCGGTTGCACAGAACTTCACTTATGAAGTTGTTTGGGAACCTGTTGAATTTGTTGGTGGAATGGATACTCCTGATAGGCCGCAGGGCGGCGCAGGAATAGTGAACGGGTCTTACACCACGACATATGCCGACGGATCAGTGGAAAAGGGCAAGGCCCGCTGCATCGGCATGGATCAACCCGACAACGGGCTGTTTGCCCTGCATTTCTCATGCACCACCAACGATCCCAGCGGCGTGGCTTCGCTGGTCTATGGCTGTAACTATCTGGGCAAGCCCGGGCCGGAAACTCCGCTTGGATGTGTTGGCGGCATTCAGGGTAAAACCGGTGAAGCAACCGGACGGCGTGGTTCGCTGACGATGGAATGGTATTCCGAAACCCAGGCACGCGGAACCGGCCAGTGGTACGCTAGCCAGTAACGCAAAACCCGATAGGTTGACCGGGGCGCGGATCGATTTTCATCTCCCGCCCCGGCAACCGATCGGATTTCGTGCCTGCCCACCGCGCGTATTCGCGGTGTCAGTCGTGATCGGGCACCAACACCGTCGCCCACATCGTCAGGCCGCACATCGTCCCGCGAGGTCTAAATCCAAGCGATCTATAAAGCCCGATCGCGCCTTCGTTGTGGGCGTATGAATGGAGATAGGGCACATCACCGCGCGCGCGCTGTCCGGCCATAACCTGTTTGATCAGCCGCCGGGCAAGACCCTGCCCGCGATATTCGGGCCAGGTGCAGACCCCGCTGATTTCCGCCAGCCCTGACGCAGGCAGCATCCGCTCTCCCGCCATCGCTGCCAAGCGCCCGTCGATACGGATACCGTAGAACTGGCCAAAACGATGAGTCAGCGCGCGCCACGGCCCCGGCTCAGTCGCCAGTGCGATCTCGGCCATCTCGGCTGCATCATCCTCACCAAGCCGGTGAATTTCAGGATCAGGCGCTTCATCCGCAGGCACATCGCCATCGGCGATCATCTGGAGCAGTTCCATCGTTCGTTCGATGCGTGTACCGGGCGGCGCGCGCCAAACTTCCGGCTCGATCAGCCACAATTCGTCATCCCGGCTTGCGAGCAGTGAGGCCAAACCCGCCTGCGCCTCCTGCCCGCCATCACGCGCGGCCGCAAATGGCCCGTAGCGTGGATCGACCCGAACGGCAGAGCCCGACCCTTGCGCGAGATGGGCAAGCCGCCCTTGCAGCATATGCCACACCTGCCGATCAAGGATCCGATCCATCACACCCCCTCCAGCAGCCGATCTGCCTGCGCGCGCGCTTCGGGCGTCACTTCCGCGCCAGACAGCATCCGGGCGATTTCCTCTTGCCGCCCGTCAGCATCCAGCAGCACCACGCTGGTGCGTGTCACCGTGCCTCTGGATGCCTTGGCGATCAGGTAGTGCTGCCCGCCCCGCGCGGCGACTTGCGGGCTGTGCGTTACCGCGAGCAATTGGCCTTCCTGCGCCGCCAGCCGAGCGAGGCGTTCTCCGATGGCGCTCGCCACCGCCCCGCCCACGCCGCGGTCAATTTCGTCGAAGATGATCGTCGCCGCCCCGCCCTGTTCGGCCAACGCGACCTTCAATGCGAGGATAAAGCGCGACAATTCCCCGCCGCTCGCGATCTTGCCGAGGGCTGCAAAATCCGCGCCGGGGTTGGTCGAGATGAGGAACTCGACCGCGTCCATCCCGCTTGCGCCCCAGCGGTCTTCGGGCAGCGCGGTGATCTGCGTCAGGAATCGCGCGGCGTCGAGCTTGAGCGGCGCAAGCTCCGCCGCCACCGCCGCGTCCAGCTTCGCCGCGCCCGCCACCCGCGCCGCGTGCGCCTTCTGCGCCGTTGCCACGTAGGCAGTGCGCGCTTCCTTGGCGGCGGCTTCAAGCGCGTCCAACTGCGCCTCCCCGCCCTCAATCGCGTCGAGTCGGCCACGCATCGTGCGCATCAATTCGGGTAGGTCGTCCACCTCGCAGCGGTGCTTGCGGGCGGCGGCGCGAAGTTCGAACAGCCGGGTTTCGGCGTTTTCCAAGGCGTTGGGATCGTGCAGCAGCGCCTCGGCAGCGGCTTGCAGCTTGTCCTCCGCCTCTCCCGCTTCGATCACCGCGCGGTCGAGCGCAGCCAGCGCCTCGGTCAGCAATGCGTGTTCGCCCGCGATCCGGTCAAGCTTGCGCGCGGCCACGCGCAGCGCAGCGAGCGGCGAATCCGAACCCTCCCACACATGGCGCAGCGCCTCCAGATCGCCCGCCAGCCGCTCACCCTTCTGCATATCGGCGCGAGTCGCGGCAAGGCGTGCTTCTTCGCCTGCCACCGGTTCCAGCGCGGCCAGCTCCGCCAGATGTGCGATCAGCAGATCCTGATCGGCCTTGGCCTGTTCCACCGCGCCGCGCGCCTCGGCGAGCTGCGCTTCAGCCCTCGCCCAGACGGCAAAGGCGCGTTCCAGCCCCGCCGCATCGGTGCCCGCATAGCGATCCAGCAGCATCCGGTGGCCGCGCGGATTGACCAGCCCGCGATCATCATGCTGGCCGTGGAGTTCGACCAGCGCAGGCGCGAGTTCGCGCAGCAGTGCGACGCTGGCGGGTTGATCGTTGATGAAGGCTTTGGAGCCGCCATCGGCCTTCACCTGCCGCCGGATCAGCAGCGGCTCTCCCGGTTCAATGGCGATCTCCGCCTCATCCAGCGCGGCGGCGATGGGCGCGGGCAGCGCGGCGAATTCAAAACTGGCGGTGACGCTCGCCTTGTCCTCTCCGGCGCGCACCAGCGATGTCTCCGCCCGGTCGCCCAGGATCAGCCCCAGCGCATCGAGCAGGATCGACTTGCCCGCCCCCGTCTCCCCCGTCAGCACGCCCAGCCCACGCGCGAAGGTGAGATCGAGCGCTTCGATGAGGACGATATTGCGGATCGAAAGACGGGTCAGCATGGGCGGTGCAAGGGATAGCGCAGGCCGCTGCCGCCGTCACGCTTCAAGCGAGAGGCAATCCCCAAGCCCATGCGCCGGGTTTCAGGACTTTGAAAACCCACGCCCTGCTGAAATTTTATGGTTGCGAATCGCCTGACCGATTCGGCCCCGCACCGATTCGTCGTTGGCGGCGCAAGACCATCCATTTGCGCTGAAATTCGGCCCCAAAACGAAAAAAGCCCCGGTTTCCCGAGGCTTTTTGCTAGCTCTTACGACGCCGACTTAACTGGTGCCGAAGAGAATGGAAATCCAGCCCCACATAATATTTCTCCTATCAGCGTCAATTGCTGTAGGAGCGTTTTAACACAAAATTAACCATAATCAACCGTTAACTACGATTCTCCCGCCGCCCATCATCGATAGCAGCTCTGGCATCGTAATTGCCCGTGCAAACAGGTAGCCTTGCGCATGGTCGCAGCCCATCGCGCGCAAAGTGGCTGCGACTGCCTGATCCTCGACACCTTCGGCCACCACGACCTTACCCAGCGAGTGGGCGATTTCGATCGTGGCGCGCACCACGGCGCGGCTTTCTTCCGATGTCGCCATGTTCTGCACGAAGCGCTTGTCGATCTTGAGTTCGGAACTGGGCAACTTCTCGATATATTCGAGATTTGATTGCCCGGTGCCGAAATCATCGATCGAAAGACTGATCCCGCGCTGTTTGAGCGCAGCGATTTGCGGCGCGATTCGTTCATCTTCCAACTTGGCCGTCTCGGTCAGTTCCAGCGTGAGGTTGCCCGGCGGGAAGGCATGGCGGCCCAGCATTGTCATGATGTCGAACATCAGATGCGCGTCGCTCAGGCTTTTGGCTGACATATTGACTGCCAGCTTGAAGGCCGGATCAAGCGCAATCGCTTTCTTGCCTTCAACCAGCGCGGCTTCCATCACCACCAGCGTCAATTCGTTGATGCGATCCCCCGCTTCGGCGGCGAGCACCAATTCTTGCGGATTGACCCACTCCTTGCCATCAGGCTTCCAGCGGATTAGCGTTTCCGCGCCGACAATCCGGCCGGTGAGCAGATCGACCTTGGGTTGGTAAGCCACCCCGATACTGCGATCACGCAGCCCTTTTTCCAGCACCCGCAGCAATCCAACCCGCTGGTTGCGGGCTTCGAGATAGGCGGGATCATTGATGATAAACCGCGCTCCGCGCGATGCGGCTTCCTCAGCCGCCTGCATCGCCTTCTTGATGCGCTGGTCAAGCGGCAGATCATAATTGGTATCGATCCCCAGCGCCGGTGCACTGCTGGCCGATTGCCAATCATGGCTGATCGCGGTCTTGAGAATCAGCGCAAGGCCATCGGCATGCCGTTCGAGACTGGCGGTGTCCATCCGCGGGGCCAGCCACACCAGAACGTCACGATCAAACGCGACATCGCCCGTCTCTCCCGGCCCTTTGATATAGGCGATCAACGTGCTGACAAACTCGCCCAGTTCGCGCGCGGTCCATTCTTCCGACATTTCGGCCAGGCTTGCGATTTTCAAAGCATAGACATCGCGTCCGGCGCTGACCTGATCGGAACTCAACGCCGAAGTGCTCATCGCATCGACATCCTGACTATAATATTTGCGGGCGATGCGCTGAAACCCGATACCCGCTGCCAGCATGGCCAGCAGCGCTGACATCACATCAATATTGACGCCGAATTCGTCGAGCACCAGTGGCACGGTGAGCAATCCGCCAGCCGAAACCACCAGCGCGCGCGACGATTTCGAATTCGCCAGAACCTGCGCCATGATCGCCAGCCCGGCAACCAGCAGCGCCGGAACCCACATCAGATCAACCGGCACCCCGCGCTTGAGCGTATGCGCGCCCATGATGTGGAAATAGGCGCCGGGCAAGCGACCGTCGCGCAAGGGCAGGCGATAATAGTCGGCTGATTCATAAAAGCTCTCGCCTATAATTACGCTTTTGCCATCTAGCGCGGAAGCTGAAATATCGCCGTTAAGGACATCAATGTAACTGAAGGCCGGTATTGTGCCGGGATTGAACGCATAATCCGGGCGGTAACTCCGGTCAGGGCCAGTGTAATTCGCCAGTGCCGCTGAAAGCGAAGGATGCCTCGATCCGTTGAGATTAACACTGGTTGGAAAGGTAACCGAAAAGCCGAAAGGGGCTCCAAGCCCGTTCATTGCGGCAAGTTGTGCATGCTCGCGAAACGCGGGGCGTGGAACAATCTCCTCCACGATCTGGAATCCAACCTCGTGCTTGGGCGCGAAGCCGAGCCAGACTTTGCCCTTGTGCCGGGCAAGCGTCTGGGCGAATATCGCGTCGGCTTTCGGGTTTTCCGGATCAGCGTGTGCGCGGTCGAATGTGACCTTTGCCACCCCCGATGCAATCAGCGTGTCAATCAATTGGCTATCATCCACGCGCGACGGCAGCGTCCGATTGAACGCATTGTATGTTTTGTCATCGATGGCAATCATCACCACGTCCTGCGGCGCAGGCTTGGATCGCACCTCGGCCCGCATCGCGCGGTAGAAGTCTTCGGCAGGCAACGGCAGCTCAATCGCAGCTGACACCAGCCCGAACAGGATCGCAAAGCCCGCCACCTTGGCACGCTTTCGCCGGAGCAGCGCCGCGCCCGAATTGCGGATGATTCCGCCGTTCAGCACAGCAACCTCATCGCCAGCAAAGCCAAGGGCGCGCCGCAGGTAGTCTACTGTTGATTGCATTGATCTGATCATGAAGCGCGCAAATCCGAACGGGAACTGCGGTTAACCTTAGGTCGCGTTGGTTAATTCATCGCAAACGCTGATCGCGATGCGATGGCGGGGTACTACCGGCCACCACTCGGCCCGCAGGCGGTTGCTTGACCCCTGCTAGACCCCTCTTAGACCCCTCCTAGACCCGTTTTAGTGCCTGTTTTCATGATGTTTCACGTGAAACATTGGTTGCTGGCAGTGGACATGGCAGCCAGTTTGTCATAGTTGGTCGCGATGCACGCGGGGGGTGATCACATAACATCGGTACTGTTCGTGTGCCTCGGCAATATCTGCCGATCACCCATGGCCGAAGGCGCGTTTCGCGCTGCCGCTGCGCAGAGCGGCCTCGATTGCCACGTCGATTCCGCCGGAACCGCATCCTATCACATTGGCGATCCGCCCGATCCGCGCGCCATTGCAGTTGCCCGCTCCAACGGCGTGGACATTGCCGGACTAACCGCGCGTCAGTTGAAGTCCGATGACTTCTACCGCTTCACCCACGTGATCGCGCTCGACCGCGCCAATCTTGAAGGGATCAAGGCCCACGCCCCGCGCGACGGGACAGCCACGGTCGCGCTGCTGCTGGATGCGGTCAATGGCCGCGAGGGTGAGCCCGTGCCCGATCCCTATTACGGCGATAGCGCCGCCTTCGAAGCGGCGTGGCAGATCATCACCGAAGGGGCCCAGGCGCTGGTGGAGCGTCTGGCCAGCGCAGGGTCTGACCCGCTCGCCTAACCCCCGCGCAACAACTGCACGCCCCAATCGCGTTCGAACAGGTATAACAGCAACCGCGCCGCCTCTCCGCGCGGGGAAGCCAGCCCGCCACCCGGCGCCCCTTCGTCCCGCTCGATCAGCAGCCGCGCATCGGCATGGGCGGTCGGCAGCAGCCGCTGCATCTGTTCCAGATTGGCAATCCGGAACGCCGCTTCGCCCGATTGCCTTGTGCCGAGCAATTCGCCCCCACCGCGCAATTCCAGATCCTCCTCGGCGATGCGGAACCCGTCCTGCGTTTCGCGCATCAGGGCAAGCCGCGCGCGCGCGGTTTCAGACAGTGCCCCGCCGCGCAGCAGCAGGCAGGTGGATTTCTCCGCCCCGCGCCCCACCCGCCCGCGCAGTTGGTGCAACTGGGCAAGGCCAAAGCGTTCGGCCTGTTCGATCACCATCAGCGTGGCCGCCGGGACATCCACCCCCACCTCGATCACCGTGGTCGCCACCAACAGCCGCGCCTGCCCGCTGGCAAACCGCTCCATCGCGGCGTCCTTTACCTCTGGCCGCAACTGCCCATGCACCAGCACCACCGCCTTGCCAAACCGCTCTTTCAGCGCGGCATAGCGGGCCTCGGCGGCGGCAATATCGGCAAGGTCAGGCACCCCGTCGATTTCGCGCACCATCGGGCACACCCAATAGGCCTGTTGCCCGCTGGCGAGATGCCGTTCGACGCCCGCGACCACCTCATCCATCCGTTCCTGCGGCACTACGCGGGTATCAATCGCCTGCCGTCCGGGGGGCAGTTCATCGAGGCGGCTGACATCCATCTCGCCATATTGCGCCAGCGTCAGCGATCGCGGAATCGGGGTCGCGGTCATCGCAAGGGTATGCGGAGCGCGCCGTCCCTTCCCCGCCAGCGCGAGCCGCTGCGCCACGCCAAAGCGGTGCTGTTCATCAATCACCACCAACCCCAGATCGCGGTAATTGACGGTGTCCTGAAAGATCGCATGGGTACCAACCAGCAGCTGGATCGACCCATCCATCAGGCCCATCAGTATGCTCTCGCGCTCGCGCCCCTTGGCGCGGCCCGTCAGCAAAGCGATTTCCACCCCTGTCGGGCGCAGCATGGTGCGCAACGTTTCAAAATGCTGGCGGGCGAGAATTTCAGTGGGCGCGAGCAAAGCCGCCTGCTTGCCCGCCTCCACCGCGATCAGCATGGCATTGAGAGCGACCACGGTTTTGCCCGCACCGACATCACCTTGCAGCAGCCGCAGCATCGGCGCTTCCTGCGCCAAATCACCCGCGATCTCGGCAATCGAGCGCGTCTGCGCGCCCGTCAGCGCGAAGGGCAATTGCAGCTTGGCGCGCAAGGCGCCGTCCCCTGCGAGCGCCTGCCCCCAGCGGCGGCGGCCTTCGGCCTTGACCAGCAGCAGCGCGAGGCTGTTGGCCAGCAATTCATCATAGGCGAGCCGGTCACGCGCCTTGGGATGGTCCTGCTTGTGCGCCAGGTGCAACGCATCACGCCACGCGGGCCAGCCAGCCTTGGCGAATTGGCCCGGATCAATCCATTCGGGCAGGTCTGGCAGGCGGGTCAGCGCCTGTTCCACCATGCTCGCCACGCGCGGCTGGGTCAGCCCTTCGGACAGGCGATAGACCGGTTCACACAGCCGCCCCAGATGCGCCGCGCTGGCTTCCTCGACATGATCGGGGTGGACGATCTGGAGCATATCGCCATAGCGATCAAGCCGTCCGGCGATCCAGCGCGTCTCCCCCACAGGCAGCAGCTTTTTGGCGGTATAGGCGGCCTTGCCGAACCACGTCAGCGCGCAGACATTGCCCTTGGCATCCTGTGCCAGCACCCGATACGGCCCGCGGCTTCCGGGGCGGGGGCTGCGGTGTTCAATCGGGGTCAGCGCGATCACCACCTGTTCGCCCTCACCCCCTTCATCCAGATCGGCAATCGCATGGCGACTGACGAAGCGTTCGGGCAGGTGATAGACGACATCCTTGATCCGCGTGAGGCCGAGCTTCTCCAGCGGCTTCATCAGCTTTGGCCCGACGCCTTCGAGCGCTTCGGTTTCGGCGAACAGGGGATTGAGGATTTCGGGCCGCATAAGGGGGCTCTAACCCCAATCATCCGTTCTGCGAAGCCTTACGACGGCGCTTGTTTGCATGGTTAATATGTGGTCTAATCTGCCCTTGACGTTACGACACGCAATGATTGCATTGCTTCGTCCTTGTAACAGTCAAACCAGTAGGGTCGCTCGCAAACGTGTTTTTCACGGGGGGAAGACCTGACTATGATACGGAAACTTATGTTCGGAATCGCCGCTAGCTCAGCGGCGTTGGTTGCCATTCCAGCCGCGCCAGCCATGGCGCAAGAAGCTGAAGAGGCGCGGACCACTTACCGGGTTGTCTATCTCAAGCTTGCCGATGGCGCAGGCCCGCGATGGACGGAAATCCAAGAGACTTATAATGCGCGCGCAGCCGAAAAGGCTGGCTTGAAACCGGTCACGGTGCATTGGTTGATGACCGGAAATTGGGATTTGATGCTTCTCATCCAAATGCCGGATGGTCTTTCCGCGCTCGACACTCATAATCCTCCGGCGCAGGCAGCATATAACAAGGCATTTGTCGAAGTTGCTGGCGGCGAGGAAGCTGCGCGGAAAATTCGCGATGAATTGGGTGGGTTGGTAACGGATTCTCTGGTCACTTACAGCCACACCCACCCATAACCGCGATACTCACTTGAACCTGAATGATTGATCTGGGATTAGGGGCGCCTTTCCAACCGAAGGTGCCCCTTTTTCCATGCCGGAACCGCATAGCTTTGCCGATCGCCTGGCCCGCGCGAAGTTCCGCGCGTGGCATCGCGGCACGCGTGAGGCCGATTACATGATCGGCGGTTACTTTGATCGCTACCACGCCGTTTGGGGCGAACCGGAACTGGCGTGGTTCGAAGCCTTGCTCGATGAAGATGACGTCGATGTGATGGCTTTCGCGCTTGGCACCGCCGCGCCGCCGGAGCATCTGGCGGGCGACCTGCTCACCTCCATGCAGAAACTCGATTACGTTGATATTCCGCGCTGATCGCGCGCGCCGCTTTACTGGAAACCTATGCCCGATCTCTCGCGCATCCTTGCGGCCAATGATCCGCTGACCCTCGCCTCGCTCCCGCGCGGGAGCCTGCCGCTGGTGCTGGTCGATCTCGCCCGCGCTGCCAAACGCCGGGCGGTGTTCATCGCGCCCGACGATGCGGCGATGCGCGCGGCAGTGGACGCGGCGCAGTTCTTCGCGCCCGAGATTGATGTCTTCGCCTTCCCCGCGTGGGATTGCCTGCCCTATGACCGGGCCAGCCCCGCGCTGACGATCAGTGCCGAACGGCTGGCCGCGCTCCACCGCTTGCAGCAACCCGGCAGCGCGCAGCAATTGCTGGTCACGACAGTCAACGCCGTTTTGCAACGCGTGCTCACCCCGTTCCGCGTGCGCGAAAGCGTGCGTGAATTCCGCGTTGGCACCAATATCGGCCATGCCAGCCTTGCCGCGCTGCTGACCCGGCAGGGCTATGCGCGCACCGACACGGTGATCGACCACGGCGAATTTGCAGTGCGCGGATCGATTGTCGATATCTTCCCCTCCAGCCTTGATGCAGGTCTGCGGCTCGATTTCTTCGGTGATGAACTGGAAAGCCTGCGATTGTTCGATCCGGCCACGCAGATGACGGTGGAACGGGTCGATCAGCACCTGCTGCTGCCTGCGTCCGAAGCGCTGCTCGACGACAACAGCATCAAGCGCTTTCGCAGCCGTTACCGCGAACTGTTCGGCGCGAACGCCACGCAGGATCCGCTGTACGAAGCGGTGTCTGACGGGCGGCGACTGGCGGGCATGGAACATTGGCTGCCGTTGTTTGAGGAACGGCTGGCGACGCTGTTCGATCACCTCGGCACGGATGATGTCGTGGTCATCGATCAGGGCGCGATTGGCGCGGCCGAGGAACGGCTTGGTGACATTGCCGATTACCACGAACAACGCGGCCGGATCGCAAGCGAGAAGAAAGGCAGTTATCGCCCGCTCGGTCCCGATGCGCTGTATCTGACGCGGGCTGAATTTGACGCTGCACTGGCCGCCGCCCCCGCCCACCGGGCCAGCGGTTTTGCTGCCGAGGGCAGCGCCAATGTGCTCGATTTCGGCTTCCGTTCGGCGCGCGATTTTGCGCCTGAGCGCGGGCGCGGTGAAAATGTTTACGAAGCCGCCGCAGGGTATCTCAAATCCGTTGCCAAGGTCGGGCGCAAGCCGCTGTTCGCCGCCTATTCCACCGGCAGCGCCCGGCGGATCGCGTTAATCCTTGAAGAAGCCGGCGCGCCAACTATGCTGGCGGACAATTGGCAACAGGCGCTGGGGCTGGCCGCCAAAGGCAAATGCGCGGTGGTTGTCCTGCCGCTGGAAACCGGGTTTGCCAGCGACACGCTCGAACTCCTCACCGAAGCCGATGTGCTGGGCGACCGGCTGGTGCGCCGCAAGAAAAAGCGGCGGGATTCCGATGCCTTCCTTGCCGAGCTTCAGGCCTTGTCGCGCGGCGATCTGGTGGTGCATATCGAACACGGGATCGGGCGCTATCTCGGGCTTGACCCGATCACGGTCGGCAAAAGCCAGCATGATTGCGTCGCGCTGGAATATGCGGGCGGGGACAAGCTGTTCATCCCGGTCGAAAACATCGATGTTCTTAGCCGCTACGGCTCGTCCGAACAGGCGGTGCCGCTTGACCGGCTGGGCGGTGAGGCATGGCAGCGCCGCCGTGCCAAGCTGAAAGAACGCATCACCGCCATCGCGGGCGAGTTGATGCAGGTCGCCGCCGCACGCGCGCTGCGGAAAGCCACGGTGCTGGCGACCGATCACGCCACGCTTAACCAGTTCGTCGACCGCTTCCCATGGTCGGAGACCGAGGATCAGGAACGCGCCATCGCCGATGTGCTGGGCGATCTGGAAAGCGGGCGTCCGATGGATCGTCTCGTCTGCGGCGATGTCGGCTTCGGCAAGACCGAGGTCGCCTTGCGCGCCGCATTTGTCGCGGCAATGGCGGGGCAGCAGGTGGCCATCGTGGCCCCCACTACCCTGCTCGCGCGCCAGCACTATCAGAACTTTGTCGAACGATTCGCAGGCTTCCCGCTCCAGATCGGGCGACTCTCACGCCTCGTCTCCGCCAAGGAAGCGACCGCGACCCGCGAAGGGTTGAAAAATGGCCAGGTCGATCTGGTGATCGGCACCCACGCGATCCTGTCAAAATCGACGCAATTCAAGAACCTCGGCCTTGTGATCGTGGATGAAGAACAGCGCTTCGGCGTCACCCACAAGGAAAAGCTGAAACAGCTGCGCGCCGACGTTCACGTCCTCACGCTCACCGCCACGCCCATCCCGCGCACGCTGCAAATGGCGATGAGCGGCCTGCGCGAACTTTCCACCATCCAGACCCCGCCGGTCGACCGGCTCGCCGTGCGCACCTATGTAATGGAATGGGACGACATGGTGATGCGCGAGGCGCTGCTGCGCGAACACCACCGCGGCGGGCAGAGCTTCATCGTCGTGCCGCGCATTTCGGACATGGCGGGTGTCGAAGAATGGCTGCACGAACACGTGCCCGAGATCAAGGCGATCTCTGCTCATGGCCAGATGGGTGCAGGAGAAATCGAAAGCCGGATGAGCGCTTTCTACGAAGGCAAGTACGAGGTGCTGCTTTCGACCACCATCGTCGAGAGCGGGCTGGACCTGCCCAACGCCAACACCATCATCATCCACCGCGCCGACATTTTCGGCCTCGCCCAGCTCTATCAGCTGCGCGGGCGCGTGGGCCGGGCCAAACTGCGCGCCTATGCCTATCTGACGCATGAAAAAGACGTTGCCCTATCCGAAGTCGCGCAGAAACGGCTGAAGGTGCTTGGCGATCTTGATTCGCTGGGTGCAGGGTTCCAGCTTGCCAGCCACGATCTCGACATTCGCGGCGCGGGCAATCTGTTGGGCGATGAACAATCAGGCCATATCCGCGAGGTCGGGTTCGAACTGTATCAGGCGATGCTGGAGGAGGCGATTCTGGCGGCCAAGGCGGGCGAAATGGGCCTCGCCCCGGCGCGCGACAAGGTTTCGCCGCAGATCACCGTCGATGCGCCAATCATGATCCCTGAGGATTACGTGCCCGATCTGGCGGTGCGCATGGCGCTCTATCGCAGGCTCAATCAGGCCGAGGGGCAGTACGAGATCGAAAGTCTGGCCGCCGAAATGATCGACCGTTTCGGCGACCTGCCGCAGCCGACCAAGAACCTGATCCGCCTGATCGAAATCAAGCATCAGGCAATCGGTGCCAACATTGCCAAGATCGATGTCGGCGCACGCGGCACGCTTGTCACCTTCCACAATGATGATTTCCCCGATCCGATGGGCTTGATCGCCTATGTCGAACGGATCAATCAGGGTGCCAAAGACACCGCCAAACTGCGCCCCGACATGAAACTGGTCATCAACCGCGCATGGGGCGACCCGCAAAACCGGCTGAACGGATTGTTCCAGCTGACCAAGGGGTTAAGCGGGGTTGTGAAGAAGGCAGCGAAGGCGAAGCGCGCGGCCTGATGGCCACATAGGAGGTATGGCCCCAGTTGCGGGATTTCTTCTAGCAACCTTGTAGTTGCCATAGAACTCTTCGCTTTGAGAATGTTGCAGAGTTGGAGTTGCCTTAACCAACTCTCCAGATCAAAGTGATGCTGAGCGCGACACAACGCTTCATCGCGCGCGGTAGAGGCCTCCATGTCAGCAAGAAATGTCCAGATCTACCTGCCCGAGAATCAGATCCCTTTGCTGGAAACCATTCTTGCCCGCCACACCCGGCGTTTTTGGCGCGAGAGCTTGCCGGGAGAACAAGAGAAATACACTTGTATCGTCCAGCAACGTTATACCGAACGCCTACTAACCGATCTGGACGATGCCTTTCGAACTGTGCCGTCCTTCGCGGCCCACGTCGCGCATCTAGAAGCCGTGCTACCAACGCTGGAGGAAAACCCATCGACCGAACTGCTGCTCGCGTCCAATCTTCCACCGCCAACGTGGCTCGAGCGCTTTTTCAGCCGCGACCGCCTTAGCACGGATGAAATCTACGATGACATCGAAGAAAGCCTGAGGATCCGACCTTCGTTCGTGCTGACGGTAACGCTGTCGGCGATCATCGCAGGCCTCGGAATGCTCAGCGGGCAGGTCGCTGTCGTCATCGGCGCAATGATTATTGCGCCCTTGCTTGGCCCCGCGATGGGACTGGCGCTTGCGGCAACGGTTGGCGACTGGACGCTAGGCCGGAAAGCGATTGCGGCCTTGGCACTGGGCTGCGCGCTCGCGGCGCTGACGGGCTCAGTAATTGGAATGATTGTGGCAATAGATCCATTGACCGCTGAACTGCGCAACCGGACGCTGGTTCAGCCGGCTGACATTGCGCTTGCCCTAGCGTGCGGCGCAGCCGGGGTGCTGGCCTTTAGCCGCGGGGCGTCACTCGCGCTAGTGGGCGTAATGATTGCGGTAGCGCTGGTTCCGCCGCTCACCGCTGCGGGCATCTACACCGGAGCAGGATTACCTGCTGCAGGGGCCAATGCAATGTTCCTGTTTACCGTCAATCTCGTGTGCGTGAACGTCGCGGGAATAGTTACCTTCTTGTTTCAGGGACTGCCGCCCAAAAGCTGGCGTATGACTACGGGGATTATGCTGGTTTGGGTACTTTTGCTGGGATTGCTGATGGCGATGATGGCAGGCCGGATCTTGCTCGGCTTAGGAGCAGGAGAAGGTATTTTTTCAGCCCTAGGCAACAGCGCGGTTTGATCGCAAGATAACCTGTTATCGTCAATAAAGATGGGCGTTCTTTACGGAAACTCTTCATCCACTTGCAGCCATCAACAACTCAACTCGCACCATCCGAAAGTTGACAGCTGCCCCCTTACCCGTGCCCTATCCCGCGCGCCGTTCGCGCCAGTGCCAGCACGCTTTCGCTCGGCATCGGCTGGGCGCGCAGGAAGCCTTGCCAGTAGTCGCAGCCTTCGGCGGTGATCGCCGCGCGCTGGATTTCGCTTTCGATCCCCTCGGCATAGACCGCCAGGCCAAGCGCTTTGCCCAGCTGCATGATCGCCCGCAGCACCGCCAGCGCGGTGGCATCGCCCGGCACGCTATCGACCATCGCCTTGTCAAGCTTCAGCGCATCCAGCGGCAATTCGCGCAGGTAGCGAAAATTGCAGAACCCCGCGCCGAAATCATCGAGCGCGGTGCGGAACCCCAGCCCGCGCAACGCCTTCAGCGCGCTGGCCGCCTGCGGCAGATTGCGCAGCAACAAATCCTCGGTAATCTCCAGCATCAGCCGCTGCGGTGCAATGTCCGAACGGCCGATCAACGCGGCAAAATCGGCAGCAAAGCGCGGATCGCCCAGTTCTTCGGGTGTGATGTTGAGCGACAGCGACAGATTATCCGGCCAGGTCGCCGCATCCTCCAGCGCGCGGGCGACCACATGGCGCGACAGCGGGGCGACCAGCGCAGCACGCTCTGCCACCGCGAACAGATCGCGCGCGCCGATTTCGCCCAGCGAGGGGTGCTGCCAGCGTGCCAGCGCTTCGGCCCCGACCACTGCCCCGGTAACGCAGGAAAATTGCGGCTGGAACAATACCTCAATCTCACGCCGGTCGAGCGCGCTGAGCAAGTCGGCTTCGAGCACACCGGTGCTGACGCCGGGAAAGCGCCCGCGCGTGCTGCCGCGCAACGATGTCCGGCCTTGTTCCATTCCGCTCCCTTATGGATCAGCGTTCTTAATCATGGAATCTGCGCAATGCTTGCTTCAATTGCAATCCGCCCAAAACTGGCACATCAGGCCATTCTGCCGACAATGCACCGGGGATAAGTCAGCCGGGATCACGTTCAACCCGGAGGAGAGCGATAGATGGCGAGCAACGCAGCACCCTTTGAGCGCCTCGCGCTGGTGGTTTCGGATGTCCCGCGCGCGCAAGAAGCCTTCGCGGCTTTGCTGCCGCAGCACGATTGGGTGCCGCTGGAACAGGCCGACGCGGTGGTAGTGCTGGGCGGCGACGGGTTCATGCTGCAAACGCTGCACGCGATGATCGATGAGGGCCGCGTGATCCCGGCCTATGGCATGAACCTTGGCTCGGTCGGGTTCCTGATGAACCGCTTTGACAAGCGTGCAGCCATTGCCGCGCGGGTCGCCAAAGCGCGGCGCTGGACGATTGCGCCCTTGCGGGTCGAGGCGATCACGCAAGACGGCAAAAGCCACGCAATGTGTGCGATCAACGAAATATCGCTGCTGCGCGAAACGCGCCAGACCGCCAAGATTGAAGTGACCGTGGGCGACCGGGTGCGGATACAGGAATTGGTGTGCGACGGGGTATTGGTAGCAACCCCTGCGGGATCGACGGCGTATAACCTGTCCGCCAATGGCCCGATCCTGCCATTGGACAGCAAGCTGCTCGCCCTCACCCCGATCAGCCCGTTTCGCCCGAGGCGCTGGCGCGGGGCAATTTTGCCTGACCGGATGAAGATCGTGCTCAAGGTGCTCGAACCGGCCAAGCGCCCGGTGTCTGTCGTCGCCGATCAAAAGGAACTGCGCGACATTGCCGAGGTGCGTCTCCAGATTGCGCAGGACACCCAGTTGACGCTGCTGTTCGATCCCGGCCAATCGCTCGAAGAACGCATAGTGGCCGAACAATTTGTCACGGGATGATTGCAGCGTAGGCAGGCTCAAAACCCCCTTGCAATCCTGTGCCCTGCCCCATATAGGCGCGCTTCCGCTCTTCCTTAGACCGCTTGGAAGAGTTGCTCCCCGATAGCTCAGCGGTAGAGTAGGTGACTGTTAATCACTTGGCCGTAGGTTCGAATCCTACTCGGGGAGCCAATTTCTCAACTGATTTCCGCTGATTGGATATGCAGCGCTGTCACGGCGCTGCGTCAGCCCCACCCTGCTCCACCCTTGAAATCATAGCCTTGTATTGCGTTCACTCGCTTATGCGTTAGTTCGTTGCCAGTGCTTCTCATCATAATCATCGCGCTGATTTTCCTCATCGGATATTCCAGCCAACGCACCGGAGTGTGCATGGTTCGTGCGATGAACGAGGTGATTGAGCGGCGGCGTGGGCACCGTCTTGCAGGGTTCTTGCTGGCAGCAGCAACCGCGATGATGGTGATGGCCGCTGCCGAATATTTGGGTGCGCGGCCCTTTACCACCATCCTTGGCGCGCGGATGGACTGGATCGCTATCGCAGGCGGCGTGCTTTACGGGCTTGGTTCACGGATCAACGGTCATTGTGCGATTGGCACGGCGGCGGCGCTTACGTCCGGCCAAATGTCCCGCAGCGCCTCCATCGCCGCGATGCTCGTCGCGGCCATATGTCTCGGGCCCAATATGTTACAGGCGGCATTGTTGTTACCGATGCGCGAACAGGTTGTTTCACCGCTTGCGGGTAATGCGCCGCTCGCATTGGCAGTTGGCGGAACACTGGCTGCGATGGCTGGTTATTATTTGTACCGCCGCCTTAAATTGCGACGCCCTGGCGGAGGTTGGTCGCCGTTATTGGCGATGGCCTTGATCGGCGCGGCGTCGGGAGCGCTGTTCGCGCTCGACCAGCAATGGCTCTACACCAGCAGCATTGCGAAAATCGCATATGGAGACACGCCCTTTACGTTTCGCGCGATTGCTGTGCCGATTGCGTTGATCGTCGGCATGGTGGTCGCAGTGGTGATCGGCGGTATGTTTCGGTTGCAAACAGGTGGCATCCGCGAGTGGGCCAGAGCGGCCTTTGGCGGCCTGCTGATGGGCATCGGCGCAACCTTGGTTCCGGGCGGCAATGACACGATGCTGTTTACTGGCATTCCGTTGCTGTTGCCCAACCTGCTGGTCGCCTATGCTGCCTTTGTTGTGACCCTTTACCTCGCATTATATGTCGGCAGGCCGAAGGACGGGCAGCACATTTCCGCCGATGTCTGATTCTGATCGAGGCGGCGCGCTTCCCGTTCTTCTCACGCCCCCGCCAGCAGTCGAACTCCCACCACCAGCACCAGTATTGCAGTCAACCAGCGGATCCATTTCGGCGGCAGCAAGCGCGCGGCAAACAGACCGCCGATCTGGCCGCCGATCACCACCGCGATCAGGAGCGGCAGCGCTGTGCCAAGAGCTTGCCCGAACAGGTCGGGGCCGTTCTTGAGCAATTGCCCGGCGAGGCCAAACAGCGAGTTCACCAGAATGAACAGGCTGGCCGTCGCCGCAATGGCACGCGCGCCCTGCCAGCGCGTAAGGTGCAGCAAGGGCGCGAGGAAGATCCCCCCGCCGATACCGACTAACCCGGCAAGGAAACCCAGCAGCGGGGCTGCAACGGGTATACAGCGGGCATAACGCGTCGGCTCACCCGCGTGTTGTTCGGCAATCGGGATCAACATGGTCAAGCTGGTCAGCACCAGACTGACACCCAGAAGCGTGAGAAACGCCTCTCGCCCGATCGGGATCAGCCCGCCGACAAAGCTCGCCGGAGCAGCCAGCGCCACCAGTAGCAGCGCGCCACGCCACGGGGTAATCCGCGCGCGCGCAAACCGCACGCTCGATCCGGCCACAACCACGATGTTGCAGGCCAGCGAGATCAGCGGCAGCAAGCGGTAATCAAGCCCTGACAGCGCCAGCAGCGCCGCATAAGTCGATCCGCCACCAAACCCCACGCTGGCATAGAGCAAAGCGGTGACGAAGAACGCCACCGCCAGCAGTATCGGAACCGCGCCGATCATTACCGCCCCTTGTTACGCATTACGCTCCCGCTCAGGCGTTTTGACGCCCGCTTATCGCGCCGTGGCAATGCTTGTATTTGTTGCCACTGCCGCACGGACACTGTGCATTGCGGCTAATGTCGAGATTGGCGAAGGGATTGTCTGTATTCGCCCCGCCCGGCCCGGTCGCAGCGCGCGGGCTTCCGGCGAGCGATCCGAACAATTCAGGCCGAAGTTCCGAACCATCCCCGTCGCCCGAATTATCAAGCCCGGTCAAAGGATCAATATGGCCGGTGAGGAAGGCAGGCAGATCGGGCAGTGATTGCGGCTGCGGCTGTTCAACCCTGAGTTCGGCCCGGAACAGGATCCTGGTCACTTCCTCACGCAGCGTGTCGAGCATCGATTCAAACAGGCTGAACGCTTCCTGCTTGTATTCGTTGATGGGCTGTTTTTGCGCAATGCCGCGCATCCAGATCACCTGCCGCAGCGCATCGAGCGTAGCGAGGTGTTCCTTCCAGTGATGATCGAGCTGGCGCAGCAGCACGTCCTTTTCGACTATCCGCCAGACTGCCGGGTCTGCGGTCATCTTGGCCTCGGTCATTTCGTCGGTAAGAGTGCGCAGCCGTTCTTCCAGGATCTCAGGTTCGACCTGGTCTTCTGCCAGCCACTCATCGAATGGCGGTTGGAACCCGAAGATCTCCTCAACCTTGGTGCGCAATCCGGCAATGTCCCACTGTTCGGGATAGGAACCCGGCGGGCACGCGGTGCCAACAATCGTGTTGATGGTGTCGTGACGCATATCCACCACGACATCATCGACCGCCTCGGAATCCATGATCTCGGCGCGTTGTTCGTAAACAACCTTACGCTGATCATTCATCACGTCATCGTATTGCACGACCTGTTTGCGGGTGTCGTAATTGCGCGCTTCGACCTTCTTCTGCGCAGTCTCGATCGCCTTTGACAGCCACTTGGAACCGATCGCCTCACCATCGGCAAGGTTCGATTTCATCATCTTGGAAAACAGCGTGTCGGGGCCAAAGATGCGCAGCAGGTCATCTTCGAGGCAGAGGTAAAAGCGCGACAGGCCCGGATCGCCCTGACGGCCCGAACGACCGCGCAGCTGGTTATCGATGCGGCGCGATTCGTGGCGTTCGGTGCCAAGTACGAAGAGCCCGCCGGCCGCGATCACCTGCTGCTTTTCCTCAGCCACTTCGTCGCGGATGCGGGCGATGGCGGCATCGCGATCCGGCCCTTCGGGCAGGTCTGCCAGCTCATCCTGAATGCGGTATTCGACATTGCCGCCTAGCTGAATATCGGTACCGCGACCGGCCATGTTGGTGGCGATAGTCACCGCACCAAGCCTGCCTGCCTGCGCGACGATGCGCGCTTCCTGTTCGTGGAAGCGGGCGTTGAGCACCGCGTGCTTCACCCCCTCCTTGTCGAGGAACTGGCTGAGCAATTCGGACTTTTCAATCGAAACCGTGCCGACCAGCACAGGCTGACCGATCTCGTTCTTGTCCTTGATCGCCTTGGCAATCGCGCCAAATTTGTCGATTGTGCTCTTGTAGAATTCGTCTTCCTCATCGATCCGCGCGACGGGCAGGTTGGTCGGAATTTCGACCACCCCGACCTTGTAGATATCCCAGAATTCCGCCGCTTCGGTGGCGGCAGTGCCGGTCATGCCCGACAGTTTGGGGTACATGCGGAAATAGTTCTGGAACGTGATCGAGGCCATCGTCTGGTTTTCCGGCTCGATCCGCACGCCCTCCTTGGCCTCAACCGCCTGATGCAGACCGTTCGACCAGCGACGGCCATCCATCATGCGACCGGTGAATTCATCGATGATGACGATCTTGCCGTCCTTGATGATGTAATCAGTATCCCGCTTGCGCGCGAAATTGGCGACCAGCGCCTGATCAAGGTGATGGACGACCTGGGTGTTCTCGACATCATACAGATTGTCGGTGGCGAGCAGGCCCTTTTCGATCAGGAGCTTTTCGACTTCCTCCAACCCGTCTTCGGTCAACTGGACACGTTTGACCTTTTCATCGATGTCGAGCCATTCGACCGGGATTTCGCGCGCCACTTGGTCGAGCGCGACGTAAAGATCGGACTTGTCCTCGGTTGGGCCGGAGATGATCAACGGCGTGCGCGCTTCGTCGATCAGGATCGAATCGACTTCGTCGACGATGGCGAAATTGAACGGGCGCTGCGCCATCTGGCTGCGTTCATGCTTCATGTTGTCGCGCAGGTAATCGAAACCGAATTCGTTGTTGGTGCCGTAGGTGATATCGGCGCCGTAGGCGTCACGCTTGGTTTCTTCGGGCATTCCGGGGACAATCACCCCGACACTGAGGCCGAGCCAGTTGTAAAGCCGCCCCATCTCTGCCGCGTCGCGCCGGGCAAGGTAATCGTTCACCGTCACCACGTGTACGCCCTTGCCTTCGATCGCGTTGAGATACACCGCCAGCGTCGCCATCAGGGTCTTGCCTTCACCGGTGCGCATTTCCGCGATTTCACCGCGGTGGAGCACGATCCCGCCGATCAGCTGCACATCAAAATGCCGCATCCCGAACACTCGCACCGATGCCTCGCGCACAGTGGCAAATGCTTCGGGCAGAATGTCATCAAGCTTGGCGCCATCATCGATCAGCCCGCGCAGTTTGGCGGTCTGTCCCTGCAATTCAGCATCAGTCAGCGCCTGCATCTGCGGTTCCAGAGCATTGATCTGATTGACGATCTTGCCAAGCGATTTGACGTATCGGTCGTTGGTAGAACCGAACACGGATTTAACGATGGAATTGAACATGAAAAACAGACCTTTGATCGGGTGCGGCCCTGCAATGCGGGCCTGAATCGGGTTTGGGAGAGAGCGCGCTTGGCCACCGGGCGCAGCGCTAAAACTAAGACGAAGGGCGAACGTGGCCTATTCGTAGGCGCGTTCGATCCCCATCAGCACCGGCAGACGCAGCGCGTGGGGCGTGGCCGGACGGCTGGCGGGGGCTTCAACCTCACGGCTTTCCCGCAAGGTCGCAGGCGCGGGTTGCGCTGCAACGCTTTCGCCGCCCGATGCATCGTCGCCAGTGGTCGCAGCGATGCTGGAATCGCACGCCAGCGCCTCAGCCAGCGACGCCTGCGCCGGGCTACCAATCGCAGCCAGGCCGGTAAGCAGAGCCAGAAGGGCGAGGATATGACGGGTCATAGTGGCGACCAAATAGGGAATCCTGAGCGTTTCGTCCACCAGCTTTGCTGATTTACTGCATCGCAACTCACGCCTAGAGGCTCTCCCCCATGGAAATTGAACGCTCGCCGCTCGCCCGCCCCTTCCCCCAATTGCCTGCAATCGCGGGCGTGACGTTGCGCGTGGCGCGGGCGCGTTACAAGGAATGGAACCGCTGCGATCTGACCTTCGCGGAGTTGGCGGAAGGCACCAGCGTGGCAGGCGTCTTCACCAAAAGCGCCTGCGCCTCGTCAGAAGTGGAACTGGGACGCAAGGCGGTGAAGCTGGGCCGTGCGCGGGCACTGATCGTCAATGCAGGCAATTCCAATGCCTTCACCGGCTATCGCGGGCGCGAGGCGGTGGAGCAGATCCAGTCGCAGGTCAGCGCGGCGCTGAGCTGTGCGGCAGATGATGTATTCGTCTCCTCCACCGGCGTCATCGGCGTGCCCTTGCCGATCGACAAGGCGCGTGCCGGGATCGCTGCTGCTCTGGCGGCGCAGCCCTGCACCTGGGAAGATGCCGCAAACGCTATCGGCACCACAGACACCTTTGCGAAAGGCGCAAGCGCGAGCGCAATGGTGGGCAACACGCGGGTTGAACTCGCCGGGATCATCAAGGGTTCGGGCATGATCGCACCCGACATGGCGACCATGCTCGGCTATGTGTTCACCGATGCAGACATCGCTCCTGCCTTCCTGCAAGACGCGCTGGAACGCGCCAACGCGGCGACTTTTTCGTGCATCACGGTTGATGGCGATACTTCGACCAGCGATACCGTGCTGGTGTTCGCCACGGGCAAGGCTGGCAACGCGCGGATCGAAAGCTGGGACAGCCCGGGAGCGGATGCCTTTGCAGCTGCGCTGGCCGATGTGTGCCGCAATCTTGCGCAGTTGGTAGTGCGCGATGGCGAGGGTGCGCAAAAATTCGTCACGATCCGGGTGTCGGGCGCGGTGAGCGACGACAGCGCGCGGCGGATTGGCCTCACCATCGCCAATTCGCCGCTGGTCAAGACCGCCATCGCGGGCGAGGACGCCAACTGGGGCCGCGTGGTCATGGCGGTGGGCAAGGCTGGCGAACCGGCAGATCGTGACAGGCTTTCCATCGCATTCGGCGGCGTGTGGGCCGCGAGGAACGGTCTGCCGGTCGAAGATTATGACGAAGCCCCGGTTTCAGCGCATCTCAAAGGCGAAGAAATCGATATCGCCGTCGATATCGGCCTTGGCGAAGGCCGCGCGACGGTGTGGACCTGCGATCTCACCCACGGCTACATTGCCATCAACGCGGATTACCGTTCATGAAAGCGGGCCAATTGTCGGCCCTTGACGAAGAAATCCGCGATCTGATGCGCTTCGCTGCGCAACGATCGATGCTGCCACGCTTCCGCCAGCTGGCCGCGCACGAAGTCGAAATGAAGGGCAATGACGATCCTGTCACCATCGTCGACCGCGAAGTCGAAGCATTTCTGACCGAGGCGCTGACCAAACTTGCGCCCGGTGTCGCGGTGGTCGGCGAAGAAGCCGTCCATGCCGACGCGGCGGTGCTCAATCACTTGTCAGGCCAGTGCTGGATCATCGACCCGCTCGATGGCACCGCCAATTTTGCCGAGGGCAAGGAACCGTTCGGCATCATCATCGCGCTTGCCGATGCGGGACGGGCGGTGGCGGGGTGGATCTATGATCCGAACACCGACCGTTTCTGCCATGCGCGCCGCGGCGAAGGGGCGTTTGTGGATGGGGAGCGCATCGCGGCCCGCTCGACCGGGCGGGATCGGCCGGTCGCTGCGGTCAGCCGCATGTTCCTCACCCCGGAACAATCGGCCATGGTCGATGCGAAGATCGCCCCGCATTACACGCTGGTCGACATCCCGCGCTGCGCCGCCGAACAATATCCGCGCCTTGCGCTGGGCGAGAACGACGTCTCCAGCTTCAAACGCACGTTAGCATGGGATCATGCGGCCGGTGTGCTGTGGCTTAACGAATCTGGCGGCAAGGCCGCCCGGCACGATGGCAGCGATTACCGGGTGGACGAGGCGGACAAGCCCGGCCTGATCGGTGCATCCAGCCCGGCGATCTGGGACGAATTTATCGGCCGGATGGCGGGGTAAAGCGCGAATATCCGATCAAAGCTCGCTTTCAAGCCACGCTTTCAGCTGGCCCTTGGGTGCCGCGCCCAGTTTACGCGCGACCGCTTCGCCATTCTTGAACAGCACCATCAACGGGATTGACTGCACGCCAATCTGCGCGGCGACATCGGTGTTTTCGGTGATGTCGATCTTGGCGATCCGAACCTGACCGGCCAGTTCCTCACTGATTTCTTCCAGCGCCGGTGCAATCATCTTGCACGGGCCGCACCAGTCAGCCCAAAAATCGACCAACACGGGGGTGTCGCTGTCCAGCACATCGGCCTGAAAGCTGGCATCGGTAACGTTGACGGTAGCCATAACTGCATTCTCCTGTTTACCGGGCAGCATAGAAGCGCGCGGGCTTATAATGCAATCTAGTGCGCGCGGCTTTTCACTCAATAGCCAGCGGCAAATAGCTTTGCTGCGCGGCGTCCAACCCTGACTTGTGCGGTGCCAGCCGTTCCGGTGCGAGGTCGAACAGCGCAGGCGCATGAGTATAAAGCACGCCCGCTCGCACTTCGCGCCCCGGATAGATTGCCTCCAACGCGGCGACATAGGCGGCCATCTGCCGCAACGTCGCCAGCGGAATCGCATCGGCGCTGGCGGGCGGGCGGCGGGTGGTCTTGAAATCCACCACGGTGATCCGCGTATCCTCGATCAGCAGTCGATCCGCCGTGCCTGCCACCACCACCCCGCCCACCGTCGCGGCCAGCGGCACCTCAGCCAGCGCACGCGGTGAAAACAGCGCGGCAAAATCAGGGTGGGCGAGCACGGCCGTCGCAGAGCCAAGCATTTCCGCACGTTCCGCATCGGGCAGATCGCCTGCCTGCCGTTCCAGCCAGCGGTGCGCGGTCAGCGCCCGTTCGGCCTCGGGCACATCGGGCAGACGTTCGAGCAGACGATGGATCAGGCTCCCGCGACGGGCCGCAATCCGCGCGACATCGGGCGGCAGCGGCGGTTCGCCGCCCTTTTCCTCACCCGCGCTTGATGGAGCAAGCGGGCGCGGTGGGCGCGGCTCGGGGCCGATCGGCGTTGTCATCCATGGCGGAAGCTCAGGCGGCGTTGCCGCGTCCGATTGCGCATTGTCGCCGGGCATCAACGGTTCAGCGTGATGACCCCACTCCTTACGCCATCGCCACACCGGATCAGCGAGTTCCTCGCCGTCGAACAAGGGCGCAAGCCGCGCATACCAGCTGTCATCATGCGGGACGCGGTTCCTTGCTTCGTTCTTGTTGAGCGATCCGCCGATGAACAGCGCTTCTTCGGCGCGGGTCATGGCGACATAAAGCAGCCGCCAATGCTCCTGCATCGCCGCCGTCTTGGCCGCTTCCTCAGCCGCGCTGACCCGCCCCTTGCGTTCCTCCTTGTTCAGCGGAGGCAATAGCACCGCGCGCACCCGTTCAGGATCGTTCGCTAATCCAAAGGCATCATCATCCAGTGCCAGATCGCCTGGCTTGCCCGGTTCGCCCGTGGCGTCGGCAAGGATGACGATCGGCGCCTGCAAACCCTTCGAACCATGCACCGTCATCACCCGCACCTGCCCGGTGGCGCTGTCCGAATCGCGTTTCAGATCACCGGTTCCGGCATCGAACCACTGCAAGAACCCGGCAAGGCTCGGCCAATGCTCCGCTTCAAATGCGAAGGCTGCGTTGACCAGCTCATCAAGCGGGTCGTTCGCCTCGCTCCCCAAGCGTTCAACCAGCCGCGCACGGCCTTGCCACGGGCCGGTCAGCAGCCAGGTTATCAGCGCCTGCGGGGTCTGGTAATCGGCGCGGCGCAGGAGTTCGCGCAATCGTTCAGCCGCGTCCCGCACCAACGGCGGCGCATCCGCGCGGCGCAAATGATCCCACAGCCGCACCTTGTCCGACCGGGGAACGTGGGCGAGGATATCATCCTGCGTCCACCCCGCCAGCGGCGAGGCGAGCAGGTTGGCGAGGCTCAGATCATCGAGGGGTTGCGACGCAAAGCGCAGGGCCGCCAGCACATCCTTAACCGCCAGCGGCGCGCCCAATCGCAGCCGGTCAACCCCGGCCACCGGCACGCCGCGCGCGTGCAGCTTAGCCACAATCTGCGCAGCGAGCGCTTTTCGTTGGCGCACCAGCACCATGATGTCGCCCGCCTGCGCATGGCGGCGCGAGCCTTTTTCCAGCACGAACGGATCGGTCAGGTTCACCCAGCGCTGCACCTGCTGCGCGATGCGATCGGCGAGCAAGGTATCATGCGCCGGCAGCCAGTCGCCGCCATCGTCACCTTCATCATCGCCGTCGCCCTCACCCTCGCCCGCGTGGGGAAAAACGGGCGGCCACAGCGTGACAAGTCCGGGGCGCTCGGCACCTTCATGCGGCGCAGGTTCGCGATCAAGCCCGAAGGCGGGAAAGCCCAAAAGCGCAATCGTGCGATTGACGAAATCGAGCACCACATTGGCTGTGCGGAACGATTGGCCGAGGTCGAGATCCTGCCAGCCCGGCTCGCGCCGATTGATGCGGCTGGCGCGGATGCCGTCACGCGCCTGCATGATGCGCGCCTCAACCTTTTGTTTGGCGCGGGCGAAGTTTTCCGGACTGGTGCCCTGAAACCCGAAAATCGCCTGCTTGTAATCGCCCACGGAGAAGATGGTGCGCAATTTATCCCCGCGCGCGCCTTCGCCGCTGAAGAAATCATCGATCAGCGCGAACACGATGTCCCACTGGCTCTGGTTGGTATCCTGCGCCTCGTCGATCAGGATGTGGTCGAAATGCCGGTCAAGCTTGTAGCGGATCCAGTCTGCCGCCGCAGAATTGCCGAGCAGGTCGGCGGCCTTACGGATCAGGTCGGAAAAATCGAGCAGCCCTTCGCGGGCCTTGCGCGCTTCCCACCTCAGCGCAAACGCCCGCCCGATTTCGAGCGCGGCGGTGACGATTTCGGCGGTGGCGAGCAGCGCACGGCGAATTTCGACTTCCTCAATCGCGACGGCAATCGTCTCCTGATTGTCGATGAAATCAGGGTCAGTCTCCCGCGGCTTCTTGAGGGTTAGGCTCGGCATGCCATCCGCCCTGAGCAGCGTTCCACGGAACCCCGCAGCGGCAGAAATCCGCGCGGGCCAGTCCAGTTCCAGCCATTCCCGCATGAAGCTAAGGCACTTGGCCGCCGTCGCCGTGCCCCACGCTTCAAGCGGGGGGATCATCGCCAGCAGATGATCATCGGGGAAAATATCAGGGTGCAGCGGCTCGTTCGCCCAATCTGCGCCCGCATCGGCTGGCATCCCCAAGGTCTGCCGCACCCGCGCATCCATCGGGGATTGCCACGCGCCCTGCCCTGCCCACAGCTCATGTGCATCGGCGGCGCGCATCAGCCATTTCTGTAACGCGCCCGGTTCCTTGCGGGTGGTGAACAGGGTGGTCGCATCCAGCAACCGGGCATCGCCCGCGCGCTCAGCCCCCTCAATCAGATCGGTGAGAACATCGCGCGCCAACAGGTCGCGGCTGCGATCGTCCATCACCCGCGTGCCGGGGGCAAGGCCCGCCTCATCGGGGAAATTGCCAATCAGAAACTGCGCAAAGGCGTGGATCGTATCAATCCTGAGGCCGCCACCGGGGCAATCGAGCACGCTGGCAAACAGGCTGCGCGCGCGTTCCAGGGTGGCCGGGTCGATATCCGCGCCAAGATGGCCAAGTTCCCGCGCCAGCGTCGCCTCGGGCAATCGCACCCAGCGTGCCAGCACCGCGTTGATGCGGTTGGCCATTTCCGCCGCGCCCGCCTTGGTAAAGGTCAGGCACAGGATCTGCGACGGTGCAACATCTTCGCGCAGCAGCAGGCGCAGCACGCGCGCGGACAATACCTGCGTCTTGCCCGTCCCGGCCGATGCCGACAGCCAGACGTTGTCAGCAGGGTTCGCCGCGAGCCGTTGATTGCCCGCCAGCGGGAATACCAACCCGCCGCCGCTCATGCTGCATCATCCTGATCGGTGAGGCCCACGATCCATTCTTCCAGCCGCATTAGCTGATCATATTCATTATAGCCTTTGTAATCAGGGTTCTCGCGCGCGGTAAACGGTGCGCTGCCCTTGATATATTCGCGAATGGCGTGGCCCAGTCGCTCGGCATGGAAGGGCAGGTATTCGCCGGGTTCAAGCCCGGTTCTTGCGTTCCCTTCTTTCATCGGGGTTTGCTGATAACCGAATCCATCGCCCTTTTGCGGCTTCCCCAGCGACCAATATTCAAACCGCGTCGGCGTGCCGGTCACCACCGTGCCATGGCGTTCAAACCGGCCATGCTGCGCGATCAAGCCAAGGATGCCGAGTTGCAGCGCATAGCCCGCCGTCACCTGTGCCTTGCTTGGCGGCGCGCCGGTTTTGTAATCGACGATGGCCAGTGTCCCATCGGCGAGCTGATCAATGCGGTCAGCACGGCCCTTCACCTTCACGTCATCGAAGGTCATCTCGCCCGAAAATTCGCTGGCCAGCACCTTCCGGCCCTCGGCCGCGGCAGCATCCAGCCATGCCTCGAAACGTTCGAGCGCCGCGATCAGGCGCGGCTGCCACAGCGCCCGGAACAACGGGTGCACCTGTTCGGCGGCGAACTGCGCGGCGGCAAATGGCGCAATCGCCTGCGCCGGGTCAACCACGCGGGCGTGATGCCATTTTTCCAGAATATCATGCACCAACGTCCCGCGCAGCGCCGGATCGCTGAACGGATCAGCGGCGAGCGGCTGCAACTGCCTGAGATTGAGGATCGCCTGCGCATAGAACTGATAGGGATCGCCCAGCAGCCGGTCGAGCGCAGTCACCTTGATCGGCACATCGCGCAAGGCGGGCGCAGGATCGGGCGCAGGGCGCGGATAGGCCGTGCTTCTCGCACGTTCACGGTCGAGATGCGGCAACAGCGCCGGGATTGCGGTTTCGCGGTGTTCGCGCGCCAGATCATCGCCCAGCAACGCCTCTACCCTTAGCAGGAAGCGCGACGGCAGCGTCGGCCCCTCGGCATCGCGCAAGGCCCGGCTTAGCACCACCTGCGGCGCGCCCATTGCCCCGGCCAGATCATGCGCGGACAGCCCAATCCTGAACTCTGCCCCCGGCACGCCGAGCGCGCGCAGGATCGCAGGTGCGAGCAAGGGATCAGCGGCGGGCGGCTGCGGCCAGCTGCCTTCATTCAGCCCTGCGCAGATGACCATATCAGCCCGCGCCATGCGCGCTTCAAGCAAGCCGTAAATCGCCACACGCGGGTGCCCGCCATAACCGGGGCGCACCGCGACTTCATCCATTGCATCGCGCAGGATGCCCGCGATATCGGCGCTTTCGATCACGGTACCGAGCGCTTCGGCGTGGCCGCGCAATTCCTCGATCATGGCGCCAAGCGCACGCCCATCTTCGCGCTCCCATGCCGATGGCCCGGCAAAGGCTTCGCACGCGGCGGCGAGGATTCCGAGCGCGTCGGCCAGCCCAATTTGCTCCGGCCAATCGGAAAGCGGTGCGATCAACCCCGCAGCCTCGGCCCACCACGCAACGACGCCCGCCTTGTCCGCCGCCTTGCGCAGCGGCTCTATCCCCGGCGCAGGGGACGGCCCGCGCAATTGCCGGTCAAAGGCGCGCAGGCCGGTCAGCCACGCCTGCCGCGCTTCGCCGTCACTGCCGCGCACCAAGGGATGCCCGAAAGCCGCAACCAGATTGCCGGGATCGGCCCCATGCGCGGCGATTTCCACCAGCAAGCCCAGCAACCGGCCCGCCGGGGTCAGCGCCAAGGACTGACCGGCGCTATCATCGGCGGCAATATTCCAGCGCGCCAGATGCTGCACCACCCGCCGGGCAAGACCGCGATCAGCGGTGACGATCGCGATCCGCTGTTCGGGTTGTTCAAGCGCTTCGCGCACCATCAGCGCAATCGCCTGCGCTTCGATTTCGATCGTCGCGCTGGTCAGCACGCGAACGCCTGCCAAGCGCCGCTGATCGGGCTTTAACGCCGCCCACGAACGGCTCGCTCGCGGGGGCAGAAACAAGGACGAGATCGCCCGGCTGCGGGCTGGCTCTGCCGCAGCAATCCCGCGCCGGTGCCATTGCTGCACCTCTGCGCGGTTCACCCCCATGCGGTTGAGCAGCAGCTTGAGATGATATTGCGGGTGCGACAGCACATCATCCGTGCCGAACACCGCCCCGCCGGGCGCGTCGGCTGCACCTGCACGGCCCAATTCCTCCCACGCGGCATCATCCATCGCCAGATCGAGATCGGGCAGCACCACCGCGCCCAACGGCAGTTCGGCCACCACGCGCAGCAGCCGTGCCAGCGCCGGGGAAGCACTGGTGACACCGGCTGCAAGGATGGGGTGCGGCGGCGGCGCAACTTTCCAGCGAAGCGCGGCGCGATCAAACAGCAGGTTGCGCCGGGTGGCGGCATCGACCTCACCGCGCGAATCCAGCTCCGCCTGCCAGCGGGTGTTGACCCGCGCGAACAGGCGGACGGCGCGTTTCCAATGATCAGCCACACCCGCCACACTGTCGAGCACCGGTTCGCTCAGCAGATCATCAGCGCGCTTTTCCTCGACCAGCAACCGATCCATCGCCCGCGCCATTTCGCGCGCCAGATTGAGCCGTGCGCGGCCCGGCAGCGGTTCCATGCCCTCGCTGGCGCGCTCCTCGGCAATCAGGCGATCCAGCGCGAGCCAGCGGCGCACAGGATCGCAGGCAGGCGGGATGTCCGCCGCACCCAGCGGATCGAGCGCCGCGCCCAGTTTTTCGTCAAGGTCAAGATCACCCACCGCAATCATGCGCGGCATCAACAGTCCGCCTTCACCCGTTTCCCCGGCATGGCGGATGAAGGCTTCGGACAGGGTGCGCGCGGCGCGACTGCTCGGCACCAGCACAGTAAGGCGGGCCAGCCCGAAACCCGGTTCGCGGTAGCGCGGCACCAGCCCTGCCACCAGCGCATCGGCAAAGCCGCGATGCGCGGCGCTGGAATAGACCAGCGGCCCTGTGCGGCGCGCCTCAGCCACCCTGCAACGCCGCTTCAGTCGGACGGATCGCTTGCGGAGTGCCGACTTCGAACCACAACCCGGTGAAAGACAGGCCGTAAAGCCGCCCTTCTTTGATCGCGCGTTCCCACAATTGCATTGTCCCGAATGGACCAGTCGGCGCATCGCGCATCAAGCGGTGCGAAACCAGTTGGATACCAGTATAGATAAACGGCGCGATCCGGCCATCAAGGCGGCGCGACAGCCTACCCAGCGGATCCATGTGGAAATCGCCCGGCCCGCTAAAATTCGCCGCGCGCGCGTGGGGAACCACCAGCAGCAGCGCGTCCATCGCGTCCGGATCCCAGCGCGACGACAGATCGTGAAACGCGCTTTTCGGACCGTCGAGCCAGATATTGTCAGCGTTCAGCGCAAAGAACGGGTCGGGCAGACGCGGCAGCGCCTTCGCCATCCCGCCGCCGGTTTCGAGCAACAGCGCGCGCTCATCCGAGACACTCACCTGCGGCGCGCGACAAGCAAGCACATGTGCCTCCAGCGCATCGGCGAGGTAATGCACATTCACCACCGCGCGCGCGACCCCGGCCTCGGCCAGCCGATCGAGCGCGTGGTCAATCAACGCCTTGCCCGCAACCCGCACCAGCGGTTTGGGCTGCGACGCGGTGAGCGGGCGCATCCGCTTGCCCAGCCCTGCGGCAAGGATCATTGCAGTATCAGAAGCGAGCGGCCCTGCGGTCATGCGGCGAATGCCCCATTGGCAGCGCGCAATGCGGGCGGGATATTGGCATCGAACCAGCGCGCCACCGGTGCCAGCGCAGGGTGCGCCAGATCACGCTCCATCGCTGCCCAGACGCGCGGGATCATGGTGAGGTATTTGGGCTTGCCATCGCGCCGATCAAGCCGGGTAAAAATGCCGACAATCTTGGCATTGCGCTGCGCACCGAGCCGCGCGTAGTCGGCAAGGAAATCATCATCGCTAATTCCGGCACCAGCGCAATAATGCGCGAGCATCGCACCCTCCAACACCTCTGGCACATCGCGCCGCGCGTCCTGCAACAGAGAGACAAGGTCATAGGCCGGGTGGCCGACCAGTGCGTCCTGAAAATCAATCAACCCCTGCGGCGCGCCCGCTTGCCCGCCCAGCAGCATGATATTTTCGGCATGGTAATCGCGCAGCACGGTAACGCCGGGATGCTGGCGTTCCAGCAAAGGGGTGAGCGCTTCCTCCCACGCCGCAGCATAGCCGGCCCCATCCACATCCAACCCCTGCGCCGGGCAATACCATTCGGTCAGCAACGCCGCCTCGCGGGCATAGGTCGCCATGTCGTAGGCCGGAAATGGCCCCGCTGGCAGGCGGTGGAGCGCCACCAGCGCATCGACGGCTGCAGCATAGGCCGCCGCCTCATCCGCCGGGTTGAGATCGAGCCAATCGCGCATCCGGTCGTTGCCGAAATCCTCGGTCAGCACCCAGCCTTTGGCCGCGTCTTCAGCAAGGATCGCTGGCGCGCGCATCCCGTTTTCATTGAGCCAATGCGCGACATGCAGGAACGGCGCGGGGTCTTCATGCGGCGGGGGCGCGTGCATCAGCATCGCCGATTCGCCGCCTCGAACGAGCCGAAAGTAGCGACGGAACGATGCATCGCCGGGTAGCGGCGCAATATCGGCCCCGCCCCAACCTGCGTCGGCGACAAATTCGGCAAGACCGGAAGGAAGCACGCTCATGGCATCCGCCCTACCCAATCCGAGCCGCCGCGGGCAATCGCAATGCGCCCATCTTCGCCGCTTTCCCCCACCAATTCCAGCGTGATCGAAAGACAGCCTGCCTCACGGTCAAACCCGCCCGCATGATCGGGCCATTCGGCCAGCAGCGCCGCGCCTTCGCGGTAATCATCCAGCCCGATTTCATCGAGCTCACTGGGATGTTCGAGCCGGTAAAAATCGGCATGGACGACAGGTAGGCGCAGCGGCGGCGCATCATAGGTTTCGATGATCGTGAAGGTCGGCGACGGCACCTCGCCCGCATGGCCCAGCGCCGCCAGAATTGCACGCGCGAGCGTGGTCTTGCCTGCCCCCAACCCGCCGGTCAGCGCCACCACATCGCCCGCGCGCAGCCGTGCCGCAATCGCCGCACCGTAATGCGCCATCGCCGCCAGATCAGGCAGGGTCGTGCGCGTCTCGTTCACGGCAGGCGGATCGTCGCGGTGGTGCCTGCGCCCTTGCGGCTGGCGATATCGAGGGTGCCATCATGCGCTTCGATCAACTGCCGCGCGAGCGGAATGCCCAGCCCCGTGCGGCGTTCGGGCGCGCCGTCCTTGCCCGGCCGCACCCCGCCCTGCGCCAGCGCGAGTTCGCGTGACGACATGCCCCGACCGTTGTCGGCGATACTGATTTCGACACCCCAATCCGATCCATCGGGTGCCTTGTTCAGTTCGATCACGATCCGGCCACCTTCGGGCGTGCCAGTGATGGCGTTGTCCAGGAGATTGCCGACCGCCCGGCCCAACTGGCGCGGGTCGGCATCGACCACCCGGCCCCGACGGCCTTTGAGATCAAGGCTCAGGCCCGCAGCGATGATCACCTGTTCGCGTTCGCGCACCAGCGTTGTGAGGAAATCGAGCAGATCGACCCGTTCCTTGCTGATCGGCAGCAGCCCCGCTTCGCTCTGCGACAGGTCGAGCACATTTTCGACCTGCTCGGTAAGACGCGCGACTGCGCTCAGGATGGCATCGACATATTCACCCGCCTGCTCCGGCCCTTCAGCCACGCCGCTTTTCAGCAGTTCGGCATAGCCGCCAATCGTGGTCAGAGGGGTGCGGAATTCGTAGGACATATTGGCGAGGAACCGCGCCTTGACCGCGTCGGCCTCTTCCAGCGCTTCGGCGCGTTCGCGCAGAGCCTGCTCGGCCTTTTGCGAGGCGGTGATGTCGAGCACCGTCAGAAGCCCATTGCCATCGGGCAGCGGAATCCCGGCAAAGCGCAAGCTGCGCCCATCGGCAAGATCAACCTGCCCACCTTTTTCGCGCCGGTCCAATGTCGCCGCGCGCACCGCCGCACCGATCAGCGCCACCTCGTCCGGGCGCACCAGATTGCGTCCAATCGCGCTTAGCAATTCATCCGCGCTGGGGTGCTGATCGAGCAGTTCCGGCGTCAGACCCCAAGTTCCCGCAAAGCTTCGGTTCCACAATTGCACCGACCCATCGGGCGAGAAAATCACCAGCGCTTCGAACAGGCTATCAAGCGTCGCGGTGCGGGTTCGCAGCAGAGTATCGCGCCCAGCGGACAGCGCCAGGCTTTCAGTGCGATCTTCGGTAATCAGCACCAGCCCGCCGTCGGGCATGGGTTGCGCGACCACCCGCAGATGCGTGCCGCCGGGTAGCGGCCAGGCTTCCTCCTGCGTCCCTCGCGCGCCGAACCATGCTGCGCGTTCACGCCGCCATTCGGGAAAATCGCGCACTTCGGGCGTGCTCCCGCGTTCGCGCGCATCGGAAAGGAAGCGGTCAAACGCAGTGCGCTCAGCAATTGCCTCGTCCGTCAGCGCGAACAACCGCCGGAAAGGGCGGTTTGCAAATATCAGACGCTCTTCCGGGTCGAACTGCGCGACGCCGACTGATAGCTGATCCAGCATCACCCGCTGGGCATCGCGAAACGCCCGGAATTCGCGCGCGACTTGCTGTTGCTCCTCAATGTCGATGGCGTAGCCTGCCACGCCTTCCTGCCCCAATGGCAGATCGCTGACACGCAAGGTGCGGCGCGCGCCATGGATCGTGGCGGCGACGATCCGTTCGGATTTATCCTGATTTTGGAGCGCATTGCGCGCGATGTCGGCAGGCGATCGCGCATCATCGGGTTCAAGCAGTTCGATCTGGCTGTCCACGACTTCCGCAGCGCTGCCCGCGCCCACTGCATCGACATAGGCCTGATTGACGAGCTGCAAGGTCAGATCGCTGCCCCTGAACCACATCGGCATTGGCGCCGCTTCGATCAGGCCTACCAATGCGGCAAAATCCCCGGTCGCCCGTGCCGCAGCGGCGCGCAGGCGGGCCAGTTCGCCGTGGCTTTCGGTAAAGTCGAACACCCACACCAGCGCCGCCCCGCCCGGCGAAACCTGCGGATCAGCGAGCGTGCCATGCAGCGCAAGGCTGCGCTGCGAACCGGGCAGGTTGATTGCCATGCGAAACGGAGCAGCGCTTTTCTGCGTCGCCTGCACCCGCGCCCATAATTGGTCCACCTGTTCGCGGGATAGCCCGCCGCCCTTGCTCGTCCCGCCGTCGGGCGCAAGTTCGCTGAGGTATTTCGGCATCGCGGCAAGGCCCAGCAGCCGAGCCAGTTTGTCGGGCGCTTCAATCCGCCCGTCGACTCGCACCAGCAGAGGCAGCGCGGGCGCGACATCGAGCAGTGCCTGCATCCGCTTGAGGCTGGTCTTGAGCGCCCTTGCGCGCTTCATGCCCCGATTGGCGCGGATGATGACCACCGCAGCGCCCACCGCCCAAGCGGCGAGCACCAGCGCAATAAGCACAAGCGAGACGGGCGAGATGTCCATTGCCCCTTCGCTATGCGCGCCCGCGCGTCAGTGCAACGGGGATGACCCCATCCGCCCCCAACCCCGTGAGAAAACAGGGTGGGACGGACGGTTTCTTGCGATCAATAGCGGTAATGATCAGGCTTGAACGGGCCAGCCTGCGGCACACCGATATAATCGGCCTGTTTGTTGCTGAGCTGGCTGAGCTTCACGCCCAGCTTGTCCAGATGCAGCGCTGCCACCTTTTCATCGAGGTGTTTGGGCAGGACATAAACGTCGTTGTCGTATTCATCCGCCTTGGTGAACAGCTCGATCTGCGCCAGCGTCTGGTTGGTGAAGCTCGCGCTCATCACGAAACTCGGGTGGCCGGTGGCGCAGCCGAGGTTTACCAGACGGCCCTTGGCAAGGATAATGATCGACTTGCCATCGGGGAAGGTGACGAGATCGGTGCCTTCCTTGACTTCACGCCAATCGTAATTCGACAGCGCGCTAATCTGAATCTCGCTGTCAAAGTGGCCGATGTTGCAGACGATCGCCATCGGCTTCATCGCCTCCATGTGTTCAGCGGTGATCACGTCTTCATTGCCTGTGGCGGTCACGAAGATGTCGGCGTGCTTGACCGCGTCTTCCATCCTGACAACCTCGAACCCGTCCATCGCTGCCTGCAATGCGCAAATCGGGTCGATTTCGGTCACCAGCACACGCGCCCCGCCATTACGCAGCGAAGCCGCCGAACCCTTGCCGACGTCGCCATAGCCCGCGACGCAGGCGACCTTGCCAGCCAGCATCACGTCAGTCGCGCGGCGGATCGCGTCGACCAGCGATTCCTTGCAGCCATAGAGATTGTCGAACTTCGACTTGGTAACGCTGTCATTGACGTTGATCGCCGGGAACGGCAGCTTGCCCTGCTTGGCAATCTGATACAGCCGCATCACCCCGGTGGTGGTTTCTTCCGACACGCCCTTGATAGCCTTCACCGCCTTGGTGAGATAGCCGGGCTTGGCCGCGACAAACGCCTTTAATGCGCGCTGAAATTCGATTTCTTCGGCATTGGCAGGAGCAGGCAGTTCCTCGCCCGCTTCAATCCGCGCGCCCCACAACACGAACATGGTCGCATCGCCGCCATCATCGAGGATCAGATTGCAGGTAAGATCAGGATCGGCCTCGGTCGACCAATCGAAGATCCGGCCGACATAATCCCAATATTCGCCCAGCGTCTCACCCTTGATCGCAAACACGGGAATCCCGCTCTCGGCAATCGCGGCGGCGGCGTGATCCTGCGTGGAATAGATATTGCAGGTCGCCCAGCGCACTTCGGCACCCAGCGCCACCAGCGTTTCGATCAGCACCGCGGTCTGGATCGTCATGTGCAGCGAACCGGTAATGCGCGCGCCCTTGAGCGGCTGCGCCGCGCCATATTCTTCGCGCAAGGCCATCAGGCCGGGCATTTCGGTTTCGGCAATGCGGATTTCATCGCGGCCAAAACGGGCCAGAGTGATATCCCTGATGACATGTTCCTGCGTCGGGGCGGTAGTGGTGGGGGCGGTTGCCATGATATATCTCCTGTGTCGGCCCACACGGAATTAGCGCGGGCGCTGACCAATGCCGTGCCCCTAGCGACGCGGGCGACGTGAGGCAAATATAAACTTATCTTTATATGTCTATTTGTTGCCCCTGCCGCAGCGATCACTATACAACGGCGCAAGGTTCCCCCGCACAAAGGATGCACACGACATGACGATTTCTGTTGGCGACAAACTCCCCGAAGTCACCTTGGTAAAGGCTACTGCCGAAGGCCCGCAGGCGGTCAAATCGAGCGAATATTTCGCAGGCAAGCGGGTTGCGCTGTTCTCCGTCCCCGGCGCCTTCACCCCGACCTGTTCGGCCAAGCATCTGCCCGGTTTCGTCGACAAGGCCGCCGATCTCAAAGCCAAGGGCGTGGACGAAATCGTTGGCACCGCCGTCAATGATGCCTTTGTCATGGGGGCCTGGAACAAGGCCGCTGGCAGCGACGACATCACCATGCTCGCTGATGGCAATGCCGAATTTGTCGAGGCGATTGGCCTGACGATGGATGGGTCGGGCTTTGGCCTGGGCAAGCGCGGCCAGCGTTTTTCGATGGTCGTCAATGATGGTGTTGTCGAACAGCTCAACATCGAAGAACCGGGCGATTTCAAAGTGTCGAGCGCCGAGCATATGCTCGGCCAACTCTGACCGGCTGCATTTCGGACATAATAAAGGGCACCTTTTGACAGGTGCCCTTTATTGAATTCAGGCAAATCTACCGATCAATAGCCCATCAGGCTCATCACTTCCTTGCGGCTGCGTTGATCTTCCAGAAAACAGCCGAGCACCCGGCTGGTAATCATGCCGACGCCGGGCGTCCTCACCCCGCGTCCGGTCATGCAGCCGTGCTGTGCCTCGATCACCACGGCCACGCCATGCGGTTCAAGATTGTCCCAGATGCACTTGGCGACTTCCGCCGTCAGCCGCTCCTGAATCTGGAGCCGCTGGGCATAGCCGTGCAGCACCCGCGCCAGTTTTGAAATGCCCACGACCTTCTTGTTCGGCAGATAGGCAATCGCCGCCTTGCCTGTAATCGGGGCCAAGTGGTGTTCGCAATGCGACTGGAACGGGATGTCTTTCAGCAGCACAATCTCGTCATACCCGCCAACTTCCTCGAAAATCCGCGAAAGGTGGATCGCCGGATCCTGCTTGTAGCCTTCGCAATATTCCAACCACGCGCGCCCGACTCGCTTAGGCGTATCGCGCAACCCTTCGCGGTCTGGGTCATCGCCCGCCCATGCGATCAGTGTGCGAATAGCATCCTGCACGTGATCGGGCACGTCGGGCTTGCCCAGCGGATTGTCCCCATCGAAATCATCATCGCGATACTGGGCAGAGCTATAATCCATCTTCTGGCGTCTTTCTTCACTCATCGGCTCTGTCGTAGCCCCCTTGTCTGTCGATCCCAAGTGTCCGTTCAGGCCGAGATACGCAAGCCGTTGCGCGCGCGGATGCTGATTGCGCAAAAACATTGTTCCCAATTCGCCATGTAGGAGCGATCATTGCCAATTCATCCCCCGGATTTGGACAGGAGGCACCCATTGCGCGATCACAGCATTGCCGAATTTGAAGCCGCCGCCCGCGCCGTGCTGGCGCGACTGCCAGCGATGTTTCGCGATCAGGTGGCGGATATCGTGTTGCGGGTTGATGACTTTGCCACGGCTGAACAGCTGGCGCTGGTGGGAATTGCCGATCGCTGGGAACTGACCGGACTGTACGAAGGGGTCGCCCTGCCCGATCGTTCGCAATGGGATCACGAGACGATGCCGCCGGTCATCACTTTGTTCCGAAAGCCATTACTGGAGGAAATGGCCCAGACCGGGGTCGCGTTCGAGGCGCTTGTCCGACACGTCGTGATCCACGAAGCCGGACACCATTTCGGCCTGTCTGACGCCGATATGCACGCGCTTGAGCAAAGTGCCGGACGGTGATTCGGCCAAACAGCGCCGAGCCATAAATCAATCAGGCCATGAACCAATAAAGCCCGCCCCTCGGCTGAGGAGCGGGCTTTATTGGTGCACCCGGAGCGATTCGAACGCCCGGCCCCCAGATTCGTAGTCTGGTGCTCTATCCAGCTGAGCTACGGGTGCGCCTTGGAGGGCGGCTCATAAGGGGGTCTCAACCGCTTGGCAAGGGGCCTTGGCCGCCGCTCAGCGATTTTGAAAAAGCTGCTGAGCCAGCATGACATCCAGCGGCGGCTTGGCCAGCGCGAGCGCCTGTTGCGGGGTGAACCAACCGACCTCGCCGCCTTCCAGCGACTCAGGAACCCCGTCCCAACCACCCACTGTGTAAAGCAGAATGACAATCGCGTTTGCCGACTGAGCGATACTGGTCTCGGCAAATCCCGCTGGCGCACATGTTGCCGAATCGCACCGGATTCCGAGCTCCTCGCTTAGTTCGCGAATCAGGGATTCTATCGGCATTTCATCGGGTTCAACCTTGCCGCCGGGGAACTCCCACAGGCCGGCATGGTGTTTGCCGGGCGGGCGTTTGTGCATCAACCAGCGGCCATCGCCCCCCATCAGTGCCCCAGCAACCACCGCAGTCCAGCGCTGCATCATGTCGGTTTTTTTTCCATCTCGGTGGCTCTCATCAACTATTTCTTAACCCGCCTAGGCGATTTTCATCCTCATCAGGACGCAAACAATAGGTGTTACCCCCATGATCCCGACATTGATGAAAGACATTGTCGAAGACCAGCAAGGGGCGACGGCTATCGAATATGGCCTGATCGCGGCTCTCATCGTCATTGCCATGATTGCATCACTTTCGAGCGTTGCAGGTTCAACAATCGAAATGTGGAATGAAGTTGAAGCCAAAAGCAGCGAGGCCATGAGTAATTAATTACCTGCCGCATTCGCGTTAGGAATTTCTCAATAGGTGTCGATTAGCACAATATCTGCCCGCCTTGAAACAGGGGGGTTAGGGTACCGAAGACTGAACCAGGAGACTAGACATGACCTTTTTCAAGAATCTCGTCCGTGACGAACAGGGCGCCACCGCCATCGAATACGGCCTTATCGCCGCTCTGATCGCTGTTGCCGCCATCACCGCGATGACTGCACTGGGCGAAAGCCTCGAAGACACCTTCACCAACGTTTCGGGTACGCTCGATTCTGCCAACACGCCGACCCCGTAAGCTTCGGCACGGTGAAAATGAAAGACGGCGGGGAGCAATCCCCGCCGTTTTTCTTTGTCCGCAAGAAGTGTGCGCCAATCTGGCAGGCAAGCACGCTCGGCATCGTCTGACGCAGCACGAACCGTCCCCAGATCAACCGCGAGAAGCCCAGCACCATGGAGAACAGCCAGACCACCTGCACACGATCCGGCGCATCAACAAAACGCACCCGGAACTGCGCAAAGTCGACCTGAGCCTGCTGGCCCGGCGGAGTCTCGAACCGCACGGCATAGGGCTTGCCGCCCCCGGCCGGACGCATCGAGCGCACCGTGTCGCGCACCGTGCTGTATCCGCCCGTATAGCCTCGGTCGCCAAGCTCACGAGCTAAGCGCTGGGCGCTGAGCCCGGGATAGGCCTCCAGTCGCGCCCGCAGATAATCAATATGTGGATCCAGCAGGCGCTCCCGCGGCTGCCGCGGGCCATAGGTCGGCACCTCGACCCCGCGTGCAATATATTTGCGGACCGTCTTGCGGTCGACGCCCAATTGCCGGGCTATCACGGCGACCTTCACGCCTTGGCGATGCAAATCCAGGATCATCATCAATTCTCCAAGCTTCTTCATCGCAGCATCGCCTCCCAACAGGAGGACTATGCCCGATGTTTCCAATTTGACCCTGTCCGGGGCGCGCCCCGGACAGGGTCAAACAAACGAAGTGGGGAATTTTCAAATGTCACTTCTGGGGCATTTTAATCTGCCAGCGACAGGAGAAAGATCAAGGTTGATTTAGTCATGTACGCCAGCCTGCGAGGCCCATCTCGAGCTCGGTTTATAGTGGATGCAATCGACCGCGAGCTCGCTGGCCCGCTTCGCAATGGGCTAGGGCGTTTCGAAAGCCTGTTGAACGCAGTTGGTATCACCATAGAAATTGATGATAATATCCGGCGCGATATCTTCGAGCTCCAACAGATTAGAAACTGCCTGTCTCATAGGTTTGGAGTGGTTGATTCACGACTGGCCAAAGCTTGCCCATGGCTAAAGAAGCGCGTGGGCGAACGGTTAGAAATCTCAAGGGATGATTTCGTCCGATACGTGAATGCAAGTGGGGGTTTACTACTTGCCTTGCTCTACTCAGTAGCCAATCTAATGGGCCTTGACTTAAAGGGTGACGTTGAGAGACTGACTTCGAAGGCGCATGGTGATGATCCCAATATCCCCACAAAAGAAAGAAGGGCATCAGGGAAGCGCTTAGCTGCTGAAGAGTAGGTTGGCTCAGGCCCCCAGCCTCTCCAGTACCCTCTTGACCCCCGAAGGATGCCAGCTGCCGCCCCTCGGGGCTTCCACGTGCCTCTCATTGAGCCGCTGGGCGATCTCCCTCAGACTGGTGGCACCTGCAGCCCTCACGGCTTCGATCTCCACGGCAAGCTCACGGGCAGCAGCGAGGAACGGGAGCTGAGCTTGCGCCGCTTTGCGGTCCCCTTCCCCCGTGCTGCGGTTGAACTCGCCCTTGAGAAAAGAGGCGACGTCAGTCAGCCAACGCTTCCGCACCTGCCACTTAGCGGATCCGGCTCTACGGGACAGTTTGAACATCTCTTCCATGCCTTCCGTGTAGCACTTTTGCGTAGCAGTCGGAAGGAATAAACCGTTGTTTTTCAGTCTTTTCAACGCTCTATAAGCGTGTGGTGGCAGGGCTTGAATCGAACCAGTCCAATAACGCTATGATATCAATATTGTTATTTAGATCAGATCAAAGCCTCCCCCACACTCTCCCCCACATTTTCGTTAATCTAACGGCAATTCGGTTCAGCATTTTGCTCGAAAAGCTTAACGAATAGGGTGCCTGCAGAATACCAAAGTCCTTGGCTCAGCTCTGGGCGCTGAGTGCTGCCCGCCCTAGGTCGGTAATAAACCAATATGCACCATCGTCGATGTCTAACGGATCGGCAGCCTCACCATCGCGGTTCCGACAGCCTACAAACCCTCTCGTCTGCAAGTCACGAAGCACATCAGTTAAGCCGTCATGCCACCATGCGCTCGATGCCCACATTACGTTTTCGGTTAACTGGCTGAGACAATCGCGTTCATTTTCGTCGAGCATTTGGGGTACCTGTAGATGTGCGTGGCTAGAGTTTTGTCACTTCTCGACCAAATCGTCGGATCTGCCGGTGTAAATCGCAGGGTCTGGAAGCGCGCTTGTTGATGTGCCGAGGTGGCTGCGTACGTCAGGGAACACCTCGATAACATAACGTGCCAAGCGATGCCGCGGACTGAGGCCAAGTGCATGAAGTGCGACATGGTATGCCGCCATCCACTCTGCCGCCGAGGTAGGCCCCGCCATTTCTTTGTCGTTGAGAAAGTTGACCAGCACCAGCCGCGCGTCAACACCTTGATCACGAAGCCAGTGAAGGTGTGCTAGACGGTTGGCGAGCTGATAGAAGACAACATGCCAGTCTGCACGCTCGCGCTTGGCGCGCAGGGCCTCCGCAGTCTCGTACAGGCGGCGTTTTATGAGATTCAGCGAGGCTTCACTCGCACCTGAGCCAGGCGAGCACATTTCCGCAATATGCGCCTTGGCTTCGACAAGGAGCACGGTCCCGCTGGATGTCACGCCAAGGGCATCCCACTGCGGACCTCCAGACGGCCAGAAGGCAGCAAGTTGGGGCCGCAAATGGCCAAGACCAAGCCGTTCAACGAAGGTGCCGTCGCGATACTCGGCATAGTCATCGGCGAGGAGCGGCGATCGCCAATCGATCGTCTGGTCTTTGCCCACCGCATTGAGGATTGGCTCATTAAGCGATGGCCATGCTTCGTTCACGGCTCGCTGGATCCATTTAAGGCTCCCACGCTCACCTGGAGGCTGCGATACTCTGCTCATGGTCGCGACCATGGCGAATTAAGAACGCAAGCCGGCGCTCGGCGCGCGACGTAACCGCTCCAGTCCATCCCATTCGACAGGCTGGGGTGGCCTCGTGCGCGGATCAGCAATGTCGAGCTGCCTGACGGTATAATCGAGCTTGCCAAAGTTACAGAGCGCGCAGCAAATGACGACATTGTCCTCATCAGATCGCCCGCCATGGCTATGGGGCACAACATGATCGTACTGGAGCCAGAAACATGAGAACGCGGCATGTTGCTTCTCGGGCACGCTGCTCACCCACGGCACTGCAGCAGGATAAAGGCTGTGCAAGAGTTTCCTGATGTCTGCATCGATCACGGGAATTCCGCAGTAGCGGCAGCGGTGCCCGTCACGGGCCAACACGTTGCGCTTAGTGGCTGCTTTTGGAGCCCTGATCGGGTCGAGCTGGTCTTTGGGTAGCTTCTTTGTGTCGTTTTCCGGTCTGGGAATGCGGATATTTAGACTTGGCTTCTGCCAATCAACCCACGCCCACTCGTACACCGCCGGCATATTTGCATGGATCAACAAAGTCTCGGCCTCGTCAAAGTGATCTTGGAGATGAGCATCCGCTGCTTGCGAGAGCAGCTCCCATGCCTGAAAAATCTCAGGGATCGGCACTCTGATCGAGTGTCTATCTCGTGTGAGCGTTGTCATTTCCAAACCTGGCGCCTCCCGTTCCGAAAGCCTTTCGCTACGAGCAAATGTGTACCTCGTTCCCATTCGATAACCGCATCAGGTTAAAGAACGCCGAGGCTCCGAGGCGGCATCACGGCTACGACATTGTCCTTTACCATCAACAGAGCCTCTCGTGCCCTTGACCTAGATGCGGAGTGAACTCTGCTGGTCAGGGTGCAAACCGTGTCTATCGTATGCTCATGCCTTGGAGTTACTGCTGTGTCGACTGAACCGTTTCGCCGTATTCTTCTGCCTGAGCCAGTCGCTAAGATCTATGAAGCGGTGCAGGAGCTTTCTGCCCTGTATCCCGGCAGGCCGTTCACCCCTGACGGACATCTCGTCGGTTCGATTGGTGAGGTGATTGCTGCCGAAGCACTCGGGCTCAGCCTTTATCCCCCGTCCCAGCCGCGGCACGACGCCTATGACGAAAATGGCGATGTGCAGATAAAGCTCACTGCGGGGAGGGCGATCTCGATGTACGACACCTGCGATCGGCTCGTGGTGCTGCGGATCGTTTCGCCGCACGAAGCGGAAGTAGTCTACGATGGTCCTGGCGAAATCGCCTGGCTCTCTGCGGGCGCGATAGCGAAGAATGGCCAGCGTCGCATTAGCCTATCCCGTCTCAGAGCCCTGGCCGGGCAAGGCTGGGACGACTGACGCGCCGGAGGGTGGCAGCTTAGCGCTGACCTCAGCTGAAACCAACCGTTCGCCCCGCGAACTACGATCGGCAGCTTCGGGGCAGTTTGATGTAGGGAGGGTTCCGCTCGCTGAGCGCCGGAAAGCAGCAGTCTAATGAGGCAATCAACATCGACATCTGTCGACCAATCCAAGCCGTTCCCCAACCAACGTACGAATGGCCGCTCCTGCTGAAACCCGCCATCCGTTTCCGCCTCGTCACCGATGGTCAATCTCCCCATTCCACTCTTACGAAGGCCTCAATGCTCGCGGCGCGCTCCCGTACGGCTTCCTTATTCCACTTAGTCCCGCTCTGAATTGCACGACCGACATCCATGGTCGCCTGCATGCCACATTCCAGATACCGCGCGGCCTTGTCCTCGGGCGGCTTGTCCTTGAGCGACGAATTCACGTTCGGGGGCAGCATTGTTAGATTGCCGAGCCCGTGAACATAGCTCTTACCCGAACTTTGCGGCATGATGTGTTCAATCGATCGGGCCGGGTCAGTTGCCCAAACCTTCGCCCACTGTGATTCATTGATTTTGACGCCAGCGGCGCGCGCGAGATGCTCCTCGTATCGGAACAAGAGGTATCGCACCTCCTCGTTGTAGCCCCCGTACCACTCGTCCCATGTTTCGGAGTCGATGATGTCGTCAATGTCGAAACCCTCGCCTAGGTCTCTAAGGGCGTCTAAGATATCGTCCGCCGCCATTTTGCTTTTGAGTACGTCGTATCCAAGCCGGACAAATTCTCCGACCTTAGTGCGGCTGTCCTTGCCCGCGAGCGTGAAGATGCGGAAAGTGACCCGTTCCCAGGCTCCAAGCAGCTTTTGTTCTGTCTGATCGTCGAATTCGCGAAGCATAATGGCGATCGCTAGAAACCGGGCCTGCCCAATGCGCGTTACGGCGGCTCTTCGTTGGTCGTTGTGCAGATCGACCACTTTCCCGACGACCAATTTCAGCCATGTGGCCGCTTTGACAATCGTAGCCAGCTTGGTTCCTGCCGCCTTCAACAGAGCCGCTGAAGCGTCCTGTTCGCTCACCACGCGATTGGGCCTGGTTGTTTCCGACCATGTTCCTGCAAACCGCATGGCCTCGTTGCCAAGGCTATCGTCAAGCCCCAGCCGGCGATAGATATCCTTCCAAAGGTTCTGCATCTCATGAAGACCATCAGACCGAGAGCCATTGTCAACATACTCGTAGATGGATGCCATCAGTTGGCTCTTGGTCTTATCGATCCAACGAACGTCGAGCCCGCGGCTATTTAGCACTTCAAAGACCCGGTAGACCGTGCCTTCGTTATCCAGCTCATGATAGATCACCGAGAGCTTGTGTCGAATGGTGGCGACAAGCTCGATCAGCGTTCCGATCGGCTTCCAAGACTCGACGAATGCTTCGCACTCACGCGCTGCGTCGATGACATTCTTGTCCGCCGCCGTGACGATCGCGTCCTTCTTGATCTCGCCAGTTCTAACATAGCTCGCAAAGACATCGCTGCTGTCGTGATTAGTTTGCAGGAGGACGAGATTGTGATCGTCGCCCTTCACCAGAAGGCGCCCCAAATCAGCATGGACCTTTCCCTCTTTTGTGTCATTCGGATCAAGAGCCCTTTCAATCGCCTTGAGCAGGATAACCAGCGTCGTGATGCGCTGCTGGCCATCGACCAACTCTACGACCCCGAATTCGTCTGCGTCGATTGATCTGGTGTCGCGAGCAAGGCCGACCACCGTGGCCATGAAATGGTCGCGCCCAGACCGATGCACTTCTCGGATGTCTTCGAACAAATCTTCGCGTTGACGCTTTTGCCAAGAGTAGGCGCGCTGATATTCCGGGATGCGGAAGAGGCGGCCTTGCATGAGCTTGGCAACGGTAAGGTGCTGGGGGTTGAGTTGCATCGGGTCCTCTGTTGACTTGTTCGATCCCTCGAATACCATGCTCCGGCAGATACACCAGAGATGGTCAGAGTGACGACGACGCGCGCTCGAAAAATACCACAAATGGTTCTTAAAGCGCGATTTTGTGCTCTGCCGCAAATGCTTAAGTCTGTCAGGTGGCGATGTCGAACGGCAGCTTTCCCAGATCACTTCCCGAAAGGCACTGGACCGCTTCCGGCCAGTCATTTCCATTCCGGGCCGTCGTGGGTGTGCGGCTTGTAGGTCCGGTGCTGGTTATAAGGCCGGACCGAGGAAGGCATGGATGGTCCGCAGGCGCAGACCTAGCCTCCGCCATGCTTCTTCAACAGCGACTAGCCCGGCACAGCCTACTGCGAAGGCGCCGCGATGCGGCGAGCTCCTTCTCCGAGGCCGGACGCAAAGATGGTCTTGTGCTGCGGTCGATAGCTGTCCAGAGGCACATGCTTAGTTGCTTAGAGGTGAGCTATGAGCCGCATACAATTCGTGAGCCTTTGCATGTTTTTATCGGCCTGCAACAGCGAAGCAGCAGCTTTAGGAGATGCCGCTAGCAATGCAGCTGTGCCGTCTCTAGGCGAGGAAGTAATCGAAAAGCCCGCGCCTCTTAATGTTACTAGCCCATCACCAATGAGCTTAGCGGCTCAAGCTCTTGAGAATCAACTTAGCTGCAGAACACTTCCCGAAGCCGCGATCGCGATAAGAGCGATGTTAAAGAATAAGATCATCCGCGAGATCGAAGGAGGCGGAGACGGCTCGGTAGTGTTCCAGCCTACAGCATCAATGAGGGTTTTTGACTTACCAGTTGTAAGCGTGACTGGCTGGCAGATGGACGATAATGGCGCGATGAAGCCGTTTTATCGCGGCCCCGGCACTGCGCCTCCTAATTTTATCTCAGTCAGCGTTCGGGCTACCATGGATGAAGCGAAGGCGGCAGTATTGCGAAGGGGCTTTCGCGAGGAAGACTACGTCGAAGATCACACGCCAGGAGCTCCTACGCCATACAGGCGAATATCGGGAGTAAGCTTTGAGGAAGGCGAGGCATTTGAGGATGCACCGGGTGTGGTCACCCTTACGTGTCGTCGCGGGCACCCTGGGGAGCGAAACCCGTAAAGCCGTCTTGGGAATCTACCTCTCTTCGCAGCAGAAAGGCTCTTACGTGCACGGTCCCATGGCCGTCCGATCGGGGGTGATCAGGCTTGGCTCGCCAATCAGTCGATCCCGCCGCTGTCGGTCCACTCGGGCGAACATAGATTGACGGCTTCTGGCAAAACCTGCCGTCGAACACGTCACGCGCCCAAGGGGGGTATCCAAAACATATTCTGTTTGCGCAACAAACCCAGCAAGTGTCGCAGCGTTTGCCAAGGCCGCGACACTCGGTGTCTCGTTGTAATGAAACGGATCAAAGTTGTCAGACCACGCATGAAAACGCCGACGAACCTCAGGCACCTTGCCGAGCCAAGTTGGCCAGTGCTTTGCCTCCCTCGTCCGTTGATCCCCCGTTAGAATGGTAACGCCCATAAGCGCTACTCCCCCCATTTCATTGACAAATTGTGGCAGGTAAACAATAACTTATACGACATCATCCCCGCGAGTTACCGCTGGCCGTTGAGATTTACTCCATAAGTTTTTGGCGGGGCCTAGATATCTGAGCAATTTGTTGTAGGCGGCGCCCCCCTTTAACGACGTTCTAAACCTCAAGCGAAACCATGCTCACCATATGCCTTTGGTCCAAAGCTTATCTGGCTTTGGATCTCCCATGATCTCTGATGCTACGCGAAAGCGAGGCCGAAAGCCGAAGCCAATTGTCGCATTCCCTGAACCAATCGCACCGGGCTGGCTCGATCCGCCAACTTTCCAGGATGCGTTGACCTTGCAGGCACGACGACATGGCGAGACGATCTGTGGCTTGCATCGTGCACTGACCCATCAGGGCGACATCATCGAGCGATCCACGCTTCTGCAGTGGGCAGGTGGCAAGAAGTTTCCGCGCGCCGTAGCCAGCCTGGCGATCCTTCATCAGATTGAGCGGCGGTATCGGCTTCCAGAAGGCTATTTTAAATCGAAGCTCCCGAACCAGTGCCGTGCACCTTCCGGACACCGACGGCTCAAGGGCGTTTCTGATGCTGAGCGGCGGCGGCTAGCTTGGCATTTGCCCGATGACTTCGACAGTCGCCCTGCAGCTGAAAGACGAGATATCCTCGATTGGGTCCGAACTGTCATCATTTCCGGATCAACGGACTATCGCCGCTACCAGGCAATAGCATCAAGGAACCGCTTTGCAGTCCGCTTCCCAAGCTTAACCGGCAGAAAACCGCTGAAACAGACTCGGGATGATGATCGAGATGACGACCGGTTCTTGGACGACGTTGAGCTTGATTTGCTGGATGCCAACATTGATGCGCCTCCGGCCCTTGCCGCTGAGGTCGCTGAGCTCATTCGCTTCAAGACCTCGACGCTGACGGACATCGGGTATCAGCGCAACGGCGTTTGGAACGAGTACACCTCTTCGCAGAAAATCGAGCATCTAGGCCTACTTTTCGGGGCACTTGCCGCATCCCCTCAGAGCAAGGTTCGGGGCTTCGGTGTTCCATCGAAACACTTAACAATGGGCATGCTCATCTTCCCGGCAGTGTGGGATTGGTACATCCAATGGCGTGAGGCCCGGCGTGGATGCTACACCTCCTGGGAAGTCAACATGCTCCAGCTGGGCCTGTCTTTGGCACGCGCGGAAACCGGGTGGCTGCGTCAGAGTCCTGCATTAGGCGATGAGCTCAAGCCAATCCCCGGCCTGGTGTCTGAGGATGAAATCACCGCTTCACGCGCGGATTGGGACGGAGCCTGCGACCAATTTTATCGTTACGGAACAGCCCGGGTCAAAGAGATCCAGCGGCTCGCCAGAGTTCACCGAGACCCGTTTGAGCCGATCATGGTCGTCCTGGAGTCTGATAGTCCGGTTGGCACCTATCGCTTGATCACCGAGGAGATCATGCGGTTGATGCCCGATCCAAAGCGATATCCGCGAACGGCGGCGGAATCAGTGCGCTCTTTTCTGATTTTGCGTTTTGGGCTCCACTTGGGCCTCAGGCAAAAGAACCTACGAGAATTGCTTGTTTGCCCTCGCGGTACGCCGCCGACCTCAGAGCGCAACCTCGCATCCCGCAAGCGCGGAGAACTTCGCTGGAGTGACCGTGACAATGGTTGGGAGGTTTTCATCCCGGCGTCTGCCTTCAAGAACGCGCACTCGTCGTTCTTTGGGAAGATGCCTTTCAGGCTGATCCTGCCTGATCTTCTCGGGCTGTACCTTCAGATTGATGCCTATCTGAATGTGCACCGGGCCGCCCTCCTTGGCGGCGCCGAAGACCCCGGGACGTTCTTCGTCAAGACTGCGAAGTCGACAAGCCTGAATGCGGCTTACGATCAGAATACGTTCTACGAGGCATGGCGTCTCATCATTCAGCGCTATGGGATCTACAATCCCTACACCAATCGCGGTGCCATCAAGGGCCTGCTGCCGCACGGTCCCCATAATGTGAGGGATATTTTGGCGACGCATATCCTGAAACAAACCGGGTCATACGAGCAGGCTAGCTATGCTATTCAGGACACCGCCGACACAGTCGCCAAGCACTACGGAAGGTTCCTTCCTCAAGACAAGGCCGCGCTGGCCGCGCAGATCCTCAATCGCGTTTGGGAGGCAGCCTAACGACCTACTCAGACACAAAAGGAGTGTCCCAAGCCTTTCGCCGTTGGCCTCCCTCAATAACCACTAGGCCAGCGACGTGATTTGCGGGAAAGCCAAATCCCGAGCAAGATTCTCAATCTTCCCGCGCCAAGCCAGCTTTTCGAGCCATGACTTCCGGATGGACGAGGCTCCATACAGAGCTCCCGCTAGCTGACCTGTGATGGCCGCAGTTGTGTCGGCGTCGTCCCCCAGGTTTGCTGCCATGAGCACGGCGTGGTCAAAATTGTCTGTGCTTGCAACGCACCAGAGAGCCGCCTCAAGGCTATGCGCCACAAAACCGCTGCTGGAAATCTGGTGGCGCTGTTTGCCGCGCCAGCTGCCAGCAATGATTGGCGCAATCACAGACCCATACTCGCCATGAGCCTGGGTCAGTGCCCCCTCGAAATCAGCGCCGAGAATGGCTGCACGAAGGATCAATGAGTAAGCGTCGCAGGTATCAAGACAGGCTGGTGCCGCGTGGGTGGTCGCGCTTTGCCGACGTGCAACACGAGCCACGGTCGCGGGATCCTCATGGATTCCCCAGATTGCGACGGGCGCCAGCCTCATGAGCGAACCATTTCCCGCAGAATAGGCGTCAGCTGAGCCCGAAATGGGGTCGCCGGTCGCTTCAAACCGGCTCAGCGCTTGGCTGGTCGTAATCCCGATGTCGAAACAGTCACCTGTCGGGCTGTATGCTCCATTCCTCCACCAATCGACAAAGCGCCGCTGCGCCTCCTCTGGTTCGAAAATCGAGCCCTTGGCTGCGCTCGCAAGTATCGCGTCCGCCAGCGCCAAGGCCATCGATGTATCATCGGTCCACGTGCCCGGCTCCAAACCGAACGGTCCTCCCCCGACCATGTCGGTAATGTGCTCATAGGAATCGCGCGGCCTGAACTCGAGGGTCGTCCCCAAGGCATCGCCCACAGCCAATCCAAGCAAGCATCCACGAGCGCGGTCGTAGATATTCCAGATCGAATGCAGGTGATCTTCTTGAGGCACAGTCTCGATTGCGCCGCGGCGGACTTCGCGCACGCGTGCAATTGCATCTTTCGGCTCGGCTTCTCCCAGCTCAATGAGGAGCCTCGCGGCTACCGTCCCCGCGCGGCCGAGCCCGCCCTTGCAATGAATGAAGACGCTTTGTCCGCTGGCGAGTAAGCCGCGCACATGGGGCCCGGCAGAGCGCCACCCATGCTCGAAATCAGCGCCAGGTGCGGTGACGTCGGGGATTGGCAGGTGAAACCACTGCATCCCTCGAGCTGCCACCTCCGACGCCAGATTTGAAACGCCAAGCGCATCAATCTCATGGTCCTCTATGAGCGAAATCACCGCTACAGCGCCCCACTCAGAGACCGCGTCCAAGTCAACAGCGAGGTCACGCCGCCAGTCAAGTCCACCAACGGACCTACTCTGTTTGCCCGGGCAAAATGATACGCCGATGCGGCCACTGCCAGCTGCCAGCGCCGCAATCTGGATGGGGTCGGTGAAGCTTGTGCGGAAGTTTGAGTTCATTCCGACCTTATATACGTTCTCTACGACAAAATTGGTCGCAACAATGCGCCAGTGCTTGGTGGGTTCATGACGCGACCACGCAGATGCATTTTCAATGACGCTTAGCGGTACTCGATCGCCTTGTGCTCTCTGGCCGTTAGATGCGCCGACAAAGTTTCGATGGCCAGAGCGAGATCACAATCGAAAAGCTCCTTCGAAACGACTGCCGCCCCATTCCGTATCCAGAGCCTTTCATTGCGAAATTCGAAAAGCGAGCGATGCACGGCGATCTCTTTCGCGCCGGCATGTTCTGCCCAAACCGTCATGCAAATCCGCCAGTCCCACGCTCCGCCGTAGCCGTCGAGATTCGCGATGTAGATCCGATTGTCCGGATCGTCGCTTGAGAAGCCGATTTTGATCAAACCCAAATCCGACGACTGGGCAAGGTAAAGGTAGCCTGGCAATTCACTCCGGCGCGCGAATGCGATTGAGGCCGGGAAACACTCAATGCAGTTTCCGTACCGATTGCGCAAAGCATGGCCGTTTTGACACGGCGTGACACCGTAGGCGACGAACTTCCCCTCAGCCTTCATTCTCGGTCGATATTCGGCGCGTTTCAGACCCGGGGCATCAAAAGCTTCTTCGGGTTCGATCCCATGGCGTCTCATGTAGCTCAAATTCGCTTTAGTGAGGCGAGCCATCCGCAGTGATCCCTCGTCAAACCTTCAGCACACCAGGCGAGCCAAGCTCACGCAGGAGCGAACTGGGAGGATCATGAGGGCTTGGCATGTTTAGCCTTAGCCTTGCCCGCATTTTCCGAGGCAACGACGCGGATCTGCAAGTGTCCCGTATCAGTTCGGCGAGATTCGAAACCCCCGGCATTTTCGACCAAGTCGCTCAGCTTGCCTTGGCCATAGGTTCGGGGGTCAAAGTCGGAAGCGAGCGCCGCAAGACGTTGGCCCACGCGGCCGAGAGGTACCCATCCCCCTTCATCATCAAGCTGTGAGATAGCGGTCCGGATGAGAGGAGCCGCGGCTGTGGGCGGTTTCATGACATTGGCTGGACGGGAGTCCTGTCCGCCCGGCTCATCGGGCGTGGGCGCCTCTGGCAGCAGGTTTTCAGTGTAGATGAAGCGGCGACAGGCTTGGCGAAAGCTCTCGGGTGTTTTCTGCTCTCCGAAGCCGTAGACGTCGATGCCCTGCTCTCGGATACGCGAGGCCAGGCCAGTAAAATCACTGTCGGACGAGACAAGGCAAAAGCCATCGAAACGACCGGTATGGAGAAGGTCCATTGCGTCGATAACCAAAGCAATGTCCGAGGCATTCTTGCCACTGGTGTACGCGAAGTTCTGGTGCGCCTTGATCGCATGCGTGGCGAGAACGTCGGCCCAGGATTTCAGTCTTGTGCCTGAGAAATCGCCGTAGATACGTCGGACACTTGCCTCACCGATTTTGGCTATCTCTTCAAAGAGCCGCGGTGCGATCCGGGAGGATGCATTGTCGGCGTCTATCAATACAGCAAGTCGGGGGTTACGAGGTTCAATAGCCATCGTGCATCATTGCCCGAACAACCATTAATCAGGCGATAAAGCTTTGAAGGCGCTGCCTGACGATTGCCTCGTCTTGAGGTAACCTGAGTAGGCGCTTGGCTCTATCATGCGCGAATTCATGCACCTCGAGAACGACTAAGCTATAGCCATATCTGGGCAGCACTTCGGCGCGGCGCTCATCATATCGTTGGCGCTGCTCGCCCCGAGACACGCCGGAAACCGTCGGCTTATCGTCGAAGAACCCGACGCGTTCGCGGTGTTGGCGCTCATGGTATTCCACAACAAGGCCAAGATCCGGGTAAAAGCCATCGACAGGCAATGGTTTTTGGCGACCATGCCGATCCGGATCTCCAGTGAGAAATGGGAAGCAATGCTGCCTGGCAGCCTTCATTCCGAGAACAGCATCGCAGAGATCGAGCACGTAATGCTCGTCGCGGTTTGCAGCCGTAGAAACGCCCTTTACGGCCTTCGAATTCGATCGGCGCCTGACTCGCCCTGCTGCCAGCTGCGCCATGACCCTCTCCATGTCATGGTGCTGATCGCTCCCTCGCACGACCTCCCAACGCCCGTTGTGTGGATGCCAATCGAGATTTGCAGCGCGAAGGGCCGCTCGAAATCGTTTCGGATCTATTCCGCCCGCAACTGCCATATCGACGGCGCTGATCAACTGCCCTGGGATCGACATGCGTGCTTTCCCTTTAAGCCAATCCGCGGACCATTGCTGCTTCGATGCCAGCCCATTCCTGCTCGTGTGATCCAGAATTGTTCGGCATGCCCGCCTTGGTCAAACAGCCTTTTGGATAGGTGTAGCTGTCGATCCGTCGCTCTGGCTCGTCGCGCCAGGCGATGTTGACGGCCCAGAACTTCGGGAAGAAATAGAGGCTCGAATAGGGAAGTTGGTCGTGGATCCACCAGGCCAGCTTTCGCCAATCCCCGTCTGCCTGAAATGTGTCCCAAAATGCCGGAACGACGACGCATGCCGTGGCACCCATCCGGCCTTCGGCATCGCGTCGATCCCAGATATGCCCGGCAAAATTGGCCTCGTTCGACGCGCAGTTGTACCCGCCCTTCCCTGCAGCTTGCATCTCATTGCCCAACCCATTGACTTCGCACGACCGAAAGGCGGATCGAACAGCGATACGGCCAAACCGATCCTGCAACGGTTCAAGCAGTTCTTCGCAGAGCTTACTTCCTGCTGCGATCGCCAGGTCCGGATCATCAGGCACGTTGGTCAGCCCATGAATCGCGGCGATGTCTGAGAACAGAAAATCCCGCATAAAGAATGACTTTGATAGGCGAACACGGCCAAATTCGGTCAGCGCCACAACAGAATCAGGTTTTCTCATGTGCCAAGCCTTTTATCCCAATACGTCAAAAACGGTCGCATCTTGGGCCAATGAACCACTTGATCCCTCATTTTCTCTTGCAAGACATCTAGATGCCCTGCGTCTTTCAGCCGAGACTGACCATCGGAAGGATGGCGAGCAATCAGACCGATCTCACAAGCATCAAGAGTTCCTTGAACTCCTCGTTGTCACTTGCCCCTTTCCAGAAATTTACAAAGCGGCACACGATCTGGATATTTCCCCGGACGTAGTGCCCGCCGCTGTCGATCCTGTCTGGAGACGGCAAAAGATTGCTGTCAGCGTTAGGGCCATGAAAGTGGAAAGGGATACCGGTCAGCGCGCAGCGGTTTCCCTGCAGATCAAGCATTTCGGCGAGAAGAGCTTCGAGCTCTTGCGCTGTATGGCCGGATTCCTTGTTCTTGATCGTGCGTTCGACGGTTTGTCCGTTCGATTTCCTAACCGTGTCCTCGATCGATAAGCGCATGGCGATGACAGACTTTTCTCGTCCGCCGATCACACGGCCTGCGTCTTTGCCTAATGTAGTTTGGCCAATCGCGCCTTCGGCCTCCAACTTCAGCAGGTGGGCATATATCCAACAGAATGAATGGGCATCTATCAGCCTGACATCACGAATGCCGGCCGCTTCCTCAATTAGCGGGACGAGCTGCAACAGTGTCTGATTGAACGTCTGGTAGTTGTCCCAAGTGCACTGCTGCCGCGTCGAGAACTCCAGGTTCAACGCCGCAAAAGCGCGATCAAAGCCCGTTGGCTGGATCGGCATGAAGCGGCTATCGTCCTTCAGGAAGTGAAGATAGGCGATCAGCGGGTATTTGCGCCCAGTGAGTTCCGCGAGCTCTTCGAAAATCACGCCTTCCTCGCGTTCTCCCCGATAGAGTTCGAATAGCAATGTATCCAGCGCTTCCTTCAGGCCACGGCTATTGCGCGCTTCGAGAAGGACGCCATGATCTCGGTTGGCATGCCCAAAGCGGTTTTGCCAGAACACAAGGTTATTAACGAGATTTGCCTTGGCCTCCTGTATCTCGATGCTGTCAATGGCGTGCTCAACAATCGAACCAGACCCGATGTTATCACGAGACCAAGCGTCGGAAGAAAGCCGCTCAAGGGCAGCCTTACGCAAAGTCGGCTTGTAGCCTTCCCACGCGGCGATTTTGCCTACAGCGAAATCGGTGAAAGGGTGCCCCTTGCTCTCAGCAGTTATGAGCATCTGGAACCGGTCAAAGTGTCTCTGAAAGTCGGCTGCGCTAATCATCGTCATGGCTTCGCTTCCCAAGCAAACTGTTCCCGGTTGATGCGTCACACGCTCGGCCTAGGATCTCGTCCGATCGTTAGCTCGCCAGTCTCCGTCCAAAAAATGGCTGCCCCAGCAACCGCCCTTCCGCCCTTTGTGCCGACTGCATCGATGTACGCCACCAGCTGCGGCCAGTAGCTTTCGAAACGCAGAGCGTGGTCAACAACGGGACCACTCTTGTGATCGACGATCATAAAGCCGTCGGTCCCCTCGGCGATCAGATCGACGATGATGCTCTGACGTCCTCCATCGGCCAGCTCGAACTCGATTGGCTGTTCGACATGCAGACGGGGATAGCCGAGATCCGTGAGTGTCTGACCAAGTGCTTGCGCCTGCTTCGCGAGAAGCTCGACCTCGGCCTCGGACGCCCGGCAATGCTGGCCCACCCTATCTCTCAAATCTGGTCGGCACAGCAGGATCCGCAAAGCCTCGTGAACAGCAGTTCCCTTATCCGTTGCCTGGGCGAGATCCGTGCCTGAGAGCCGAACACCATCCGCAATCGCTCTGGTCTCGATCTCACGCGGCAACGGGCGATGAGTTGAAAGCGCCAGTGACGGGCTGACCACCGGCTCCAGCTCCATGACTGGTCGCTGTTCAATGGCGAAACGCAGCTCGCGAGCCGACGCATCCAAGGCAACCCGGGTTTCAGCTGCGAAGGAAGCCGGGATTTCCTTGTCGCAGATCGTCATGCGAGCAGAAAAGCTGTCCGCATTGATAGTTATCTGATTTCCCTGCAGCGTGACGCCGCAGACATCGTTCATCAGACGGCGGGCCGTGATCGGCAATGGTGGCTCGACCTTCTCGTCATCCTGCGGCCACTCAATAATGAGGCGATTGCGCGCTCGCGTGAGCGCCACGTAGAGCAACCGACGCGCCGTTTCTTCGCACTCCGGGTAGAGCTCTTCGAGAAAACGATCGGTCGCTTCGGGCGCGGCAAACTCCGGCGCATAGGCCAGAGTTGCCTCGCCAATAACATGGTCGAGATTGTCAAAACCGGGAAACTTCGTGCTGAATGTCGCAGGTCTGGGGTCGAACTTGTGGTCCAATCCGCAAACTACGACGATCGGCCATTCGCGTCCCTTGGACGCGTGCCAGGTCACAATCTCGATCCCGTCTGCTTCAGCGCTTGCGGGATTGGGCCGCAGGTCCTCACCCTTCAAGCCAACCTTGTTCTCGAGCCATCCCAGGAACACGTTGGCGCTTTGACCATAAAAGCCGGAGGCCTCGCGCATGTCACGGTGAGCCTCCATGAAGGCTCCCGCTTCTGCCTCAAAGCGCAGCAGGTCTGCTCTCATCTGCGGCGGGTCATCGAGCAGATCGCACCACTCCCGAAGTCCTGATGCCCGGATCACCTGATGAACAAGGTGATCAACAGGGGTGGCAAGGGACTCGGGCCAGAGCGCTTCCAGCCCCGCGAGCTCCGGCGCAGCTATGCGACCATGCTGCGCAAGCGCGCCGAGCGCTTCGGGAAGAGGCGTTGCGCCCGGCCCCAAGGTCGCCATGCATATTGTCGCGTGGCGGTCATTGGGGTCCACGGCGACGCGGAGAGCGAAGCAGGCGGCCTGAACCACCTTGCTCTGCCACCAGCCGCCTTCAGCCACGCGTACTGGCAATCCCAGCGAGCGCAGAGCACCTGCATAGCTCGCACAATGACTATGCGTTGGGCACAGAACGGCAATGTCTCGCGGCTCGAGTTCTCGCAGCTTCTTCGAGTGACGATCAATGATCACAATCTTCTCGTCGGCCAGCAGCGACAAAAGCTTGTCGGCAATGAAATGCTGAGGTTTGCCGCTGGACCTCGAATTGCGTTTGCAAGCCAGCTGCATCACCTCCAGCGCAGTGTCAGGTCCTGCTCGATTCTGTGCAGTCAGCGGCGTGTAATCTTCGCCAAAGAGACACGGGCCGAGCGCATTGACGAAATCCATGATCCGCGCATCGGAACGCCAGTTGCGATGGAGCGGGCTGGTTTCGAACTGGTTCGTGAGGGCGACCGTGAGCCGCGGATCAGCGCCCTGAAAACCCATGATCGCCTGTTTGGTGTCGCCCACAATCAGCGCATGCTTGGCTTGGCGCGCCAATGACCACAGGAAGGTAAACTGGATCGGGTTTGTGTCCTGGAACTCGTCGACAATGACGCAGTCCACTTCGTCCATGATTGCTGCAAGGACTTCAGGCTTTTCGTCGAGGATCCTCGCGGCGTTCGTCACCATATCGCTGAAGTCGATAACGCCAAGCTCTCGCTTGCGGGTTTCATAGTCAGACATGGCTGCCTGAGCGCCCTCGACCAACGCGCGCGCGTGGAGAATGGCATCTTCAAGCGGGCCCGGATGGGAGACGAGTTTGTCGGCGGCCGCCATGACTGCATCTGCCAAGTCGTCGTATCCATCGGGGGTCGGGCTGCCGCGCTTCGACTGACGAAGACCGCGGAGCTTCTGCCACAGACGCCAGTCCTTGCCCTCTCCTGCCAGCATCTGCGCAGACTGTTTGAGCGCCTGGAAATTTTCCCGGAAGTCGCTCTTTGCGGTCGCATTGGTTGCAGTCTCGGCCAAGGATCTCGGGAAGGCATGAAGCAGGTCGTCGACGGCTGCCTTCAACCCGGCTGCCAGTGCATCAGTCCTGCCCTGCGGCTCGCCATAGCCTTGCCGGATCGATGCTTCGACAAAATCGGCCATAGCCGGATCACTGCCGCGCGGGCCAAGCGTTCGCAGCAGCGCGATGACGCCCAAAAGCCGTTTGCGAAAACTGTCTTCAGCACTTTCGTCCGAAACAAAACTGCCGCGATAGCCGAATGCCGCGAGGTTACGCGACAGCTCGCGCAGCGCATCATTTTCCTCGATCGAGCGGCGGATCAGCAGGTCCTGCTCATCTTCGGCGATCAAGCGCTGCTGCGGCGATGACCCGGACGCAAAGGCATGCTCGATCAGCAGGCGCCGGCCGAGACCATGAATGGTCGAGACATAGGCCCGTTCGACAGCGAGCGCCGCCTGGAGATTGCCATCACTGATCAGCGCACTCCTGATCCGCTGGCGCAGTTCGCCAGCAGCGGCCTCGGTGAAGGTAACGGCCAATATGCGCTCGGGCCGCACCTTTCCTTCCCTCACCCACTGGGTAAGGGTTTCCTGAATGTGGTGGGTTTTGCCCGCCCCTGCCCCTGCCGGCACAATCGAAAGTTCAGTCATTTTGATTATCCGTGAAGCTTACTGACGGCGCTGTGTCGTCGCGCATGAACGCTGCGATGAGCGGACTGTCTTCGAGCGCATAGGTGCTGAGGGCGGCTGATTTCTGGAAAGACTTGGCGTCAGCCGTGGTGTTGGTTTCCAAGCGGCCCGCTTTGAGCGCCTTGAACCTTGCGGAAATGAGTGAGACGGCATTCTTGGCAATGTCGCCGCCGACAAGTTCGACCTCAGCGTTGTCCAGGTCGTCGACACCGTTGAGCAGCAGATTGCCATCATTGAGCGTGTGGTAAGCGACCGCTGGCGGCGTCGGCCAACTGGTCAAAGTCTCCGCAATCCGAATGACACCTTCGCCGCTGCGCTCATCCACCCGAACCTCCATCCGGCGGTAGAGATCGACTTGCAGATCCCACCCCTTTTGAAGCCGGTCACGCCGGTTGCCGGAACTGCTTTTCTTGTAGTCGACAACGACTGGTTGCCCGTTGGGCAGCCGCAGCAGGCAATCGGCCTTCCCATGAATGGGGTGATCGAACAGACTGCCGCCCAGCCAGAATTCATTGCCCACGATCTCTGCGTCCAAAGACTTGAGAACCAGCGACCAATGCTTGGCGGATTTGATGATCTCCGTCTCAAGCATGTTGCGCTCTACGGTCCATGCAGAGGTCTGCAGGAACGGCGCGATGGCGCGGATGCGGTCAAGAAGCAGTTTGGGAACCTCGGCTTCGATCTGTTCAGGCGAAGGGTGGTCTTTCCCTGGCGGGAAGATGCGTTCGAACACTTCGTGAGCAAGCGACCCGCGCAGCATCACGTCGAGCGTCTCGGGCTGCCATGAGACATGTTCGGCCTCGAGTTCGGCCAACACCCAGGCGAGCGGGCTGACCAGCAGCTTCTCAAGCCGGCTCGGGCTTTGCGCGCGCGGTGTGCCGTCGTCTTTCTTGCGCAGGCTGAGGAGATCAAATTCGAATTCGTAGTGCGCCGGGACCTCGGGATAGGCCTTCGGCTCGATGACCGGACGTGGTTTCCAGCTGACCAGTCGGTCCCAGATCGTCCCATCGCTATGGCTGAGCGGTTCAATCAGCGTCTCTGGATCATCGATGCCTTCAACGAGCCGGGAGATCAGCGGCAAGCTCGATGAGACGGACTGCGCGTTGCCGGCGCGATCGCGCTCGGAGAGAAGGACAATCACCTGCTCGCTCGCAGCAGCCATCTGGCGATTGAACAGATCGAGCGCATTGCCGAGCTGCCTCGCCTGCGATGGCAGCTGAATGCCAGTCCGGTCGGCGATCAGGGCCACTTCACTATCGAGAAAGAAAGGGTTGCCGGACGGGGTTGAGGGATATTGTCCGTCGTTGAAGCCCAGCAGAAGCAGCTTGCGATAGGCTCGCTTTGGCGCCTCATGCGCGAGCATCACAGAGAGACCGCCAAGAAAGTATGGGGCCCTTGATGCAGCTTCTGCCTGATAGGCCGCAGCGATCTTGATGGCCCTTTCGAGCTCCGCCTCACCAGCATCCTGACCATTGCCAAGCGCGTTGATGACGCGTGCCGCATGCTGCTTGGCCTCGAAAACATCCTGCGCAAATGCGCTGCTTTGACTGAGGAGCCGCACGAAGGATCGGATTTGCTCTTTGAGCTGCCCATTGGTTGCAGGCGAAGGCGAGCGGATCAGCGAAAACAATGCCGCCTGATTGCCGGTCAGATCATAGGTCAGGCGCGGTGCAAAATCGCCTGACATCGCAGCTGTGGCGAGCGCGTTGCCCAATTCGGGAGGCCAACACAGGACTGGCGAACAATAAAGCGATGCAAGCGCCATCGCGGGCGCCGGGCGCCGACGACATTGGAGGAAATGCAAAAGCGCTTCCGGTCCGACATTTCGGCGCGCGCAGGGGCTTGGCAAAGACGACGCACTCAATCCTGCATGCTGCAGGCTTTCGGCGAGATAGAGACCATATTCGCTATTGGGCGGTACGATGACGCCGATGTCGCTCTGCTTGAGGTCTTGATCTTCGGCAAGCCAGCGCTGGATTATGGCTGCGGCCGCCTCGCATTCGGTCAAAGAGTCGCGGACGGAAAGAACGGCGAGGCTGTCGTCTAGGGGTGCAGGAGACGCATGAGCATCAAGCAGATGACGCTGCGCATGACCCAGGAATGTCGATGGCGAAGCTGAGTGGTGTTTACGCGCAGCGATAAGCCGGCCGAAATCAGGGTCCTCATCGATCAATCTGCCGTGATGACGCTCGAGGCGCTCAAGAACGGAGCGCTCCATACGCGTCAGATCTTCCCGATTGCGATCCCACACGACATCTAAGGACTGAAGCGCATCACCCACATCGCAGGCCAGAAAAGCTTTCAGTGCCGCAAGATCGGCAGGAAGAAGGTCCTGATTGCCCGACCAAAGGTTCGAGAGAGCCTCAAGGTGAAGGCGCGCCCGCGTGCCGGCGGGCAAGCATTCGGTTGTGATAGATGCCGGATCAAGATCGCTTGTCGCCATCATCAGGTGACGCAGCATCGCGCTCACCGCTGCTGCCGTTTGCTCCGGCGCGATTGCATAGCTTTCCGCCCATGGTGCAGCTTCACCAAGCTGCTCGAGGGCTTCGCGGACAGGCTTTTCGGTTGAATGGCGCAGAGCATAAAGGCTGGCGAGCAGTTGCGCGTTAAGCGGCATGCAGCTCGTAAAGGGCGCGTCCCCGATCCGGAGATAACAGTCTTCAAACATCAAAAAATTTCCCCCCAGCGCTCTGCTGACTGCCGACGCGCTTGTTCCCTGCCTCTCGCTTACGACAAATCTGGTCGCACCATAGTTTGGGCGGCGGCAAGTCGTTCGCACATAACGTCTTTGAGCCCCTCCGGCTGCTCGATGATCAGGTCCCCTGCCCAGCCAAACAGGTGGTTGGCCAGCTCGACCAAGCCTCCGGAACTGAAGCGAACCACGAGCTCTTCGCCATCTTCTTCGATCTGTTGTTTGGGATGAAATCGCCAGGCGCGGGCCCGCTCGGTGGCATGGGGCAGAATTCTCAAAACGATGTCGTGGTCAGCCTCTTGCCAGATGCCGAAGCTTCGGGCCATCCAGGCATCGAGATCCCAGTCCTCCGGCGGACAACCCACGACCCCGCTGTCCCGCACGTTGGTCATCCGGTCGAGCCGGAAGGTAAAGGGTGGATCGTCCCGGTCAGGCATCTTTCCGAGAAGGTACGTGATCGGTCCATGGATCAGGCCAAAAGGGATGACCCTCCGCCAAGAAGGCTCATCTGCCCAACCCGGTCGATAGTCGAAATCAACACAATGGCTGGCAAGGATTGCCGACTGGATTGTTGTGAGGTCTTCCGGAGAAACCATTACTGCTGGCCCTGCCGCAACGCGTGATCGTTGCAGCTTGGTCAGGAGCTCCAGATCATTGTCGAGACGGCGCCGCTCGGCGCTGTCGAAGGCAATTTTGGTCTTGGAAAGCAGCTTCTCGAGGGCATCGGTGTTAGCCGTACCTTCTCGCCGCCCTGCTTCGACCACGGATTGAAGCGCAGCCACCTCAGCTGAACTCGGCCGGGCATAGGCTCGGCCAGGGCTATCCTTGATCCTGAAGCGCTTGATGCGGCCATCGACCATTTCCTCAAGGTCGAAGTGGATCAAGATCACATTGCGCATTCGCTCAACCGTGCGGCGGTTCACTCCGAGCAAGGCCGCCATTTCGTCCAGGGTAAGGCCTTCGATGCTCTGGGTGAGCGCGTGCACAAGTTTGAGGGTGCGATCGAGGTTGCTGAGGCGCTGTGACATGAACAAGCACTGCTAACTATTTGTTCGCAGTGAGCAAGCTGGATCGAACAGTTGATGCAATTATATGACCAATTTTGTCGCACATCGGTGGTTTAAGGTCATGGCCGGAACCAAACCAGAGGGAAACCACCGCTATCATGGCACGCCGCTCGCCTTATCAAACCAATCTCGATCTCGACACCAAGGGCGAAGCCGCACACTTCGCGCAGGCTGCAGCAAAAATCCTGCAAAGCCTGACAGCGCATCAATTGAAACGCTCCGGCGAGGATTTGATCGAGCTTATCGAACGGGAAACACCCGTCCCTGGACTGCGCAGGATCGCCAATCGTGAAAGCCCTACGATCGCCGAAACGAAGGTTATCGCTCGCCAGCTGACATCAACGCCCGGTGAAACGACAGAGCTCGATCGGCTCCTGTCCTGGATCAGCGATCTGTTTGGCCTTGAGCCAGCCGACACGGTCATTCTGGGCGTTTTTGCGCGCTGGGGACGATACGAGAGCTGGCGCGAACTGGTGCGGCGCGGACCGTTCTCATGCAGCAACTTGTCCCCGAGGGTGATCGGACGCCTCGCCAGCCTTCCAAGCAATATGGCAGAGCAAAGGCTTGTTCAGGGATCGCCGCTCTTCGCATCGCGGCTCATCAATGATGATCGCGATGGCGAATACAGCCTGAGCTCTCTGCTCAAGCGCCTCATCTGTTTGAACGCCGCAACGCGGGAGGAGATGCTGCGCTGGCTTTTGCCCGAGCCCGAACTTGGTGCGCTGGGCTGGGACGATTTCGAACATCTCAACCCGCTGCGAGACATCGCATTGAAGGTTCTTGCGACCAGACACCCTGTCAGCATTCTTCTGTTCGGCGACCCCGGCACAGGCAAGACCGAATTTGCGCGGACACTCGCTGCTAAGGCGGGCAGCGGAGCAACTTTCGCTGGGCTAGCGGATGACTACGGCAACGAGCCTGACCGGTCGGAGCGACTTGACCATCTTATGGTGCTGCGCGCCATGTGCCGTCACCACCGAGATCGGGTCATCATTGTCGACGAGGCAGACGACGTTCTGAGGATCAGCGAACGCCGGCCGACCTCGAAGCAATGGATTCACCGACTGGTCGAGAACCCCGAAGTGTCTACCATCTGGATCGTCAATGATCGGTCGCAGCTGAGTCCTGCAGTCCTCAGGCGAATGACACTGGCGATTGGGTTCGACAGGCCTCGCTTTGCCGTACGCGAACGAATTGTGAGGCGGTCGGCCGAGAATGTTTCGCTATCGCTAAACTCAGCGGAGTTGCGCGACCTTGCCAGTATCAAGGCGCCCCCTGCGGTGGTCGCAGCCGGGCTCAATGCCGCCAAGTTGACGAGCGGCGGAGCGGAGGTGGCAAAAACTGCGATCCACAGTGTCATGCGCGGCCTCGGTCAGTCATGTAAGCCCGAGATCTGCACGCGGTCGACCTATGATCCGCGATTGTCGAACGCAGAAACGGACCTCAAGCGTTTATCCCAGCAACTGGCCGCTTCACCGGATCGAGCATGGAGCCTGCTGCTTTCTGGACCATCCGGCACAGGCAAATCAGCCTTTGCCAGGCATCTTGCCGAGCTGATGGGGATCGAGATCGAAGAGCGGCGGGCATCAGATCTGATGAGCCCATTTGTGGGCGAGACCGAGCAGAACATTGCCGAGGCCTTTGCCAGCGCAGCAGAGCGCGGTGCCCTGCTCCTGATCGATGAGGCCGAGAGCTTCCTGTACCGGCGTGAGGCGGGACAGCGCAGCTGGGAGGTAAGGCAAGTGAACGAGATGCTGGTCCAGCTCGAGCATTTGCGCGCGCCCTTCGTCGCGACGACGAACCTCGCGGACAACTTCGATGCTGCAACCCAGCGCCGTTTCACCATTCGCACGTCATTCAAGGCGATGACGCAAAGCCAGGTAAAGGCGTTTTTCGAGAAAACCTTCGCACTCAGCTGGCCGCAGCGTTTTCCGCTTCACGAGGGGCAGACTCCCGGTGACTTTGCGGTTGTCGCGCATCGCGCGCGATTGCTGGGTGAGCGCGACCCGGGGGTTCTGGTCAGATGGCTCCTTGAGGAAATCGAAGCACGCGGAGAAACCACCAGGGGACCTGTCGGATTCCAATTGCCGTCCCTCGAGCCAAGTTCGCGCTTCCAAAACCCCGATCAAAAAGCTGCCTGAGTGATAATGGATCGCGTGTTGCGACCCCCTCTCGATTGACACCATCATCCATATGTAGTTGAGAAACCTTGATGTCCTATCTCGCCTGGATTGATTTTGACCCCGAAGAGCGTCGCCGCGCTCAAACACTGATCGACCTGTTCAAACAGCCCGAGGCCCGAGACGAGCTCGGCCTCGGCACGGTTCGTGACGGACTTGCCGATCTCCTCTTTCCGGGGACAAGCACCATCCAGACACGGCTGCGTTACATGCTGTTCATCCCTTGGATCTACCAAGAGGCCCAGAGCCGTAAGGCCACACAGGCGGAGCGCGCAGCGATCGCGCGCGAGCTCGAATTCCAGTTGAGCGAAGCACTGCTCCGTGGCGGCGAGACTGTCGGTGTGATCGGGCGCGACGCCGGGCGAAACCTGAAGCGCCTTGCATCAAGCGTTTATTGGGCAGGCTTGAGCACGCTCGGCATTCGGGGGCTGTCGGGCAGCCAGTCAACATTTCTGTCATATGGTCCCGAGAGCTTGAAAGATCATGATCTCAAACTTTGGGCGTCAAACCTTCCTAAGGCGCCGGCAAACCTCTTGGATGAGGCTTCCTTTACGCTCGAAAAAGGCGAAGCGGACTTCTTGCGAGACCGGCTTGAAAGTCACGCAGCTAACAGCTTGCTGAACGAACTGGCGCGCAAGGGCAAAACCTTCACGGAGGATTGGCCCTGGCAAGTCGGCGTCGACACCATATCAGACTACAATCGCGCAATCCTCCGGCACGCCGAACGATTTTCCGGCGTGATGTACGGAGCCAGCCTTCTTTACAATCTGCTCCTCGCCCTTCGTGCTGCGGATCGGCCGAACGCCAAAACGCACGCCGATGCTGCTGATTTAGCAGCACACTACCGCGCGAGCATTGAAGACTGGAAGTCGGAGCTCGACAATCTGTCGTTGAACGATTGGGATCTCGATGATCTTTTCGCTCTGATCGGCAAGACCAGCCATAACCTCACCAAGCCGTCGCGAGACTTCATCCGAGGATGGGTGACAATTGTGCGGGACAGCGGTGGCACCATCGAAACCGATCAAGCGGCAATAGAGCTGATCAAGCAGCGAGAGCATGGGCTGAAACACAGGAAGGCGAGGCTCCTACACGATGCGCCGCTTGAACGTTGGTCAGGTGCATCAGGTGACGCGCGGCTCGATTTCAGATGGGGTATCGCCAGCCGCTACCTCGGGGAGCTTGCTGATGCCGGTTGACCCTGCCTTCGACCCTGAAAATCGCGAACTCTACACAGCGCTCATGCGTTCGCCAGATGGCTACAGGTTCGATCACGCCGTAGCCACCACCTATTCCCTCGATTTCGAGACTGCCCTCGCGATCCCAATCGCAATCGTGTTTCGCGACGCCGAGAATCGTGACGAAATGCTGCGGAGCCCCTTGGCTCTGCTGCAGAGCGTAGAACGGATGGCGAGCCGGATGGCGATCTACTGCGATCGTGGCCGCATCAAGGAAGCGCGTCCGAGTGCGGCCCGCCTGATGGCCCTCTATGAGAAAACGATCACCGAGGTTTCGGCCCCGGGAGGCGGCGCATTTCACCCCAAATTGTGGTGCATTCGCTTCCAGCCAGATCGTAAGGGCATGCCGGTTCGCATGCGGCTGGCGATCCTTTCTCGCAACCTGACCAATGATCGATGCTGGGACTTGGCGCTCTGTCTCGACGGCACGGTCGCTGACGAGGTTTGCGAAGACAACGAGCCAGTCGTTGCGCTTCTACGCGCTCTTCCAAGCATGGCAAATGCAGCCAATCGGCCGACACCGCCAAAATTCTTGCCTTCTCTGCTGCGCGATCTGTCCCGCTGCTGGTGGGAAGATCTTCCAGCCGGCGCAACGAAGGTTCGCTTTGCCGTTAATGGCGTTGAAGCGGGAGCTTGGGCGCCTCAAAAGGGCGAGCGCATTGCAATTCTGTCGCCGTTTGTAAGCGGCAAAGCGCTTCAGCAATTGGCATCGGGCTACGATGATCCTGCGGCTTGCCAACTCATTGCTCGCGCGGAGGAACTTGACTGCATCAAGCCCGACATTCGCAAACGATTTGAGCTACATACTCTCGAAGACCGCGCGACCGAGTACGAGGAAGAAGACCGGGAAGAGGTCTTTTCAGCCGATCTCGAAGGTCTTCATGCCAAAGCCTATGTGGTCGAGCGCGGATCACGCCTGCACATTCATCTTGGTTCTGCCAATGCAACGACCGCTGCACTCGTCCCAACCCACCAAGGCCGGACGCAGAATGTCGAGATAATGGCGACGCTTGATGGCCCGAAATCGCGGATGGGAACCATCGAGGATGCGGTTTTTTCCGAGGGATTTCGGCGCCTTCTCGCCCCTTACACGCCCTCTGAGCCGCCTGAGCAGGATGCCGCAGCGGCAGCCGAGAAGGTACTCGACAAACTCCGGATCAAAATCGCGTCGATCGCTCTTGACCTTCACTGCACGCAGCTGACGGATACCGTCGCGCTCGAGGCGGAGATCGCAGGGAAAGCCCCATCGCTCGAACTGCCCGACGGGGTAAGCTGTTCCATCCGCGCAATCACAGTGGCGAACGAGCGCGGGCATGACGCCGCTGCGCTGTTCTCGAGAGCGCAGCCTCGATTGGCACTCGGTTCGGTGCCTTTGAGCGAGGTCACCCGTTGGTTGGCCATTCGCCTTCGCGACGATGAGACGGGCGTGGAGATCGCCTTCACCCTTGGCGCACGCCTCGTCGGGGTGCCCGATGGGCGCGACGCTGCCGTGCTCAGAGCTCATATTGCGAATGTCGAGAACTTCTTCCGGTATCTCAGCCTGCTCCTCGGTAGTTTGGGTGAAGGTAGCTTCCTCGAAAGCGAGGCTGCCGGCGAGGGGCAATGGCTGCGAAGGCTTGGCCAGGGCGGAGCATCCCTGCTTGAGCCGATGGTTCGCGCGTTGAGCCTTGATAGCGGCGAGCTCCTCGAAATTGATCAGCTCATCAAGCGTCTTGAAGATCCCGCGGGTCCGAGCCTTGTGCCGCCAGAGTTTCTCGCACTTTGGTCAAGCTTTGCGCCGCTCTTAGGCAGCAAAGGAGCGCGGGTATGACCTACCGGGCGGACGATCATCTGGCGCTTTTGAAGCCTTTCCAGCGCGCCACGGTCGATTATGTGTTCCAGCGTCTGTTTACGGATGCCTCTCCCACGCGCCAGTTTCTCGTTGCCGATGAAGTCGGCCTGGGAAAAACCATGGTTGCGCGTGGCGTTATCGCCAAGACGATCGAAGAACTGACCGGGAAGGTTGACCGGATTGATGTCGTCTACATCTGCTCCAACCAGGCGATAGCCGAACAGAATATCAAATCGCTCAATGTCATCGGATCAGCGACGAAGCCGCTGAACACCCGCCTCACGCTTCTGCCGCTTGAAATGGATTTGAAGGGAGGGATCGGGTCCAGGCCCATCAATCTCATCAGTCTAACGCCGGGAACCGCACTCGATCTCAAGTCGTCGTTGGGGACGGCAAAGGAGCGCGCGCTCATCTATGAGATGCTGCGAAAGAGGATTGGCATCCGGCATCGCGGCGTGCAGCGCATTTTTCGCGGCGGAGTGACTCCAGACAATTGGCCCGGCTGGACAGACTGGATGCGCGTCCAGCCGATTTCGAAGGAGATATCCGAGAAATTCAACGCAGCCGTCGGGGATGATTTCATTGAGCGCATTCGCGAAGCAGCGGAACTGGCGCGGAACCAGAAGAAGCCGGACTACCCGTCCGACCAGCGACCGGCCGCGATAATCGGCGAACTTCGCCGGATCCTTGCACGGATTTGCGTCGACGCCCTTACCCCGGATCTCATCATTCTGGACGAGTTCCAACGTTTTGCTGAATTGCTGCATGAGCATGATGAGAACGTTTCGCCCGAAAAGGCAGCGGCTGCGGAGCTTGCTCGGGCACTGTTTTCATACTCGGGCTCCGACGGTTCTGCGGCACGTTTGCTGTTGCTGTCCGCTACGCCTTACCGAATGCTCAGTTTGAGCAGCGACGATCCCGAAGAAGGCGATCACTACAGCGATTTTCTGCGAACCATGCGCTTTCTATTCGGCGACGTAGACGGCGAAGCGCGTGTCCGGGAACTTGAGATTGAGCTCTCCCAATTCCGGCGGGCGCTGCAGGCCATGCCTCAGTCAAGATTGGCCGCACGCATCCAGCGCGACCGCGTCCACCACATCCTCAGCCAGGTTATCGCTCGGACGGAGCGCGTAGACTCCACTTCCGACCGCAACTCGCTGGTCAGAGAGTTGAAGCCGCCGCTGACGGTCGAGACGGATGACCTGCGGGAAGCGAAAGCAGTCGCGCAGGTGGCAGAGCTGGTCGGCGCGCCGGGCGTCATCGAGTATTGGAAATCGTCGCCTTATCTTCTCAACTTCATGCGTGGGTACAAGCTGCGAGAACGGCTGCAGACAGTCAAGTTGCGGCCAGCCAAGGAACTGCGGACGGCGATCAGAGCCGCCGCACCCTTTTTGATCGACAAGGCTCAGGTCGAAAACTTCGAAGAGATCCCGCTTCGTAACGGACGGATGCGCGCCCTCGCCGACACTGCGTTCCAAAACGGCCTTGATCGCGCGCTCTGGGTTCCTCCGTCCCGTCCGTCATTCGGAGATCCCGTTCCGGCGACAAAGACACTGGTCTTCTCGGATTGGTCGATGGTCCCGGATGCGATTGCAGCGCTGCTCTCACATGAAGCAAGCCGACGCATGAACATGTCGCCGGACCTGGTGGGACGCACAAGCCGTCCAATCGGTGTCGAAGAAATGATGCCGATGTTGTGTCCTTCTCCGACCCTTGCGGCTTGGGTTGATCCCTTGCAGCTCGAGCAGCGCTATGGGCGAGCCACCAGTTATACCGATTTGCTTACCCAAGCTCGTCAGGCTCTCAGGGAACGCCTCGATCCGTCCTGTCTTGCTCGACTGGCGGAGCGGTCCGACCGTCTGCTTCCTCTTGCCATCGAGGCCGAGCTCGGCCGCGGCGTAGATTGGGGCCGCGTCGCCGCTATCGATCATGAGGCGCACGAAGAGCATGGCGCTATGGCACGGACGATCGACGTCATCGATGCGGCGCTTTCATCCGACGATCACCAAGGTGATCCGGATTCAAGGGACATTCTCGACAAACTTGCGGAATCTGCGCTTGGCTCGCCTGCCATATGCGCACTTCGGGCCCTCGCTCGCCTTTGCCCAGAACTGAAGATCGACGATCCTGTGCTCATCGGTGCGTCTATCGTGATCGCGCTTGGTTTTCGCAGCCTCTACAATCAGCCGGAAAGCCGGGCTCTGCTCGAGGAAGCTTCGCCGCTCAACTATTGGCGCCAGATCAATGCTCACGCAGCGCAGAATGATCTTGCTGCAGTGCTGGATGAGTATCTGCACCTGGTCCTTGAAGGTGAGCGCGCCGAGCAAGCCGATGCAATCGAACGGGCCCGGACCATCGCCATCAAAGTGGTCGAGGTTGTCGCCCTGCGGCCGGCTCAGATTACGCTCGACCAATGGACTGCCGGCCGCTCTCGCTTGCAGGATGAGACATTCGAGATCCGCGCTCGGTTCGCCATGCGGTTTGCAACCAAAGCCGAAGAAGAAAAGGGCGTGCGCCGAACCACCCTGGTCCAGGCTGCTTTCAAATCACCTTTTCGCCCGTTCGTGCTGGCATCCACGTCGATCGGTCAAGAGGGGCTCGACTTTCACCCATATTGTTCGCGGATCGTCCACTGGAATCTTCCGCGTAATCCGGTTGATATCGAGCAGCGTGAGGGGCGCGTCCATCGCTTCAAGAACCATGCTGTGCGCCGAAACATTGTGGCAGATTTTGGCGCTTGCGCCTCGGCGCTGGTCGGTGTCGAGGCGCCATGGACCGCGATGTTTAGGGAGGCGGAGGATCAGCAGACGGCCGATGGGCATCCTGGGGATATCGTACCCTACTGGATCTATCCTGGCGACGCGAAGATCGAGCGCGTGGTGCTGATGCCACCGTTCAGCCGTGAGATCGAACGCTATGAGAACCTGAAGAAGTCTCTCGCCACCTATCGACTTGCATTTGGCCAACCGCGGCAAGACGAGATGATCGAACTCTTCTCCGGGATGAGCGAGGAGATCATGGGTGAGCTGGCCGAGCTTCAGATTTCGCTGAGACCAGGAACTCGTTTGAGTATCGAACCAAATCAATCCACGACGGGGTAATTGGGCATCGGCCACTCGTGCTGCGGATTGTCCATCATGAGATCGATAAAGATGGGCAGGAGGCAGCCTAGCAGCGAAGCACCATCGCGAACCTGATCGCGATTGACGTCGCTGTTCCAGGTCGACCCACCGTGCACCAGCTGATTGCGCAGAACGTAGAGTCGGTCGAACAGGATCGATAGTATTCGGGCTGTGTCGTGCTCTCTCAGCGCGTTTTTCACAGCAGTCCGGCTACGCTCAAGCCTTTGATCCCAATCAGCGTAGCCTGGGACGCCATTTTTATGCTGCCAAAAGGTATGAAAGACATAGCGATTGTCGAGGAGCAGCCGGATCTCCTGACTGAAACGGTCCCAGACCGCATCATAAACGCGGTGGCGCCCGTCAAACTTCACCAAGGTGGAGAAAAACGCCTGAAACAAGCCTCGCTCGCCCTCGGGTGCTGAGCTGCTTGCCGATGCTTCAACGTCGCCCGCATAGGCCGCATTGAAGCCAATCCACAGCAGGATGAAGCGAACATCATGGTCCGCGTCTTCAATCTCAGCGCGGCGAAGCCACGATAAGGCGCGATGAGCCCGGAGGGCTAAAGGCGTAGGAAAGGCATCGCGGCAAAGCCGTTGCTTTTCCTTCAACGCTTCAGGGTGAAGCGGATCGCCCGCCGGGTATCGATAAACCATGTCTTGGACATAGCTGAAGGAAATCCAACGGCATAGACAATCAGTCAGCGTGGTTTGAAGAGCAAACGATGCTATCGATCCAGGCATTGATCTCGGCTTCCACCCAGACCGAGCATCTGGCGCCCAGCGTGCGGCATTTGGGAAAACGACCCTCGCTCATGCGCTGATAGATCGCCGAACGGCGAAGCCCCACCCGGTCCATAACCTCAGGCAGGCGCAGAAGACGCGGCGGGTGTGTGCTGGCAGGTTCGATTCTAGCAGCGGCGTCGGCGCTAACTTCGGCGGGTTTGGAATTTGCAGTCATTGACGTTCCTGTCGGGTTCTTGGCTCGGTCCCCTCCGAGTTGCCCTGCTTCAGCGGGTCAGGGACATGGCGATGTCGCGATTGGCGAGATCATCAATGTGTTTGGCGAGCAGCTTGGCCACGAGCTGGGAAGTGCCGGTTGCCCAGCGCGGCCTGAGGTCCGCCACCCGGCGACCGAGGGTGCGATCGAGCTGCCCAGGCAAGCTCGTGATGAATTCATCAAGGAATGCGCCCATGTCGCGGTGCATCCATTCGCAGGCCAGCACCTCTTCACCGGCAAGCGTCAACACGATGGCTGCGTGAGGACATGCGCCGCAGACCTCGAAGATCCGCACAGCCCTGTCGATGCTGATGGCACGCTGGCCGCGCATGACCTTGAGGAGGGTTTCACGATGGATGCCTGCCTCACTGGCGATCTGATGCTTCGGCTTGTCGGCCGTTTCGATGGCGTGGGTCAGGACGCGAGCGAGGCTCGCATTCGTATGGTCGGCGGATTGATGCATGGTGACGACTCCTCTGGATGAGCATGTGAGTCGAAGGCTTATCGCGCGCAGCGCATGTAGGAAACAATTTAGAACATATAGCGAACATCTCGTTTCTAGGTGAATCAATCTCAGAGCTTGATTCGGCGTGGAATGCCGACACGCATGATGGGAAAGACCGACAGGTTACCTCAATCAAGTGGCTGTTTAAGGTCGCATTCACCGCCAAAGCCCGTTCCCAATGTCCGTATGCATCCGCCTGCGGGCCATCGGCTTCGTTCGAACTTTCCTACGCCAACTTCCTAGATGCATAGAGAACACACAGCGAACGAAAGAACGCTGTTCCACCCTCCCACACGGAGTTCTTTATGCAGTCCCTCCCCTTCCACAGACGCACTGGCGCGTCCCACCAGCGCACCGCCAAAGCCAACCGGGCGATGACCTTTGCCATCCCCGTGCTCATCGCCAGCCTCGCTGCAGGCGCAGCTTTTGCAGGCGCTGATACAACCTTCGATCCGGCGCTCGCCCAGTTCACGAACTTCCTCGAGGGCTCGGGCGGCAAGATCATCACCGTGCTCAGCCTTGCTGGCGGCCTCATTGGCCTTGCCTCCGGTCGCTTCTCGCTCGGCCAGGTCGCTGTGCCGGTGGGTGTCGGCATCGGCGTCGGCACGGGTGTTCCGATCGTCACCTCGGTCGTGACCGCGATCATCTGACGCATCGGACACGGGAAGGCGGCGTTCTCATGGCAGATCCCTACATCATCCCCCGGCGGCTCGACGATCCAGAGCTTATTGGCTTTTGGACCATCGACGAGTTTGCCGGGATGATTGTCCCCTTCACCTGGGGGATCCTCAGCCAGCATATCTTTATCGGCATTATTGTTGCGTTCGGCGCCTGGTTCGCGCTGCGAAAGGCAAAAGCAGGACGCGCCAGCTCCTGGGTAGCCCATGCCGCCTATTGGTATCTGCCGGCCGGATTGCTGGGTCTGAAATCCACGCCGCCTTCCCACTGCCGCCTGCTTGCCGGTTGAGGGGAGACACTCATGTTTGCCGACATTTCCCATGAGCGCCAGCAGACGCTGCTGCGCCAACGCAATCTGTTTGCACTGACCAGTGCCGGTCTCGGGATCGCGCTTGTCGTTGCCACAAGCCTAGCTGCGACACGTGACCGCGAGGTTGTCCTGCTGCCCACGCTGCCGCGCGAACTCACTGTCAGCAGCGCCGGGGTCGATGCCGACTACCTTGAGCTCGTGACCCGCGATACCGCGCTGGTGCTGCTCAACCGCAGCCCGGAGGGTCTCGACTACTGGATGGGCGAGATTCTGAAGCTCGCCGACCCGGTCAGCCATGGCCAACTCAAAGCCGACCTCGTGAAGATCGTCGCCGAGCAGCGCGGCTCGGACGTCACCCAGGCCTTCATCATCCGCTCGATGACGGTCGATCCCAGAGGCCTCACCTCAGAGGTTACGGGCACGCTCAAGACCTTCGTGGGCGCGCAGGTGATTGCCAGCGATGATCGCCGTTTCCGGTTCACCTGGACCTATCGCGGGCTGAGGCTCTCGCTTGCCGGGTTCGCCCAGCTCCCCACCAAAGAGACATCCAAGGAGGCCCGTTGATGGCTTACGCCCATGCCTTGCGACGCGCGAAGAGGCTCGCCTGTGCCAGCGCTCTCGCCTTTGCTTGCCCTGCTCTTGCCGCTGACCAGTTCAAACAAGCCGCCGATGGGTCGAGCATCGAATGCGCGGTGTCCGCGCGCGAGCTCACCCGTTTTGCGCTGATCGACGATCAGTTTGCGAGCGTCTCGAAGATTTCCAGCGGCACGCCGTACAATGATTTTGCGGTGACCAACGAGCCGCTGCGGGGCGATATCTATGTTTCGGTGCCCGAGACCTTCGCGGCCCGCTCGATCAGCTTTTTTGCCACGACCCGCAAGGGCTTCGTCTACAAGGTTGCCTGCCGGATCGAGCAAATCCCTGCTGTCCAGGTCTTCATCACCAATCCGGCGATTGCCCGGAACATGGCGGCGGATTGGGAGAAAGAGACCCCGCTCACCGCGAGCGCGGTGCGGCTCATTCAAGCGATGGCGGACGACCGGTCGGTCGAGGGCTTCGAGGTACGGCAACTGGCTGCGCCGCCCGCGCGCGTCGGCGACCTCGAGGTTCAGCTGATTGCCGATTACCGGGGCAGCAGCCTTGCCGGCAAAGTCATCCGCATCGCCAACCGCGGCGCGCAAAACGTCACTCTTGCAGAGCGCGACCTTGCGCCCGCTGGCGCCCTAGCGATCGCAATTGTCAGCCCAGTGCTCGCACCGGGCATGAGCACCACCGCCTTTGTTGTCGGTGGCAACGGGGAGCAGGGCCAATGAGCGACGCTCCCACCCCTCCCGTCCCGGCTCAGGCCGAGAAGGCGACAACCTCGCCGGTTGCGGATCTCAATGCCAAGACCGCGCGCCGCCAGAAGCTGCTGCTCGGCACGATTGGCGCGGCCATCCTTGCAAGCGGCAGCTGGTTCATCCTCGGGGGCGATGACGGCGCCAAGGGAAGCGACCCTGATGCACCGCAGACAATCGATACGGCGGGTCTCGTGAACCGAGACCTCTCCCAGCGTGAGTTCGTGGCAACTTATGGCAATCGGCTCGATGCGGTGTCGCGTGAGCAAAAGGCGCTGAAGGACACGAGCGTTCCGCGCTCGGAGATCGAGGCACAGCTCGCCGCGCTCAAGTCAGAAAACCAGGCGATGCGGACCGACGGCCAGGCGGCGATCGACGCAATCTCGGCAGAAAATGCTGAATTGCGCTCGCGGCTTGCGAGCCAGAGCGCTCCGCCCCCACCAAGCGCGCCGCTGCCAGCCTACGGCCCGCAAGCGGGCGGCTATGATGCCCGCGGACGCGCGCCAACTTCGGTTGGAGCAGGAGCGCCGAATATCGCAGAGCCGGTCTTTGCGGCCCCGGGCGAAGTCAAGCTGATGAGCTTTGGCAGCGACAAGGCAGCAGGCGGCGGTGCCCGGTCCATGCGGCCTGAAGTGCCTCCGGTGGTGGTCGAGGACTCTCCCGATTACCTGCCGCCCAACTCCTATGCCTCGGCGCGGGTGATCGTGGGCGTCGATGCCTCTACCGGGGTCAGCAGCCAGACCGATCCACTGCCGGTGGTGCTGCGGATCACCGGGCCAGCGCGCTCGGTCATGCAGAATGGCAAGGTGCTGACGACGCGTATCGAAGGCTGCATCGTCAACGGGGCAGCCCGCGGCGATCTCTCTTCGGAGAAGGTCTATGTGAAGCTGGCCCGCATGACCTGCGATCAGCCTGGTGGCCGGGTCGCGGTAAGCGAGGTCAAGGGCTTCATCAGCTTTGCCGGTAAATCCGGTGTGCGCGGGCGTGTCGTCAGCCGGGAAGGCAATCTGGTCAGCCAGGCTTTGCTGGCTGGCATTGTCGGCGGGTTCGGGCGCGGCTTCTCAGCCAATGCCAATGGCATTTTCGCCGGACAGCTTGGCGCTGGCCAGCAGCGCCCCTCCTTGTCAGCGACTGACATTGTCGCTGGCGGTCTCGGCCAGGGCGCGGGCGAGGCGGCTGACACGGTCAGCCGGTATCTCATCGAACGCGCCGAACAATACCAACCCGTCGTCGAAATGCCGACCGGCATCGCGGTCGAGATCGTCTTTCTCGACGGCGTTTATGTGAGGAATTCGCAATGATCCTTGACGCAAACCACTCCCCAAAGCGCAAGGCGCCGCGCTGGATCCGGCCCGCTGCCGCCTTCGCCTCGCTCATAGCACTTTCAGCTGCAACAGGCTGGGCTGCCGCCAGCTTTGCAAGTACCACCAAGGCTGCGGACACGGACACCGTCAAGAAGGCGCTCGAACTGCGTCTGCCCAAGACGCCGATCACGCAGATCGACTGCAAGGGGATCGGGGGCCTGTGCGAGGTCGCCTCTAAATCGACGCTGTTCTATGTCGACCGGGCAGCCCGCTATCTCGTGATCGGCCGTGTCTACGACATGGAGACGCGTCAGGATCTGACCGCTGCGCGGTTGCTGGAGCTCAATCCTGACCTTTTGACCGCAGGAGCGCCGCGCAGCGCGGAGCCGCAAGATAGAGCGCAGCAGGCCCCGCGCGCAGCGGCAACAAAGGTTTCGCTTGCAGGCCTTCCGGCCAATGGCGCGATCACCTGGGGGCCGCCGAACGGCCTGAAGGCCGTGGTCTTTTCGGACTTCAACTGCGGCTATTGCAAGAAGCTCGAGGAGGAGTTGAAGGCAATCGGCGCGCGGGTCGAGGAACGCCCGATTTCGATCTTCGGGCCGGAAAGCCGCCGCGAGGCCGAGCGGGTGCTTTGTGCGCCGAAGCCCGATCTTGCGCTGAGGCTGGCCTATGCCGGGACTGCGCTCGCCAATCCCAAACCCTGCGACACCAGCGGGCTCGATGCCAACGAAGCCTTTGCGAAAGCGAACGGTTTCATGGGCACGCCGGTGATCGTGCGCCCGTCTGATGGCGCCGTGATTGAGGGCTACCGCCCAGCACATGTGCTCCGCGCTTTCCTCTCTGGGAAGACTGCGCCGACCCCAACCCCGACCAAGAAAGGATGATCGCCATGCGTCGCAATTTTCGACTTCCGCTGTGCGCCAGCCTCGCCGTCCTGTTAAGCGGCTGCGCCACCTTTGGCACCAATGTCGAAGGCTCCTTCCAGTGCCGTGCGCCCGAAGGCACCTGCGCGCCTTCGCACATCATCGATGCCCGTGCTGCGAGCGAAATCAGGCAGACAGAGAACCCGGTGAACGCCGTGCACCCGCACCGCATGGTCGCCCCGGGCGATCAGGCGCGCACGGCCGAGCGCACCTTGAAGATCGTCTTTCCAGCCCGTGTCGATGAGACCGGAACGCTGCACGATGAGGCTGTTGCCTGGACAGTCATCGAAAACCCGCGCTGGGCGGCTGAGCTGCGCAGCAAGCCGGGCAGCGAGGCCGCAACGCCGCTGATGCGGCAGCTGCGCCGTCAGCTGAAGACCGCGCAGGAGCAACGGGTGTCCACCACCAATCCTGATGGCGCACCGGACAGCCAGGACAATCCCTCGCAGCTGTTTACGCCATCGCCCTCCGATGACCTTTTTCCCTTGGCCTCGCCGCTGGCCCTCCCCTCCACGGCGCGCGAGGCTGATGCCGGTGCTGATGCACCGGCGGCCGAGGGGTTCGACATGCCAGTGTCCCCGCATGATCGAGCCCCTCGGCCTTCTGCCTCACACAGCGCACTGACCTATCCCAGCATCGAGGCGATTGAGGCCGCGAAGAGTGACGCAGCCGGTTCCAAGGAGCCAATGTGATGGCGCAGCGGATCAAAACTGTCGTCGATTCCGTGCTCAGCGGCCTGCTGGGTGATGCCGAACATGCCGAGGCGGGGCGTCCAGTCCTGATGCTCGACCTGTTGTCGGACTGGCTGCCTTACCGGGTCTATGATCCGGCAAACCGGCTGTACCTCAACGCGCGCTCCGAAGGCTTTGTGTTGTCGGTCACGCCGCTGATCGGCGCCGACGAGCGCACCGGCGAGATCCTGGGTCAATTCTTCTCAGAGGGTCTGCCGCCCGGCGCGTGCCTGCAGGTGCTGCAATGGGCGAGCCCGCGCATCAGCCGGATTATCGGGCCGTGGTTTGCACCGCGATACCTTCAGGGCGGGGTTTATGAGGCGATTGCGCGCCACCGTGCCAAACGGCTCTATGGTCTCGTTTGGCAATCGGGCTCGGCTGATGCGCCGTTTCATGCACGCCACCACCAGGTGATCGTCTCGGTGAGCGTGCCTGCCGCCAAGCACGTCAGTCATGAGGAATTGAAGCAGACCCGCGATGGGCTCATCGCCATGCTGCGCTCGCTGAACCTCGGGGTGGTCGAAGTCGGCCCTGAGAGTCTTATCGCGCTGATCGATGATCTGACCTCACCTACCACTGCGCCGCAGGAAGATGCGACGGCCTACAATCCTCATGATGCCATCGCGGCGCAGGCGATCCGCCATGATATCGAACTTCTTGTCGAGGAAGATCGCATGCGGCTTGCGACCGAACGGTTCCGCCCGACCGGCAAAAGCCATGGCGGCGTGCCGGAGATCGGCACGATCTATCCTGATGCCTTCGATGTCCGGCATTTCTCGGTGCGCAATACGCCCGCCCGCTGGGCGCCGTGGGAATGCGCGCGGCTGATCGGCGACATGTTCACCGACAAGCTGCGCTTCCCCTGCCCTGCGGCAACGATGCTGTGCCTCGTCTATCCGGACCGCGAAGCCGCCGAAGCAAAGGCCGGGTTCAAGTTTATGCGCACCACCAGCCTGTCAGGTACGCGCAGTGCGCGGTTCTTGCCGCGCATCGGCGAACAGGCGGCCGAGTGGCAGCATGTCCAGGCAGAGCTGCAGGAGGGTCGGCGGCTCGTGCGGGTCTTCTACGGCCTCCTCACCTACTCGCCGCTCGGCCGCGGCGACAGCGACGAGCGCGCCATCAAGTCGATCTACAAGGCGGCAGGCTGGGACCTTGCCGACGAGCGCTTTCTCCAGATTCAAGGCCTGCTTGCCGCTATGCCGATGACCCTTGCTGACGGCCTCGGGGCCGACATGGAGCGCCTGAAGCGCTTCCGCACGCTGCTGTCGACCACGGCCGCCAACATCGCCCCGATGCAGGGCGAGTATCTCGGCAGCGCCCTCCCGCACCTTCTGTTTGTCGGACGGCGCGGCCAGCCCTTCTTCTGGTCCCCCTTCGAGAACGAGGCGGGCAATCACAATGTCGCGATCTGCGGCAAGTCCGGGTCGGGCAAGTCGGTGCTGCTGCAGGAGATGTGCGCGGCGCTGCGCGGTGCAGGCGCGCAGGTGGTCGTGATCGATGACGGCCGGAGCTTCGAGCATTCGGTCAAGCTGCAGGGCGGCCGCTTTGTCGAGTTCACGATGAAGGCGGGGTTCTGCCTCAATCCCTTCTCGATGATCGACGCCGCGCGCGCCGCCGAGGACGAAGACTACCGGCTCGACTGCTTCGGAATGGTGAAGGCCATCATTGGCCAGATGGCACGGCATTCGGCGGCGCTCTCCGATATCGAGCGCGGGCTGATCGACCGGGCGGTCAACACCGTCTGGAACGAGGCCGGCACCGCAGCAACGGTCACAAGCGTCGGCGAAGCGCTCAGCCGTACCGGGCACGACATGGCCGATGACCTTGCGACCTCGCTAGCGCCTTACACGGCAGGCGGGACCTATGGCGCCTTTTTCGAGGGCGAGGCGAGCCTCGCGCTCGACAGCGATTTCACGGTCTTCGAGATGTCTGATCTGGGTGCGCGCGAGGAGCTGCGCGCAGTCGTGCTCTCGGCGATCATGTTCATGACCAGCCAGGCGATGACCCGCACCCCGCGGCAGGTGCGCAAGCTGCTCCTGATCGATGAAGCCTGGTCGATGTTGAAGGGCGGCTCGATGGGTGAGTTCGTCGAGACCTATGCACGCACCTGCCGCAAATATGGCGGGGCGCTGGCAACAGCGACGCAGTCGCTCAACGATTACTACAAGTCTGACGGGGCAACGGCCGCGCTCGAGAACAGCGACTGGATGCTGATCCTGCAGCAGAAGCCCGAGACGATTGCCGACTTCAAGGCCTCCAAGCGTCTCGACATGGATGACCGTACCGAGACGCTGATCCGCAGCCTCAAGCGCTCGGGCAATGACTATTCCGAGGTCTTCATCAAGGGCCCGGAGGTCGAAGCGATCGGACGGCTTGTGCTCGACGCGTACTCATCGACGTTGTTCTCGAGCTCGCCCGACACCTTTGCTACGATCGATGCCGAAGTCGCGCGCGGACACCAGCTGGCCGAAGCGATCGAACGCATCGCCTTTGGCCCATCGTCCTGACCATTCCGATCACTGAGGATCACCTTCCATGACCACATCCCCGCCCCTCCCTCTGCTTGCCGCCGCAGAGCCCAACCCCGCGCAAGGCGACGCGCTCGATGCGTCTCGTGACGAAAAGGCTCACAAAGGCTGGCGCACGCGCGCAGGGGACCTGTGCTTCATTACGCTGAGGGTCAGCACCTTTTTGGGTTCGAGCTACCTGATGGCGCTCGGCGTGCCGCTGGTCTTCTTTCTCGCGATCTCGGGCGGCGACGCTCCGAGCCTCTTTGCGCACCTTGCCAATCTGGCCGAGCGCTTCCTCGCGGCGGACCACGCCCGGCAGGTCAGCTTTCTCGCTGAGTTCAAGCTGGTGCTGATCGCCGCCGCAACACTGATCGCAGCCTGGCGCTTGCCGCGCTTCCTCAGGGATCTCGAGCGCGACCTTTTGGGAGGAAAGAAGTGAAGAACATATTGGCAACACAAAAGTGGCGCGGCCTCGCTCTCAGCCCGACTGCGATGCTGCTCGGAGCAAGCATGATCGGCTCCACGCTTTGGGGTGTCTGGGCGACCGATCGGCTGCTTAACCTCGAAAAGCGCGAGGTCGTTACGGTCCAGCTGAGCCAGATCATGGGCGAATTCATCGAAGCCGAGGCGCGCGCCGGTCGTCCCCCTGAAGAAACCCGCATGCGGGTGGAGCTCTATCTGAAGGCGGTCGAGGCATCGGTCCAAGCTCTGGGGCGCGAGGGCCGCACCGTGCTTGTCGCAGAAGCAGTGGTCTCGGGCAGCGCGCCCGACTTGACCGAAAGCGTCCGCGCCGATGTGGCGCGGCGCATTGCCGGTGTTCCCGATGCGCGGCGCTGACATCTTTGCCCGCTCGGCCACGGCTCGCCGTCTCGCGCTCGTAGCGTGTGTAGGCGCGGGCGCGTTTGGCCTTACCGCGCTCAGCGGCTTTGCCACCAGCCACGCGCTGATGATCAATGTGAGCCCAAGCCTGCCCTATTGGGCGATCTGGACGAGCCGCGACGAGCCCGCTCAACGCGGCGATATCATTCTCTTCACCCCACCCGCCTCGCCGCTGCTCGAGAAGCACTTTGGGACGCGCCCTCAGCCCTTTGGCAAGATCGTCAGCGGCATGCCCGGCGATCTCGTGACCCGCGAGGACCGCACGTTTCATGTAAACGGTCGCCCTGTGGCAACCGCCAAGCTGACAAGCCGCCTCGGCGAACCGCTGGCGCTTGGGCCCACCGGCAAGGTTCCTGAGAACTGCTACTTCGTCGCCACCCCGCACAAGGACGGGTTCGACAGCCGCTACGCCGCGATCGGATGGATTTGCCGCGAGCGCATCCTTGGGACCGGGAGGGCGATCCTGTGAAACCGCTTCTCGTCCCTGTCCTGCTCCTGCTTTCCTGCAGCATACCTGCGGTAGCAAAGGACTATGGCCAGCACGGAACACTCTGGCCGGTGATCGAGCCTGATCTGCTCGAGCAGATCGAAGCGCGGCTCAAACACCTCGAGGCAAGCGGCGAAACCGCGCGCCTCAATGAGCGCCTCAAACAGCGGACGATAGCCAGGGTCAACCGGCCCGAGCCGGTCGCCGGGATCATCCATGCGGCGAGCCATCGAAGCTGGCAGTTCGATCCGACCATCAGCGCTGAGCGCGATATTGCCGACGAGAAAGGCCGGATCATCATTGCGGCCGGCACGCGGGTCAATCCGCTCGATACTGTGTCGATGCGTGCACCGCTGGTGTTTCTTGATGGCGACGATCCTGCGCAGCTGGCCTGGGCGAGCGCACGCTTCGGCAAGACGAATGCCAAGCTGATCCTCGTGCGCGGCGCACCGCTCGCCCTCATGAAAGCGCGCCAACGCCGGTTCTATTTCGACCAGGGCGGCACCCTGGTGAAGCACTTCGGCATCCGCGCTGTGCCCGCCGTGGTCGAGCAGCAGGGCCGCGTCCTCCGTATCACCGAAACACCGGTCAAAGGCGGAGGTCATACGCCATCATGAACCGACAAAGCATCTTCTTAAGATGGATTTGCGCTGCACTCTTGATGTTGGCGATAAGCTCGCCGGCAAGTGCTGACGCGGGCCCGGGCAAATGCACCGGCAAGTTCGTCAACCCGATTACCGATATCTGCTGGTCGTGCCTGTTCCCGATCTCGGTGGGCAGCCTCAAGATCTGGCCCTCGAACCGCCCTGACCCCGACAACCCGGATCTTCCCGTGTGCCTGTGCGGCATTCGTCCCGGGATCGCGATGGGCTTCTGGGAGCCGGTGCGCCTCGCCGATGTCAGCATGAAGCCGTGGTGCTTCGTCAATCTTGGTGGGATGAAAATCGACCCGGGCTTCGACATCGGATTCAAGACCATGGCCGGGCCTTCAGCGGTGGGCGGCGCAACACAGTACCATTCGCAGTGGCATGTCCACTGGTATGCCTACCCGCTGATTTACTGGATGGAGCTGGTCGCCGATTTCCTTTGCCTTGAGGCAGGCTCGGTCGACATCCTCTATGTGAGCGAGATCGATCCGCTGTGGCAGGACAGCGAGCTCACTGCGATCATCAATCCTGAAAGCGTCCTCTTCGCCAATCCGCTGGCACTCGCAGCCTGCGCTGCCGACTGCGTTGCAGCCACATCGAAGCTCCCGGTCGATGACCTGTTCTGGTGCGCTGGCTGCCAGGGCACGATGTATCCCCTGAATGGTAATGTCTCGGCGACGATTGGCCATGTCCAGGCCTCGCGCCTCGCTCTGTCGCGCTTCTCCTACAAGCTGCATCGCCAGCTCGTCGCCTGGGGCACGATGGGCAGCAAGGGTCTGTGCGGCAAGTACCTCATGCCGGCGATGAGGAAGCAGCAATACCGCTTCCAGGCCACCAACCCCAATCCGCAGACCAAGGGCCGCTATGCCTGCGCGCCGATTGGCGCCTCCACCACCTTCATGTCAGCAGGACAGGTCTACCCCGCCATCGGCGAGGACATGGGCTACCTGGTCTGGCGCAAACGGAACTGCTGCGCGCTATGAGAAAGCCCTACACCCTTCCTGTACTTACGTTTTTCGTAAGCCTTGCAGCCCTCGGGGGCGCGGCCGCGCAGACGATCGAGCCCGAGCTTGATCTCGCTGCCATTCGCGCAAGGGCGCAAAGTGATGCGGGCGAAGCCGATGCACTGGCTGCCACGGCCCGGGACCGGGCCAACGCGGTCATGGACCAAGCAGATGCGGCTGCGCTCGAGGCGCAGGCGCATGGCCAAGATTATGCGCGGACAGTACCAACTGCGACCCCGCAGCCATCGGACCTAATCTTCGATTTCGATCAGATGGTGACCGCTGCCGGGAAAGCGGCCAAAGGCAATCTGGGTGAGGCGCCGCGCTTCATTGCCTTTGCCTCACTGTCGATGCCGCCCGCCGCCTTGCGCGACATGATCGGCCGAGTGAACGCGGCAGGCGGCGTTGTCGCGCTGCGCGGCTTTCCATCAGGAAGCGCCAAGGTGCTGACCGAAGCGCTCAGCAAGGTTGCGCTGGATCAGGATCAACTTGGCAGTGTCGGGATCGATCCCCGGCTGTTCCGGGCGTTCAACGTCACTGCCGTCCCAACCTATGTGGTCGCAAGTACCGACTTTGACCTGTGCGACGGGTTCGACTGCCAGACGCAAATCCCGCCGCATGACCGCCTCAGCGGCAATGTGACGGCCGATTTCGCGCTTGAGACGATCGCGCGGGGCGGCGGTCCTGCCGCGCGCATCGCCGCCCAGTATCTTGCTCGTCTCAAGGGTGCGGACCAATGATCCGGACTCTCATCACCGGGTTCGCTGCCTTCGGAGTGTGGCTTGCACCTGCGGCCGAGGCGCAGAATGCGCCGCAAGCCCCAGGCAGCACCGTCGCGGCCAAGGCTGATGGCAAGGCGTTCGGGCGCGAACAGGCGGCGGCTGCGCAAGGCGCCGCAACCACCCGCCCCGATGCGAGCCGCATTCCCAATTTCAGCAGCGATCCAGGTGAAGCACGCTATTTCAATGATCCGGCGCGCATGGAGCGCGAGGCAGCCAGTCAGGCGAATGGCCACAGTGGCTATCGCACGATGCGTGATTCCATGGAGCGGCGTGCACGCTTTGCACCCCAGGATCTTGATGCCGTGATCGCGCGCAGCGATCTAATCAACACCGATCCGCTCGCCTTCACCAGCGGCATGAGCGTCAGCGGATCGCAGGGCCGCTGCGTCCCGCTACCCCCCGGGAGCGGGAGCGGCGCGCGCTACATGGCAACCTGCAATGTCGGCTACACCGCGAGCGAGGAGACGCGCAGCTGTGCGATCCTGCTCAATGTCGAAGTCGAGACACAGACTCGCTACATCTATTGGTGCAACGAGTTCGGCTCTGGCGATCAGGAGAGCTGCACACGGTTCGACGCTGCAGGCTGCGAGCGCACGGGCTTTATCGAAGGTCCTTGCCTGCAATGGGCCGACTTCGGCGGCCCGCGCTTCTGTGCAGAGCCCGGAAACCCCATCAGCGTCATGTCCTGCCCCGCCCCAGTTTCAGGCGGCGAACTTCAGAACATCGTCGCGACGCGGAGCATATCAACCAATCGCGACGAAAGCCGGTGTGCCAGCCTCGCATCGGATACCAGCTGCCGCCAGGCCACCGAGGTCTGCAGCGACAGCGATCCGGTCACCCGGATCATTGACGGCGTTGCCGTGACGCAGCCCTGCTGGGCGTGGGAGCGGCAGTACGCTTGCGCGCAATATGTCGAAGCACAGGACTGCCAGACACTCGAGACAACGCCGGGCTGCAACTTGGTAGGCGAGGAGTGCTTGTCGGGTGAACCCTGCCGCACCTGGGAGCGGGTCTATGACTGCCCGGTGCCCGATCAACCGGGCAGTCCCAACCAGTTTATCTGCGACGCCGATGTCTACTGCATCGACGGCTCCTGCGAGACGATTACGCGCGAAGCCAATGACGAGTTCAAGGACGCCGTGGTCGCGCTTAATGCGATCGACCAGGCACGCCGCGAGTTTGATCCCGACAACCTCAGCCTGTTCAAGGGCACTCGCAACACCTGCTCGTCCAAGGTCTTCGGCGTGCTCAACTGCTGCAAGGGCAAGGGCTTTCCGCTGATCCCCGGCATCCAGCTCCTGGTCAGCCTTGGCTGCAGCCGCGAGGAAATGCTGCTGCATGAGCGCGATGCGCAGGGCCTGTGCGCCTATGTCGGGACCTATTGCTCGGACAGCTTTCTCGGCGTCTGCCTGACCAAGAAGAAGGTCTATTGCTGCTTTGAATCGAAGCTGTCGCGGATCCTGCAAGAGCAGGGTCGCAAGCAGCTGAACAAGCCTTGGGCCAAGCCCAAAACCGAGCAATGCCGCGGCTTCACCCTCGAGGAATTCTCGCGGCTCGACCTCAGCCAGATGGATTTCAGCGAGGTCTATGCCGAATTCACCGAAGCGGCCCGTCTGCCCGACGAACTCGCGGTCGCGAGCGATCTCCAGCAAAAAATCGAGGACTATTATGCCAGTGCCAGCAACTAGGGGCGCTTGGCGCCCGCTTGCCGTCTGCCTCGGCGCCCTCGCCTGCCTGGGTGTCCAAACCGCTCCGGCACAAGCACAGGAGCAGCCCGCACCCAAGAACGTCGAGGCGCAGGACAGCTTCTACTGCGAGGAGCGCAAGCTCGGCTACTGGTTCTACTGCACCCGGCCAAAGCCGGCTGAGCAGACGACACCGACGGCCGCTCCAAGTGCGTCAACCCAGCTCGATGCGATCACCTCAACCCTGCGCGAGCTCAAGGCCAAAGCCATTCTCGAGCCGACCCCGGCGAATGTGACTGCCTATATTCGCTTTCAGCGCGAGCAACTCGATCGTGCGTCGTTGTTCAGCGATGTCTGGCAGCGGGCGATCTGGCAGGATCCCGAGCTCGACTACACGCTGCAGCGGCCGGTCTCGACGCTTGGCAAGCGCCAATGGCAGGACAGCCGCAGCGCCGAGCGCGATGCCACGATGGCGCAGCTCTCGGAGCGCTACGGGCTGTTCTACTTCTTCGCCCAGAGCTGCGCGGCCTGCGAGGTGATGTCGCCGATCGTGCAGGGCGTAGCCTCGCGCTGGAAGATCACGGTGCGGGCGATCTCCACCGACGGCGGGCCCTCGCGCCATTTCCCGGGCTACACGGTCGAGACCAACCAGCGCACCCGCATGGGTCTGGAGCCCAGGATCACGCCCGCCGTGGTCCTGTGGGACGCCCTCAAGAACCAGCCCATCCCGATCGGCTACGGCGTGATGAGCGCTGACGAGCTTCAGGACCGCATTTTCCTCCTCACATCGAAGGAAGCCGGACGTGACTATTGATCCATCGCGCCAGAAGCGTAGTCTCCACCCCGCCCCAAAACAGCGCGCAGCGCTGACCGCAAAACGCCTCATCGCCGGCTTTCTTGCCGTAACGCTCCCCCTGTCGAGCGTCTCGGCGGATGTGGGAAGCTCGATGGATTCCTTCCTCAACGATGTTGGCGGCGCCGCCAATGTGACGGGGCCGACGGCGTTCGAAGGACAGTCGGCAGGCTATTACAGTCTCGGCAATGTCTGGACGCGCTTCCCGCAGAAGACGACCAACATCGCCAATCTGCAGCTGCCCCGCGCCCGGGCCGGCTGCGGCGGCATCGACATCTTTGCCGGGTCCTTCAGCTTCATCAATGCCAGTGAAATCGTCGCGATGATGAAGGCGGTGGCCAACAACGCGGTCGGCTTTGCCTTCAGCCTCGCGATCGACACAGTCTGCCCCGAGTGCTCGAAGATTATGCAGGAGTTCAGCCAGAAAGCGCAGCTCATGAACAACCTCAACATCAACTCCTGCGAAATGGCGCAAGGGTTGGTCGGCGGCATCTGGCCCAAGGGCGATCTGGCGGACAAGGCCGTCTGCGAGGCGATCGGAAACTCGGAAGGGATCTTCACCGACTATGCCGCAGCCAAGCATGGCTGCGGCACCAGAGGCCAGCGCACCAGCACGACTGCGCAGGGTGCAGGCAAGTATGACGACGTCAATCCGGGCGTGGCGCGCAACTACACCTGGACGATCCTCAAGAAGTCCGCGTTCTTCTCACCGGGCGGCAACTTCGATCGCGAACTCGCTGAATATGCAATGACCCTGCTCGGGACGATCATCTACGTGCCGCCGACCGACGACCAGCCGGGCAAGTTCATTCCGATTGCGGGCGAAGCGTCCTCGACGCTTGTGACCTCGCTGCTCGATGGCACGAGCGGCAGCAATGTCCTGATCTATGACTGCGACGAGCCGGACAAATGCCTCAACCCTGGCTTCAAGCCATTGAGCCTTTCCGCATCGAAGGCGTTGCGCCCGAGAGTATCGGCGCTGATCGCCGGCATGGTGGGCGCGATCCGCGAGGATACACCGATCACCGACGCGCAGAAGGAGCTCCTGCAGGTCTCCTCGATCCCGCTCTACAAAATCCTGACTGTGCAAGCGGCCTATGGCCGGGGCATGCCGACCGATGACCGCGAGACCCTCGCTGAGATCGCGAGCGTCGACCTCCTGTTCGCGGTGCTTGACCGGATCGTCAGCGAGGCAGGCCGGTCGATGTCGAGCTTCATTGGCGCTGACGAGGCCAAGATCGCGATGTGGCAGGGTCAGGTGAATGTCGTGCGCCAGACGTTGGCGGACCGGCAGGCCAACACGCACCTCAAGGTCGGCGCGATCATGCAGATCATCGAGAAAACCGCTTTCATCGAGAACGTACTGGCCGCCTCGATGTCGCCGGGCATGGCAGCGTCGCTCGACTGGTCGCGCGGCGTTCAGACCCGCGCCCTCACCCAATAATTCCACTGACGAGCCGAAAGCGCAGCACAATGGTTGAGATCTTCACGGTCGGCGGCGGCGATTATCTCGTCAATGTCTTTCAGGCTGTCGCTGCCTGGACCGGCAACGGCGGCTACAAGAGCCTGCTGCAGGTCGTGATGGTCATGGGCCTCGCTCTGTCGGCGATCACGCTGGCCTTCAATCAGGACTGGCGCGCATGGATCAACTGGTTCCTTGGTGCGACCCTCATCTACTCATGCCTGATGGTGCCGCGGCTCGATGTGCGCGTCACCGACCGGCTCAATCCCAGCCTCGCGCCAGCCACTGTCAGCAATGTGCCGCTAGGCCTTGCGCTAATGGCGAGCTTTACCAGCCAGGTGGGCGATTATCTCACCGGCTCGGCCGAGGTGGTGTTCGCCCTTCCCGGCGATCTCAACTATTCTAAGAATGGCATGATCTATGGCGCGCGGCTGTATGATGCGACGCGCTCCTTGCGCATCTCCGATCCGGAATTTGCCGCCAATCTCGATGAGCATTTCCGGCAATGCGTCTTCTACGATGTGCTGCTGGGTCGCTACTCGATGAAGGAACTGGCCGAGAGCGGCGACATCTGGGCGACCATTGCGCCCGGCAGCCTGGCACGGGCGCAGCGCTTCCTCACGCGCGATGCGAGTTCGGGCGAGGTGATCTCGGATATCGTAACCTGCCGCGAAGCTTATGGCGCGCTCAATGGCCAGTGGACGAGCCTCGTCGACAGCATGGGCACGGTCTTCGGGCGGCAGCTCTATCCCAATCAGACGGCGACGCTCGCCAAAGCCAAGCTGTTTGCCGATCTGCCCGTGGCCTACCAGTACCTCACCGGCGTATCGGCCAATGCGACCGACATCTTCAAGCAGACGCTCACCATCAACGCCATGAGTCAGGCGATGCATTCCATGTCAGCGGCAACCGGTGCCGGGAATGTCGATGTCTATGCGCAGACGCGCGCCGACATTCAGACCGAGCGGACCTATGGCTCGATTGCCAGCAACGCGATGAAGTGGGTGCCGCTGCTCAACATCGTACTTACGGTGCTGTTCTACGCGCTGTTCCCGGTCCTTTTCCCGCTGTTCCTGATGCCCAAGACTGGGCCGATGGCCCTGAAAGGCTATGTCACCGGCTTCTTCTACCTTGCCGCCTGGGGCCCCCTGTTCGTCATTTTGCACATGATGCTGATGTACAAGGGCTCGGCTGACATGACTGCGGCGACGGGCGCGAACGGTCTGAGCCTTGCCAGCTTCACCGGCATGGCCGACGTCAACAGCGATATCGGCCTTCTTGCAGGATACCTGATCGCCTCAGTCCCTTTCCTCGCTGGCGGTGTTGCGAGGGGCGCCATGGCGATCTCGCATCAGGCAACGAGCTATCTCAATCCGAGCCAGAACGCTGCCGAAGAAGCTGCCCGCGAGGCGAGCACCGGCAATGTCTCGCTCGGCAATACCAGCTTCGAGAACTCGAGCGTCATGACACGTCAGTTCGCACAAGGAACGGTAGCCCCAAGCTTCACCTATGGCGCACAGCAGACCCGCACGGTTAGCGATAGCGGCGCGGTCACCACGAGCTTCGGCCAAGCCAGCTACGATCAGCTGCCGAATTCGAGCTATCCCTTCACTCCGACGCTGGGGCAGGAATTTACATCGCGGCTGTCGACGATGGCATCGGAGGCTCGTGCCAATAGCGAAAGCTATGCCAACGTCGCCGCGGAATCGACATCCAGTGCAGTGAGCAGGTTCCGCGAGCTCAGGGACCAGTTCAGCAAGGGCAATTCCTTCGAGAGCGCCAGCGGGACATCGAACTCCGACAGCATCCAAACCGCGTTCAGCGAGGTCGATCAAGCATCCACCAACCTACAGCGGCAGTTCGGGCTTTCGCGCAGGGCCGCTGATGACATCTCTACGGCCTGGTTCCTTGGTGGCGAGGCGGGAGCCAAAGCGGGCCTGTCAAATGGGGTGCTTTCTGGAAGCATAGGCGCAAAGGGCGGTGGGACACGGACCTGGACCGACAGTGATATCGGCATAGCATCGGAGGATCGTTCGCGAATCTTCGGGAGTCTGTCTCAAATGTCGGATAGCCGAAATTGGTCGAACACCCGCGACGGCTTCGTCCGGTCCGTCAGTACCTCGTCTAACTCGTCAGTCTCTAGCACCGCGAGCGGCTTGAATGCCTCTCTGACAGAGGCGCAAAGCTACACCGTAGAGGCACGCCGGGCTGAAGAGCTTGCCAATCGCCTCGAAAGCCAAGCATCTTTCTTCGAAGGCGACAGTGCAGCGGGCAACCTCAACCTATCGCAAGCCTATAGAGACTGGGGCTTGGCCGAGATCGAAGGCAATCGCGATTTCTACGGCACCGCGCGGTTCGACGACATCGCTTTCCAGCTCAGCTCGGAAGGCCAAGCACTGCAGGGGAAATTCATCGGAAGCTACGCCGAGCAACTTCGCGACGGGATTGAAGATCGCCTTGTTCTATCCGCAGGTCAGCCCGTTTCTCGCCCTTCGATATCCGGTCCAGGCTCCGTGCGTGGGCGCGCGCAGATTGGCCAGGGAGTTCCAGCTGAGGTCCCTCAGGTGGACACAGTAACCATCCAAAATGAGGTGCAGCGAGCTCAGGCTGGCGGTCGCCAGACGATAGGCGGATCGAAATCGCGCCTGGACGCAGTTACCAAGGGCGCCAAGGGCGCGAGTGCAGAGGCAGCGGATGATGTAAAGCAGTGGTGATGTTCGGATCACCACAGTCCGAATGACGCGCCTGCCAAAAAAGCGAACACTGCAACGATGAGGGAAACGCCTAGTATCGTCAGCTTGCGTCCCCAAGGATCAGCCCAAGATTTCTTGACCCGGTACTCCATCAGCCTGTTGTCACGGATTGCCTGATCGATCTCGGACAGCCCATCCCAATTGCGGGTTTCGCGAGCTTTGGAGCTTTCGTTATCGAAATTGGTCATGATGGCATTCATCCCGCTTCTTGTTAGAACATAGAGGAAACACTCGAGCGGGGCTAGCAAATTTCGGCAGATGCAAATTGGTTCCCAGCCGCGCCAGAGCATTCTGATCGCGCCGGCGAGTACACGGTCCACAATGATGCCTTACACATCGCGATCCCCAACGAACCGTCAGGCTGCACTTCATCAGTTAGTAGGCGACGCCAAGCGCCATAAGGCCAGCCATATGCGACATCAGCCGAAGCCGTTATAAACGATTTTCCCTTGGAATGCGATTCCATTGACATTTTCTGATTTTTGGCTAGAACTAGAATCCATGAAAGCGATCCACCTTCAGGCATGCGCCAGCATATTTAGCGGTTCCGCCGTTGTGCGGGGAGCAAGCGACTCGCGCGCCGTGATGGTGGGCGACCTTGATGGCGGCGGCGTTCTTCCCCGGCTGCTCACAAAGGTGGGCGCCCCTCCCTCTGGAAGCTCTGGGACCTTGCGTGCATTTGACATCGTGATCTCATTGCGCGGCAATGCCAACAACGCCGCTGTGATTGACCCTGCCGATCTTGAGGGCACGCCGCTGTTCGCCACCCTTGACCTTGCCGTTATCAGGCTCGCCGATCCAGAATGCGTCAGCCCGCACTACATCGTTACCTACCTCAATCTGCCGACAACGCAGGCAATCCTTGCCGATGGCCGGGAAGGGTCAGCAGCCAAGCGCCTTCCGCTAGGCCCGTTGAAAAGTCTTCAGGTTCCCATTCCTGACTGGCAGCGTCAGTCGGCGATTGTTTCCCTTGCACGCGAGGCGGCAGAGGAACTGCGTCTGGCCGTTCACCTTGCCCGCCTTCGCTCCACCCTCATCAATCATTGTCTGGCCGAGGCCGCTGCCCTGCCCATGAAAGAAGCCACCCTATGACCCCCGTCAAACAGTCCGACGTCAACAAAGCCGCATGGGATGCCTGCGACACGTTTCGCGGTACCATCGATGCAGCCAACTACAAGGACTACATCCTTGTCTTCCTGTTCTGGAAGTACCTCAGCGACATCTGGGCGGACGAGCGCAAGCAGGCTGCCGAACAGTACGACGGCGACAAAACGCGCATTGCACGCCGCCTTTCGCGCTTCCGCTTCCAGCTCCCTGACGGCACCAGCTTCCATGACCTTTACTCGCAGCGCAACGCCGAGAACATCGGCGAGCTGGTCAACATCGCCCTCGAAGCGATCGAAGACGCGAACCTTGCGAAGCTGGAGAACGTGCTCACCGCAGTCGATTTCAACAGCCGCAACAGTTTGGGCGAAACGGCAGATCGCAACCGGCGGGTGAAGGATCTGTTCGACACCTTCCACAAGCCAGCGCTCGATTTCTCGCCCTCGCGCTTCTCGGGCAAGGACACCGCCGAAGACGTGATCGGCGAAACTTACATCTACCTGATTTCGCGCTTCGCCAGCGATGCGGGAAAGAAGGCGGGCGAGTTCTTCACCCCGCGCAAGGTGTCTGAGCTACTGGTCAAGCTCGCCGATCCGCAGCCGGGCAACCGCATCTGCGATCCGGCCTGTGGTTCTTCCACGCTGCTGATCCGCGCTGCCGAATATGTGGCGGAGAAGGAAGGCAAGCACCACGCCAGCGAGGCCAATGTCGCGCTGTTCGGACAGGAGGCAACCAACCAGACCTCGGCACTCGCCCGGATGAACATGTTCCTTCACGGGCTGGATAGCGCGCGCATCGAATGGGGCGACACGCTGACCAACCCCAAATTCCTGACCGAAGATGCGCTGATGCGGTTTGACCGGGTGATCGCCAATCCGCCCTTCAGCCTCAAAAAGTGGGGCAGCGAGACGGCGAAGAACGATCGCTTCCACCGCTACCACCGCGGCCTGCCGCCGCAGTCGCGCGGGGACTATGCCTTCGTCAGCCACATGATCGAAAGCGCCCGTCCGCGTGAGGGCAAGGTTGCGCTGATTGCGCCGCATGGGGTGCTGTTCAGGGGCGCGGCCGAAGGTGTGATCCGGCAGAAGCTGATCGAGGAGAACCTGCTCGATGCGGTCATCGGTCTCCCCGCGCAGCTGTTCCCCTCCACCGGCATCCCGGTGTGCATTGTGATCTTCGACCGTTCGCGGGAAAAGGGCGGCGCGCGCGCTGGCGTGGATGATGTGATGTTCATCGATGCGAGCCGCGATTTCACCCCCGGCAAGAAGCAGAACGAGCTGGAGGAAGGCCACATTGCCAAGATCGTGGCCACCTATCAGGCGCGCAAGGATGTGGAGCGTTATTCCGCCCTCATCGAGCGCGCTCAGATCCGGGAGAATGGCTACAACCTCAACATCCCCCGCTACGTCGACACCTTCGAGGCCGAAGCCGAAGTCGACATTGCCGCTGTTCAGGCCGAGATCGTGGCGCTGGAAAAGCAGTTGGCCGATACGCGCAAGCGCATGGACGGCTTCCTGAAGGAACTGGGGGTCTCGCTCTGATGGCCAGTGACCTGATCCAGTACCAGACCCAGGATGGCGTCACCATCATTCGCCTTCAGGCGCGCGATGGCAATGTGTGGCTCAGCCAGGCTGAGATTGCCGAGCTATTCCAGGTGACCCCGCAGGCTGTCACCCAGCACATTCGCGCGATATATGAGGACGAAGAGTTGGAGCAGGCGGCAACCTGTAACGATTACTTACAGGTTCGAATGGAGGGGAAGCGCGAGGTATCTCGCCGCATCGCCCACTACAGCCTCCCCATGATCCTCGCTGTCGGTTTCCGCGTCCGCTCCCCGCGCGGGATGCAGTTCCGGCGCTGGGCAGCAGAGGCGCTCAGCCAGTATCTAGTCAAGGGCTTCGTCATGGACGACGAGCGCCTGAAGGACCCCGATACCGACTATTTCGAGGAACTGCTCGCTCGCATCCGCGACATCCGCAGTTCGGAAAAGCGGTTCTACCAGAAGGTGCTGGAGATCTACGCGACCAGCGTGGACTATGATCCACGCGCCGAAAGCTCGACCCGGTTCTTCAAGACGGTGCAGAACAAGATGCACTACGCCGCGCACGGGCAGACGGCGGCCGAAGTGATCTACAGCCATGCCAATGCCAGTAAGGACCATATGGGCCTGACGCACTGGGACGGCCAGAAACAGGGCAAGTCCCCGCGCAAGGCCGATGCGATGATTGCCAAGAACTACCTGAGCGAAGAGCAGATCGAGCCGCTCAACCGCGTCACCACGGCCTATCTCGAATTTGCCGAATTGCAGGCACAGGGGCGGCGCCCGATGCATATGGCGGACTGGATCGCCAAGCTGGACGAGTTCCTGAAGCTGGCGGATCGCGACATCCTTACCGGCGCAGGACGGATCAGCCATGCCGCCGCCATGGCCAAGGTGGAGGCGGAATACCCCATCTGGAACCAGCGCCGCATCAATGCCCCCAGCGCGGTCGAGCAGCATTTCCAGGAGGCGACACAGGCGGCCAAGCGTATCGCGGCAGAGAAGAAGAAACCGAAGCGCAAGGGGAAGGACGATGTCTGATCCCCAGACCAATAAGCTCTCCCACTACTTCACGCACAGCAAGCGGAAGGGGCGGCCCGGTCTTCCGCTTGCTTCGGTCACCATGAACGACGGCCTTGTGCTTCGCGAAGACATGGACCGGAAGATGGATACCAGCCTGTCCGCTGAGCAGCATTCGCTCGTCGAACCCGGTGACATCGCCTACAATATGATGCGCATGTGGCAGGGAGCGTTCGGTCTCGCCAGCGCGCCGGTCAATGTCAGCCCAGCCTACGTTGTGCTGCGGGCCAAGTCGACGCTCGATCCCCGTTTCGCCGCGCACTGGCTCAAATCAGACCGCGCGCTCTATCTGCTCTGGGCTTATTCCTATGGCCTGACGGACGATCGCCTACGTCTATACCCCAAAGAATTCTTGCAAATTCCGGTGCAATGGCCTGATCTTGACGAACAGCGCCGCATTGTGGCGGTGCTGGATGCATGGGATGAAGCCATTTCTGCTTGCGAAAAGCTCGCCAAATCAAAACAGAAGCTGTTGATCTCCGCCGCAGAAAGGCAACTGGACTGCTGGCCTGATGCCGTCGAGCTCGGCACCCTGACGCGCGTCAACTCAGCGTCGTTGCCCAATGCCACTGCGCCTGACTTCGAGTTCGAGTATTTTCCTATTGGCGACGACGACGAGGCTGGGGGGTGGATGACATATTCGGTAAGCCCGTCTCGCGCCCGTCGGCTCGCAAAACCCGGAGATGTGGCGTATTCTACGGTTCGCCCTCTCCTCCGCCGGCTCTTCATTGTACATGAGCACCCAAGCGCGGTGTTCTCGACTGGCTATGCGATCCTTAGCCCGAAGGAAAATGGCGATAGCGCATTCATTTTTCACCTGATGACGTCCGCAATCGTCGAACGGCAAGTTCACGCTCGCGTTACGGGTTCGGGCTACCCCGCCATTTCTGCGTCCGACCTTAAGACCATCAAGATCCCCAAAATCCCCAAGGATCAGAGGACGCGGATAGGGCAGACCCTCACAAGCGCTTCCGATGAGGTCAAGCAGCTCGAAGCTATGGCAAATCTTCTCCGCAACCAGAAGCGCGGCCTCATGCAGAAACTGCTCACCGGTAAGTTGCCGGTCCCCAAAAGCATTGACGCACTGCTTCCCGGCACCATCGAGGTGGCAGCATGAAGTTCATCTATGTCGATGAAAGCGGCGGCCGCGATCAGGGTGACGTCTTCGTCATGTGCGGCCTGATGGTCGACGCCTACAAGCTTCGGAAGAAAACCGCCGATTTCGATGCGAAGCTTGAGGCGCTGTTTGCCAAGCACCCCGGCAACCGGGGCGATCTCAAGACGAGCCGCTTTATCAATGGCAAGGGCGCCTGGAATCAGATCGATGCACAGGAACGCAAGGATTTCCTCACCGAGATCTGCCGCCTCGCTGTGGCCAATGGCGGCAAGATCTTCGGCATCGGACTGTCATTCAACGCCTTCGACGCGGCCGTGGGCGCTGGTCATGGGCACCCGTTCGGCAACAGCTATTGGATCGCTGCTAGCATGTTCACCAGCGCGCTGGTGCAGAAGAAGATGCAGAGCGTAGCCAACAGCAAGGGCCTGACTGTTCTCATCATGGATGACAACAAGAAGGAGATGCCACAGCTTTCAGACGGTCTTTACGATTGCAGCGACTGGTATGACGGGCTGTATCAATGCCGGGGCAAACGGTATGGGAAAAGCGTCTGGCTCCCGCGGACAGACCAGAACCGGTTCGATCACATCATCAACACGGCGTTCGCCATCAAGTCGGACCATTCGTCACTGGTGCAGGTCGCTGATGCGATCAGCTATGTGTATCGTCGCCACCTTGAGTTGAAGTCGCAGCCGGAAGCTTATGCTGGCGAGCAAGCCTATTATCAGGGGCTGATCGACATTCTCGAACCGCATCGCGAGAAGATCGGGCAATCGCCCAACGAGCTCTGCGTTGCCTTTTACCGCGCAGCCCAACATCCGGATTGGCCGCTTTGAGCGCGCCCCGCTTCACGACCTCGGAAATGGGCGGTGTGCAGCTTGCCGCCTTGATGACGCTCGCGCGCAATGGCTGGCGCTACATGCCCCGCGCTGAGGTGGATGCCGAGCGGCGCGGGCGGCTTGATGGCATTGTGTTGGAAGATGTGCTGGCCGAACGCATCCTCGCACTCAACACGGTCCGCCAGCGCGGTCGCAGCCATCCCGTGACCGAATCTGCGGCGCGCGAGGCGGTGGACCGTCTGAAGGGTCTTGCCGCCAACCTCTCTGAAGGGCTGCTCACCGCAAACGGCAGGGCGAGCGATATGCTGCGGCTCGGCACCTCGGTCGACATGACGATCGAGGGGGAGACCAAGGGGCGCCAGCTGCGCGTCATCGATTGGGACAACCCCGCCAACAACCGCTTCCACATGACCTGCGAATTCGCGGTGCGGCGTGAACGGCGGGACGATACCCGGCGGCCCGACATCGTGCTGTTCGTCAACGGCGTGCCGCTGGTGGTGATCGAAGTGAAGAAGAGCGCCGTCGCCACCGCCGAGGGCGTCAGCCAGATGATCCGCAACCAGAACCCGGACGGCGAAATCCCCCGGCTGTTCGTGCCCGCGCAACTGCTGATCGCCGCCAATGACAGCGCTCCGCGCTATGCCACTACTGGAACCCCCGCCCCCTTCTGGGCGCATTGGCGCGAGGAAGGCTTTGGCGAGGGCGAGCTGCACACGCGCGTCAATCGCGGGCTCGACCCGGAAGAGGCAGCGCGGATCTGGACCGATTTCAGCCCGTTCCGCCGAGCCCATGACCGTCTGATGGATGCAGGCAGCGGCGGGCGTCTGCCCACCAAACTCGACCGCACGCTGATCGGCCTCTGCACGCCCGAGCGCTTGCTCAAGATCGTGCGCGGCTTCACCCTGTTCGATAATGGCGTGAAGAAGGTCGCCCGCTACCAGCAGTTCTTCGGCGTTGAGCGCACGCTGGATCGCGTGGCACAGGTCGATAAGGCAGGCAAACGCGCCGGGGGTGTGATCTGGCATACGCAGGGGTCCGGCAAGTCGCTCACCATGGTGATGCTGGCGGGCGCGATCGAGCGGGCCTATCCCCGTGCGCGGCTGATCCTGGTGACCGACCGGGTCGATCTCGACGACCAGCTTACCGGCACCTTCCGCGACACCGGCAAATCGCCCGAACAGGCCGCTACGGGCAAAGAGCTGATCCGGTTGCTCCGGGAAAAGCGCGCGGTGGTCACGACACTGATCCACAAGTTCCGCTCGGGCCTTGCCGCTGCGGGTCAGTTCGTGGACGATGATCAGGACATTTTTGTGCTGGTCGACGAAAGCCATCGCAGTCAGGCCGTGACTGACATCGACAGCCTGCACGCCCAGATGCGCAAGGTGCTGCCGCGGGCTGCCTATATCGGCTTTACCGGAACGCCCCTGCTCAAGTCGGAAAAGAGCACTTTCGACCGCTTCGGCGGGCTGATCCACGACTACAAGATTGATCGCGCCGTTGAGGACAAGGCGGTGGTCCGGCTGCTTTATGAGGGTCGCCATGTTGACATGGCGGTGCAGCAGGCCCCGCTCGACAAGTGGTTCGACCGCGTGACGCGCGAACTTTCGGCCGACCAGTGCGCCGATCTCAAGAAGCGCATGGCCCGGGCGCAGGTGGTGCAGGGAGTGAAGCCCTGGCTTCAGGAAGTGGCCTGGGACGTCGCCAACGATTTCGAGCGCAACCTGCGTGGCACGCCATACAAGGCGCAGCTGGTCGCACCGTTCAAGCGGGAAGCGGTGATGCTCAAGAAACTGCTCGACGAAACCGGGCTCGTGACCAGCGCAGTCATCATATCCGAAGAAGACGACAGGCAGGGCCACGACGCTGTGGGTGCCGAGGATGAGGATGATGTCGTCAAGGCATACCTCAAGCAGGTGACGGCGTTGCAGCCGCTCAAGACCTTTGAGAAGGACACGATCCGGGCATTCATCGCAAGCACTGGCGTTGATGTGCTGATCGTGGTCGACAAGCTGCTCACCGGCTTCGATGCGCCGCGCAACCAGACGCTCTACCTCGCCAAGGAACTGCGTGAGCATAAGCTGTTGCAGGCGATTGCGCGGGTGAACCGGCTGTTCTCGTCAAGCGAAGAGGACGAAATGGGCCGCCCGCTGCACGAGAAGGAATATGGCCGGATCGTCGATTATGTCGGGAGCCTCGGCAACCTCGATCAGGCGCTGACCAGCTATCGCGAGTTCGCAGGCTACGACGAAAGTGACGTCGCCGAGGCCATGCTTTCGCTCCACGATGAGGCACAGCTCCTGCCAGACCGGCATGCCGCGCTGCTCGACATGTTCAAGGGCATCGGCAATGCGTTCGACATGGAAGCCTACCAGCTCCATTTGCGCGAGGAACTGACCCGAAGGCGCTTCTATGAAAGGCTGAGCGCGTTCGCCCGCACGCTGCAGACTGCGTTCTCGTGCCAGCAATGGATCGCTGAGACCAACGAGCGGGTCATTGCCAACTACAAGGCGGACCTGAAGCGCTTCGAGGAGCTGCGCCGGGCGGTCCGCCTTCGTTACGGCGATGCTGACGAGGATTACGACTATCGCCGCTATCAGGCGGCTATCCGTGCCCTGCTCGACAAGCATATCGATGCCAGCGAGCTGATGTCCGTGGTTCCCCCCGTCGATATCTTCGACGATCAGAGTTTCCGGCAGGTGGTCGAAGGACAGAACGGAAGCCCCGCTTCCGTTGCCGACACCATTCTTTCGGCGGCAACTCGCACCATCAATGAGCGAATGGAGGAAGACCCCGCGCTCTATGTCCGCTTCTCGCGCATGGTTCAGGAAATCATCGACGCATTCCGCGAGGGGCGTCTGAGCGAGGTTGAGTATCTGAACCAGGCGCAGGATGTGCGTGCCACTGTTGTGCGCGAGGCTCAGGGTGAGGGTGGCGGTGACCTGCCCGAAGCTGTGCGTGGCAATCCATTGACCAGTGCGCTTTACCGGCAGGCCGCCGATTCCATGCGTGAAGTCTCGGGCGTCCAGGCCGAAGAAATGGCATCGCTCATCGCTCTCAAGTTCGCGAACATCATTGGACAGCACGCCCGCGTGGGCTGGACCAACGACGCAGACGTCGAAAAGCTGATGCGGCAGGACATGGACGACTTTCTCATCGATGAAATCAAGAACAAGCGCGGTCAGTATGGCCTAGATTTCGATCTGGTCGACAATATGCTCGATCAGGCCATTGCCCGCGCCAGAAAGCTAGCGGCTCAATGACCGAGGTGGCCGGACGGTTGGAAATCGGCACGGAAGCGTTCGACTACACGCTCCGCAGATCTGCGCGAAAGACCCTGGGAATCTCTGTAAAGCCGGACGGCAGCGTCGTTGTCACTGCCCCTGAGGCTGCCGAAGCAAGGCAGATTGAAGCTATTCTCCGCAAGCGAGCCTCATGGATTCTCGACAAGGTCGATGAGTCTGCCTTGCGAACTCCGCCCTTGCCCCCTCGCCGATACATCCCGGGTGAAACCCACTATTTTCTTGGTCGGCAATACCGTTTGCGGATTGAACCTGAGGCGCGTGGTACCCGCCGCGAGGACGATCGGATCATTGTTGGCGGCGTGCCTTCAGATGAACCGCGTAGAATCCGAAATCGCTTGATGCGGTGGTATGAGGTTCAGGGTTATCGTATCTTTTCTGAACGATTATCGGCGTGCATTCAGCCATTCAGCACGGACTTCGAACGCCCCAAGTTAAAGATTGTCGAAATGGAGCGGCGTTGGGGCAGCTATGTTCCAACGTCGCACAGCTTGGTGCTCAACCATGTTCTGGTGCAGGTGCCGGTGCCACTGATCGACTATGTGATCACCCATGAGCTTTGCCACCTTCCATACCCAAATCACGGGCCAGAGTTTGCCCGCCTGCTAGGGAAGCTGATGCCTGATCATGCGCGACGTAAGGCCAAGCTGGAAATCGTATTCACGTAGCTGTTCCAGCAACTATTTCATCGATCCGCAGAACGCAGTGATCATCGATGTGGAGGCAACCACCGCCATCCATTAGGCTGATGCCTCACCGACGCGCCACAGCAAAATAGCTTTCCCCAGTCCCCGACACCGCAGCATTTGATCGATAAAGGTCGCCAGCTTGTGCAGCTGGAGCAGCGCGGAAATCATAGCGGGGTAAGTTACCAACGATACGCCAGTACCCGAAACCCTGATCAAGAAGCACGAGGGCTTTGCGTCCATCCGCGAATTCTAATTCGAGCTTCCGCCCGTGAATGGCGGTATCGGTCACTTCCAACGCAACGTCGAGACTGAGCTTCTCGCCTAGGAATTGCGCCACGTCCGCGCGGTCGTCCTCGTGCTCCCAGTCGTCAAAGATTCGATAGTGTGGACGGTCCTTTTTCAATGGCTGCACCACGATGTCGACTTCAACTGTGTCGCCAGCCTTCAGCTCGGCGGCAAGAAACTCACAGGTCCGCAGGAACAAAAGCATGGGCAGCGGGGCATTGAGATAGCGATCGGAATAGGAAATTCTGACCAGCTGGCCCGCATGCCAGACGCCTGCGGCCTCGATATGCTGCTTCAACTTTGCGCCGAAACGTTTGCCGAACTGCCCCACCGGGCATTGGCCAAATCCAAGCATAACCTCCACTTTGTCCCCGGGAGCGACTTGGCGCTCGAGATCGTCAGCAGCTATCAGAGTGAAGGGCGTCGGCGGATTGACGCCACCGGCAACGACAGCATGTGTTTCACCAACGCCCCACCTCTCGCCGGGCTGCGCTGCATTTTCGTCGCGTGAAAAGAAGCCTTTGGCGCTGTTTTGGGAGACAAGTTCGGCGATACGATGGCTGCCGAAGTGACCTCTTTCGGCTTCGCCCAGCGCAAGCTGAAAGTCATTGCGGATGGCTGCGTCGCGCAGGGACCGGCGTTCCACCTCTGCCAGATTGTTCAATGAATTCGGGGTTAAAACGAGCGTGACCGGAACGCCGCGTGCTGAGGCGGACGAGAAGAACGAGCGCATCTTGATTGAGGACAGCTGAGCAAGATCGAAAGCATCAGGTGCAAAAACCGTGACGCGATCTCCGCTGCGGGCGCGCAATAGAATGGCGTTGGCCGCGTCGTTGACTGCCTTGGCGTCTGGAACCGCGCGGTCTTCCGCGGGCAGTTCGGCGTTTTTCGCGAGAAAAGCCTGCACGGCGATCAACGCTGCCCGCCGGTCTAGTTGACCCTGCTGCTTGTAGAGATCGGCCGCAAGAACACAGGCCGAACACCCCATTTCACATTCCTTGGGGCAATCGAGAACACGAGATACTCGTTCAAAAACATAATAGATATCGTCGAGTAGTCTTGGCGCATATCCAGCACCACCCGACGCCTCGTCGAAGAGATAGATCGAGGGCACACGCCGTCCCAACTGGCCTTCCCGTGGAGCGACTGAGATACCAAGTTCGCGCGGCTCAATGCCGAGCCAGCGCGCGAGACTTTCACGCAGCGCCGCCCCTGCTGCCCAAGCCGCGCCATCGCTTTCAAGCCCTGGCAACTGGATCTCGACCACGTCAGTCAGTACCTGATGCCCCAGGGCCAAGGGCCGCGCAATCGCGTAGCCTTGATCGTTACCCGGACAGCGATCGATGACCTTGCGGTCGCGCGGCGTCAGCGGCCAGTGATCCTTGAGCGCATCGGCGCCTGCTTCCCCGGCCCGTCCGCACTCCAAGCAAATCTCGTAGCCCTTGTCGTTGGGTCCGCGCGAATGGTGGTAGATGTAGCCATCGTGCGATGCGCGAATGCGACCCGTTTCCGGCTGCAACAAAGGCTGCCAGAAGACGTCCCCGACGCTGACTTTTGGTGACTTCGGTTCGATGTAGACAGCCTGATCGGTGTCCGCATGGGGTTGCGCGTTCCAGTCGACCCTGAAACCTGCCGGTTCGAGGAATTGTTCAGTCTTGACGTTCGGCTCGCCACAATGGCCGCAGCGTTCGGGCATTTGGTGGTCGGAGCCGGCTCCGCCACATTGATCGCACCACCAGGCCCAACGCAAGTTCTGCGGCTCGCGCTGACCGCTATCGATCGGGCTCAACCAATTCAGGGTTACGCCTGCCGACTTCCAGACAAGCCCATCGACCACAACCTCAGCGCCCGGTGCATATTCTCGTATGGCGATGTCGGCGTTACGGGTGGGGCATTCGTAGCGACGATCCCGGGTACCCTCCTCGTCGGAGCGATAGCGCTCCTGCGCCTTCTGGGTTTCTGCGCACAACGTATCGAACGGAACAACGGCTGTCGGGAAGCCGCTTCCTGGGATCAACGAGCGATTGGCCAACTCCTTCAGCAAGTATTCCTTACACAGGCGCCGTGCCTGGAATTCGATCGCCTTCTTTGCGGGACCATCGAGGGCATCGATATCATCCTTCAATCGTTGCCAGGTCTGCCGGAAGCTCGCGGCTTCTTCCTCGAATTTGGCCGCTGCGTGCTCCCGGACCTCGCTGTCAAATGCGAGACCCGTACCTTTCAGTAGACGTTGAAGACCAGCTTCCGCCTTCTGTGCAGTGCTCGGCAGGCGAACCCATTCACAAAAGGCGTCCACAGGAGCCAGGCCCTGGAACGGTTGGAGATCGGCTCTGCATCCAAAGAAGTCGCCGGTCTTGGTACGGGCGAACTCACCATCCACCTCTCGAAACCACTCCGCGAGCAAATAGGCATTCGCGTGGCGCTGAGCGATGCGGTCCGAATCCAGAGACACCCGCGGCGAAGCAAGCTTGCGAGCGAGGTAGCTGGCGGGATCGGCAAAAGTCTCCAGATCGAGAGGTGTGTTACGCGCAATTGTCAGGCTTGTCGAAAACCCTTGGCCTCGTCTGCCCGCACGACCGGCACGCTGATTGTAGTTGGCAATCGAAGGAGGCACATTGGTCATCATGACCGCCTCGATCGAGCCAATGTCGACGCCCATCTCCATCGTCGTCGAACAAGCGAGGAGGTTAATATCGCCCTGCTTGAACTGTTCTTCAAAATCGCGCAGCCGGTGTGGGGGTTGCTGCGCACTATGTTCCTCGGCGCGCAGATAAGGGGTCGCGAGCGCGGCCTGATCGTGCCAGTTCATCCAGATCCCGCGCTCCCGCAGCATCGATACCGCTTCGCTTGCATCAAGCCACGTTGTTATTCTTTTGCGGTCTTCCGCCGAGAATGGCCTCGTCGCAGGAAGGCGCGGGAACTCCACTTCGCTGACGGGCAGGCCTGCAAAAACCTTCCCTGCGCTGACCAGATTAGCCGACCTGCCAAAAACCAGTCGCGGCAAAACACGGCGGGTAAGCGGGCACTGCCAGGCCTTGGTCACCGCCTCGACTTCAGCAGTCTTCTCGAGACGCAGGCTGTACGTTCCGCCAACTCCCGACAATAGCGGCTCGAGCTGACCCCATGCCACTCGCATGAGCTGGTTGATTTCGTGACAATCCCGTTGCGAGGAGAGATCCAGATTTAGGACAGCGGCGAGCAGGAGAATGGAATCGGGCTGCCGCCCCTTCAAATTGACCGTTGGCCAAGAGACGTCGCGCTTTGCACCCGGTGGTTGATCGGGGCCGATCACATTGCGGGGGCGAGCGCGTCCCGGCATCCACCGAGCATCGCCGTCGTCGACCTCAAGGGCGAACTGACCGCGCAGGTAGTCAACCATGTAATAGAGAAAATCGCGCCAATCCTGAATCGTGTAGCCCCTCTGGGCCACGACCTCGGGCAGCTTTTCCTGACCTATTTTCTCGATGCTTGGGAAGCGGAGCCGCGCAAGTCCAAGCGTCTCCATCGCGTTGGCATTTCGCGGTCGGCGAGCGAGCTCGCGCAAAAGCATGAAGCGAGCGAGTGCCTCCCGGTTGTCATGAAAGCGCTCGCTGCGATCCAAATCCCAGACTTTGGCCATCATGCCAATGGCGGGCTCTGCAGCGAGTGCCGCAACCAGATCCTTCCACGGTATTCCTGCAGAACCTCCGTCACTAAGCTCGGCGTCGATCTTCGCGATGTCGTCTATGAACGACGGATCCTCTTGAACAAATTTGGCGTATCGCGCCCGCCTTTGAAGCAGTTCCTGCCGGTCTTTATCGGAGAGAGCGCCGCCTTGAGCTGCCTTTTGGACGGCATGGTAGATGAAGCCGCGAACAAATCCGCGCTCGCCATTGGTTTCAATGTTGGCTGCGAACCGGGCGGTCCCTTGTCGGCTGTCGGAGAAGCTAATCAACTGACGACCATCGAATGGCAGGGCATGCTCTGCATCTTGCGGAGAGACCCCTTCGAGCAGAATTGGGGCTGCATTCTGGGTCAGGAACGGGGTGCCAAAGCGGAAGGGCAGCATTGCAGGCCGTCCGTGGCGTTTGCTGCTGAGGCAGGCAGGACAGCGCCCTTCGTTTAGCTGCGTAATCGAAAACCGGTTTTCGCTATCGTTCAATTCTCCGGTGATCACCTCAAATCCTACAGGGGTCCCCTGTGCCGGCGCGTTGACTGTGATCAGGCGAGCATGCGCGATCCCATCTGCTTGCTGCGCTTCCTCGTCGTCGTCCTCATGATCACGATCGCGGTAACTGTTTTCGCGAAATTCGTCGGTGTCCTGGTTGCTCTGCCGCGGCAAGATCCGGTCCCCGAGGTCGTCGGCAGGGAGGAAGGGCTCGCCACAGTCGGGACAGCTGTGGATCTCGAAAACAAGTGATTGGCAGTGGGGGCAATTGTCCTTCTGATCGAAAAGGATGGGGCCGAATGGCCAGTCTTTTGGACGTGTCCCCCCCGTGCAGTCGTGGTTGATGCAAGTCCAAAGGCCAGGAATGGCGCGCGTGAAGCTGTGCGCGCGCATTGGCAAAATCGGCCTCATTTCTTGGGCATTGTGCGCAGACAGGTCGAGAAGGATCTTTTCGGCGGACGCTGTCATGGACGACAGCATCTTGATCGTCTGCGGCTTTTGTTCGAGCATCTCAGCCACTGCGCTGGCTGCCGGATCGTCCGATGCAGTCAGTACCTTCGAAAGATCGACCGGTTGCTGCTTACCGATCACCACATGCGTGCGATCAAGGGGAACGCCGGCGATATCGGACAAGAACCGCTGCAATGAAGCGACCGCCTCCGCTTCATCGGCCGACCCAATCGTAGCTGACGTCGCCACGAAGCGCACTTGATCGGGCGTCACGTCAAACGCATTCATGACGCGGCGCAGCAACAGTGAGAGCTCCGCAGCCGCCGAACCGATGTAGCTATGCGCCTCGTCAATCACGATCCAGCGCAGCTTTCCGCGTGAGGCATCGAGTATGGGACGATCCTCGCGCCGGATCGTCATGTATTCAAGCATCGTCTGGTTCGTGACCAGGATTGGTGGCGGGTTCGCGCGAAGAGTTTCGCGGTAGAGAACCTGATGTGGGATTTCGTGTTCGGCCTTGTCGCGGCTTGATTTCCGCGCCGTCCCCATCATGCCATTGTAGAGAGCGAAGCGTACATCGCCCTTGAGCGGCTTCGTCCAGGCCGTGAGGCGCTTTTCCTGGCTCGCGATCAGCGCGTTAAGCGGATACAGCATGAGCGCCCTCACGCCTGTCAGCTGGCCCTCCGCTTCAGATGCACGCACCAGATCATCGAGCAGCGGAACGAGGAAGCACTCAGTCTTACCGGAACCTGTCCCACTGGACACCAAAACAGATTGAGGGTCTGGACTGCCGAGCAGCTCCCAAGTTCTCAGCTGGTGGGCGTATGCAGGATAATCGAATCGCAAGGCGCTGTCAGGCGTTTGCGCGATTGCCTCAATTGTTCGGGGGTGGAGCAGCTGGGTTAGTTCGGCAGGGCGTTTGCCTGATGAAACATAGCCGGGTGCCGCCTGAAAGAGCTGTTCCGATAGCAGGGCTCCGTTGGAGAGATCAGTGCCTGCGAGATGGTGCCGAAGGAAGGCATTGAGGCCCTCATGCCTAATGCCAGCCCGAGACACGACCGCCTCTGCGAGACCAGCCTGCAAGCGCCGATGGACATCCATCGGCGATAGACGAGCAGGCTGGGAGACATGATCAGCGGTCATTCTTGAGCTCCGTGAGGGCGTAGCCATAGGCTTTTGAAAAATATGCGAGATGACGTCGCTCGACGTCTTTCACCGTAAGAATTTGAATCTTGTCGAGCGTGATGCGACCCATCGCCGCGAAGGCTGCGGCAAATGGCGCGTCAAGGACCCGCATCAGGGATTCGAGGAAGTTTTCTTGCGGGAGCAGGTCGCGAAAGGCGGGACGGAAAGGGTTGAAGCCAGCCGCGTCTGTGCTGATGCCCTCGCTGGTGTGCCCGGTGAAGTGACTGCGCACCTCCTCCCAAGTCACCGGGGAAAAATCGCGACAAATCAGCGGTGCTAACTGCGGCGCACGCGCAGCGATTTCATTCTGCCGTTCTGTTAGCCTCGTTATCGCCCATTGGGGATCATCCAGGCGGCTAACAAGATAGTGCCCCTGAGCCTGGAAAGCAGAATCCCATGCTCCATAAGGCAAGAGAACCCAGCTTGAGCAAAGACCATCGAACAATTCGAGAATGGTCGACAGGTGTTGTTCTTCGCAGCGGTAGAGTAGCAGCGGGGCCAATGCCCCCGCTTGCTCAAATTGGCCGAATATTTCGAAAGTCTGGGGCGGGAGTCCGTCGAGTGACAGGGCGAGCTTTAAGACGGCTTGTATCGTCTGGTTAGCATCTGTCGTAGTCGGATTTTGAACAATTTCACTGACGAGTGCTTGTAAATCCTCCCGAGCCAGTTCGAGCGGTTGGGCCATTGCTCTTCCGAGCCGGTGTTGCGGAACTTCGTGATCGGGGTCACCTGCGACAAACTTGGGTCGCGTAAGAACGCGAGCACCCTCACGGAGGTAGACCAGCCAATCACCTTTGAGACGCGGCAAGTGAATCATTTGCCCACCAAGTCCGCTCTGCAGGCCGTCGTAACTGCCAAATTCTACTTCTATCTCCGGAGTCCCGAGGGACCGTCCGCAGACTTTAACATCCTCCCCGACTATCGCTGTTTTTGGACGCAACCCTCCGTTTGGCTCCCGTTCGAGGGCATTCCCAAACTCGGTGACATACCAGTGGTCGTTGCTCCCGTTATGAAAATCGAGCCGGACCTGGGCATCGATGCCAAGGGGGCGCATCAGTGCTGCAATATCTGTTCGCAGGGCCGAGAGACCAAGTTGACTGTCGATCCGCCAGCTTGCCTCTAATGCAGCACCAGTATGTTGGCGCACTTCTCCCAAAAGAGTCGACGTTGACGGCACGCGTGCCACTGCGTCACGAAGATCGGCAAGGCCCAAAACTGCGTCGCGCGGAAGTAGATCTCCGTCCCATGTTGTGAGCCATTCCTTTGATCGAATCGGAACTATCAGATCGAAGGCAGGAGCAAACGCGGAAGCCAAGCGCAAAGTCAGCAACGCCCGGCGTGGCGGATCAATCCGGATCCTCCAGCTGTGCCTTGAGCAGGGTGTTTCTGCGCCAAGGGCAGATTCACCGTCCCAACCGTTCAGTTCTATTTCGGCAAAAGTCCCGTTGTTCCGCTGGGTGAGCGCAAAGGCAGCGGGCAGCACGAAGGCGGTCAGCCGATCGCGCACATGGCCTGTTGATCCATCGAGCCACGCAAATTCACACAAGCCTGGTCCCGCAGCGTCCAGATTTTCACACCATTCACGGTCGCCGGCAATCCGCCAACGAACCTCGCCGCGAGAGGCAACGCGGCGTGAAACGCCGTCCGACACTTGCGCATGGAGCGGGTGCCTGTAGAGCTGCTCGCCATCTGGCGTCTGAAGCCCAGAAACCGTCTCGGCGATCACTGAGAGCCGATCCTTGCGATCTGCGCTTTGCCCGGTGCGGATCAGGAAGCGGTCCCCGTTGTTCTTCCGAGCGATGATTGTGCCCGCACACCTATAAAGACAGCGTCCTGGCGCAAAAGCAAAGTCTTCGACCTCGATCTCGGCGTTGCCGTCCTTTCCTCGCAACGACCAGTCCTGAGGAGCATCGATAAAAACAGGCTCCGCCCGGAAGGCGCCGGAGCCCTGACCAATCAGAGCAAAGGCTGGGCGTTGGTCATCTGTGCCGCGTCGTTCGAACACACGCAGCCCCGCGCCCACGGGCTTGCCGCCAGGGAGTACAAAACTGCGTGTCAGCCGATCGCCGCGCGCATGAAATTCAGCCGTTACGGGAAGTTCGAATGGAAACGCGATTGCGGCTTCGCTTCGCATCGGTCTGGCGATCCAGCGGTTCGCATCCTCGTGCTCAAGGTAAGCAAGTCTGCCGGAAATTCTGTCAGCCAAACCATCAGATGGCTGCAGAAATATGCGACTGTGATGCTCTGGTGAAAGCAACTGATTTTTATCGTCCCATCGCCCGTCGAGATGGAATTCGAGGCACTCTCGCCAATCTTCACCATCTGCAGACATGACCCGCGCAATGCGGATGCTGCCGCTGCCTGAGAGCTTTTTCGCTTCCAGCAGCGTATCGATCAAAGCCGCCGCCGCCCCGTCCAAAGTCATTGGCAGCTCATCGCGCCAGTCTTCGTAGGCTTCGTCCAGACGCGCTGAGTAGGGGCGGTCGTCTGCGGGGCCTTCCTTGTCAGCGAAAGCCCGCAACTCCACGATCTTGAGTGCCAGCTCACCGCAGATTGCGTACATCTCCGGACTACGCCAAATCGGCGGGAGCAGGTATTCGTTCCTCTCGCAAGTGACGACAGCAGAACCGATGTCTTGCGCGTCTGAGCCCAGAAGCTCGCCAATCACCCGTTCGAGAAACTTTCTGGGCCAGCTTGCTCCGTTTGCCATCGCGGCGGCCGGAAATCCGCCATGACGCGCAAGGTTGGACAGCCGCTGATTCCCATGGTTGGTGATCAGAGGTTCAATTTTCCAGACGCGGAACCCCTTGTCTGTAAGGTCGCGCCAAACATCCTGAGGTAGCCGCAGTCCTAAGGCATTTTCGATATCCGCCCACCGCTGAAGCCCGCCCTGATATGAACGGCGAAACCAGTCTGCGGCCCAGAGAACAAATGCAGGGGCAAGGGCGGGATGTTGCAGTTCGGATTGCAGACCCGTCGACAACTTTCTCTCAATGCGCTCGAATGTTCCAGGCGCTAGCTTATAGCGGTAAAGTGGCAGGCCACTCGGCCTCGGCAGGCCCAGAGCTTCGCTCACTTTACCAAGCGGATGAGGACCGGCTTCGGCAGCTTTTGCGAGCTGGATTGCCCGGATCATGAGAATTTGCGGGCCACCCGCTTGGTGAATGTCGGCAGCGATCTTGCGTAGCTGAACGGGATTTTCGCGCGCGGCTTCGATCTCAGCCTTGTAATCGCGTTCCTGGATCAACGAATTGCCCCCGCACATTCAGCGCTAACTGATGTCATTCACTCACTGTTTGCCGACTGATGACGCTTAAAGCTTTAGATTCAATGATAGAAGCCAGGTTCACGAGTTTACAGCGTAGGAGCGCGGCTGGGCGTCATCGTAGAAGGCGTTGACCACGCACGACCACTTCGCGTTCATGATGCCATCAATTCCTCGTCCCAAATCCCAGATCACGCAGCCTCCGCTGGAAAGATGTGCTTTGACATAGCGGTCGTGCAGATCGCCTGCCGAACGGCGTGATTTTTGCACGAGGCGCAACGGCACGGAAGCGAGCATGCGTTCCCAGCGTTGCTCAAGGTCTTTTCTTTGGTCGTTCGTACCTTCGGGTTCTCGGGTCTGAACCGAATCCGCATCAAAGGTCACGATATGGACAGATGTGATTTCTGAGGCGAGCTGACCAAAGCGACCTATGAAATTGATAAGCCGCCCGCGCGCTTGTCCATCGGCGCAGCAATACGGATCCTGGATTTCCAGCAGCGTGATATGCGCGTCGCGGGCATATTGCTCAAAGATGGTCCAGTCTCGCTGACCATACTGCTCGAAGACCACTCGCTGAACGTAGGAGGCTCGCGCTTCTGCGGCTTCGATAGGAGATCGCACCGAGAGGATCGGACGACCAACTGCGGGCCGGTCGATCTTCGCTGGCGAGAAGTCCTCAGCCTCTTCCCTGGGTTGCGCCTCTTGCCTTGCAGCCGAAGCTGGAGTTGCTGCCTCCTTGGGCCCGCTAGGCAGAGACTCGGCTGACGGCAAGTCGAGCCTCTCATGCTTGATCTGCGCCTCCGAGGAAGCGGGGCGCTCACTAGCGTAAATGATCCCCTCACCTGAGGATGGGGAACTCTTCATGGGACCAGTTGAAGACTGCTCCTGCTGCTCGGCCCGCTTCCCATCGAGCACATCGGCAAGCAAGTCCTCGACGTCTCGCTCGCTCTCGGGTGGCATCAACAGACCACGACTCAGTGAGCGCTTGCGCTCCATCAGAACATCAAGGCGCTGGTCGAAGCTCGACGGACCGATCGCCTCATCCGGATGAATGGCCATCGGGATGTGTATCGTGACCGGACGAGTCTGACCGATCCTGTAGGCGCGGTCAGTTGCCTGATCTTCCACCGCCGGATTCCACCAACGCGAGAGGTGGATTACGTTATTGGCGGCGGTGATCGTGAGGCCAACTCCGCCTGCTTTGGGGGACAGGATGAGAACATCAAAGGGAGACGGGGAGGCCTGAAATGCGTTCACCATCTCTTGCCGCTTGTGCCCGGCTACCTTTCCGCTGATGCACATCGGCCTGTGAGGCAAGTCAAAGTGCTCCTGGATGGCCATGGCCAAGAAGGCCTGCATTTCCAGATCTTCGCAGAACAATAGGACTTTCTCGCCGCGCTCTTTGAGGTCAGCCAGAATCTCGAACGTTTTTGTCAGGCGAGCCGACTGGGCGACATAGGCACCAATGTCGGTGACGCCTCGCGGCGCCGAAGGATGAAGCGACGTGCCGCGCAACATGTGCAGTACTTTGAGCATCGCGCCTTGTTCTCCGCTTTCACGAAGCGCGCGAGCTCTTGCCAGCACGAGGTCATAGGCCTGAGCTTGGACAGGCGGCATTTCGACCGAGTATTTGCGGGCTGTCTTTTTTGGCAGACCGGTGAGAATTTCGTCCTTCATGCGCCTCAGCATGAAAGGGGGGAGGTCGTCGTCACGCTCGACTAAGCGCCGCTGTAGGTCTTCAAGACGTTCCAGATCGTTGGCGGGGTAGCAGCTTTCGAACTCCCGGCTTGATCCGAGGAAGCCCGGATACACGGTGTCTGCGATTGACCAGAGATCCTGAAGGCGGTTCTCAACCGGTGTACCAGTCATTGCAATTTGCAGGCGGCCGTTAAGCGCTTTGGCTGCCCGAGTCATTTGACTGGCCGGATTTTTAAGCTTTTGGATTTCGTCGTATACGATCGCGTCAAACGGGATGCGTGCGAAGCTCATGTGATAGTCGCGCATCGTCTCGTAGGTCGTAAGAACGATCCCTGCGCCTTCCCACGCACTGGAATCTAGCCGAGAGGTGCCGCCGCGGATATCGCTTCCAGCCTCCAGTCGATAATTGCGTAGATTTGTGCCGAACGCTTCGATCACGGGCCCGATGAGGCCGGCCTCCACGTGCTGTGCCAGTTCAGCCTGCCAGTTCCTCAGCAACCCTGTCGGGGCGACGATTAGGACGGGTTTGGGATGCGCCGATTTGGACCGCAACCATAGCAGGAACATGAGTGCCTGGAATGTCTTCCCCAATCCCATATCATCGGCGAGCAGGACGCCCGGCAACCTACGTTCCCACGCTTCCGTCAGCCAGGCAAACGCATCACACTGATGAGGCTTTGGCTCGGACTTCAGTCCTTTTGGAAGCGCCGGAACCTCGAATGATTCGTGAACAAACTGTGCCCGAGGCAAACGGGCATAATCGAGCTGCTCAAAATTCTCTCCGACCTGCAGGAAGAAGGTCTCGACCGGTTCACGTTCACTCTCAGATTGCGAACGGCCGCCTGCTTCTGCGGCAATTTCCCGTTCAAGATCGGCAATCCCGCGCGTTGCCTGGAGGGTCGCTGTGGTAGCGGGAATCCTCTCGTCGCGCCATGCGACGGTCTCGTTCCCTGTTTCGATGGCTGTTTCGATTTCGCCAACGAGCACTTCGGCCTCGCCGGGAGCCAGCGGGATGTGGCGCGCATCCGGTGGATCACCGATCCGCAGGCCAAAGCTTTCAGGCAGCCAGCTGTTGGGTTTCGGTTTTATCCAGGGCAGGACCGGCTTTTGCCAGACCTCGATCCCGCTGACCCGCTCCGAGAACTGCTGCGTTTCTATGAACAGGCGGTCGGCCGCTTCGTCATCGCCGGTAGCATCGAGCTTCAGTTCTTCGCGCAAAACCCGCTGAGGTGAGCGCAGGAACTCCCGCTTTTCCTGTGAGCTTCCGGCCTGTTTTTTACGGACTACGTCGAGCGCCTTGCCCAGCAATGGGTCAAGGAAAAGCAGCGTTCCGTCTGAAAGGAGATAACTGCGGCGTCCTCCTTCCTGGCTCCGAAATCTGAGTTGGAAGTGCGCGTTGTCCTGCGGGGTCAGCAATGACGCTTCACGCTCATCAACGAGGTCGCCCTCGGAGGTCTCCCCCACGTGTCGCGAGAAGAGCACGGGATCGAAGTCGAAGCGACCGTGATCGGTCTTCGCGTTCAACGAGAAGTTGGCAGCATAAGCTATGCGAATGCGTTCGAGGAAACCATCGGCTTCTATCCCTGCGCCCATTTTATCGCCAAGCAGTGCGCGGAGCTCTGCAAAGGCCGCTCTTCGCTCGTCGAACTCAGTTGCCGACTTTACGCCTTGTGCAGCTTGGAACACGGAAAACATTGGTTCAGGCATGCGGCTAACCCGCCCGCCTTCTCGGACACGAGCGCCAACGACATCAGCACGAACAGGCGCGCCGCCGCGACGAACCCACTTCGGATTGACCGTAATGGTACCCTCCGCGAGCGATCCGGTCGAATTCAGCTGAAGGGTCAGCGGCGTGGTGGGCGGGAAGCCGAGCGCAAAGGCATCGGACTCGTCCAATTGCGCGGCAATATGAGGGGGAAGGATTATCTCCCCTTCCTCTTCGAGAATTTGTCCCTCTTGATCGAATGAGCGGGCGAGCGCCAACGCCGCCTGACCAGCCTCTGGAGCAAATCTCGGCCAATCGGTGACCGGTACAGTTTCGCTCGACGCCCGCTTGAACAGCCCACCCGGCAGATCGCGTAAGAGCGTAATGGCCTCGCGGCCATCGCTCTTCTGGGTCGCGATGAACTTTGTATCTACCACCGGCTATTCCAACTGCGAACTGTCCCTCGACCCAACTCTGGATGTTGAATCGAAGTTCTTCGGAATATTAGAGCGGCAAACTTTCCCTGCCAACTTGAGCTGTGCATGGCGTGTTCAAAGTCACTACGACCGGTCATTACCCTAAGGCTGCCACCTTCGTAATATTTTAGATACAGGCCAGGTGCCTTGCCATCATCACTCGCCCAAAATCTACATAACCCATTGTCGCTCCATTCAGAAATCCTGAGATCACCGATCTGCATGATGATCGAGGAAGAGGACGGAGGCCCTCCTCGGATGATGCCGTATTCCGGGCGTTCGCCACTTTGCCGAATGATATCTTCGATCTGGTTGCGCGCGCGGATGCCAAGGGCTGGCCACGCGTCACTAACCAAGCCTGCGTCGAGATAGGCCATCCAGAACTTTTCACGTTGCGCCCATTGATCGGGCCGATCAGTTGTCTTGGCGATAGCCCGAAAGAATTCGCGCATTGCGACTTCTGTGAGCCAGCGCTTGAAGACCTGTGTGATTGTTAGTGCGCGTTCTTCACCAATGCTTTCGGCCAGAGACCGAATAATCCTCTCCCAGCGTGGCCGCTGAAGGCGCGGGTCACCAACCTGGTCGAGCAGAAACCCGGAAATGGCCTTGCGATGCTCGGGCTCGGGCTTTTCATTGACCCAAGGTTCCAGCAGCGCGCGCACGACGAGCTCAATCTGTCCTGCGAGCGCCTCTTGGTCGAAGAGCCGCAAGAGGCTCCGCTGTGCCTGGACTGCCTTGCCAGGCGCCAACTCTGCAGTCGCAATGCAAAATCGGGCGAAGGTTGCTTGTCCAAAGCCGCTCGCCGCCAAATTTCCTCCCAATCCGACTTCCCGCATCAGCTGGAAGATCTCATCGTGATCGCGGGTGACCAAAGCTTGGGCCACCTTTGCCGGACCATGCGAGGGAGCAAATAGGTTCCAGTTCCGAGACCTCTCTCGCCATGCCCACTCGTGCCGCTGGGCAGCGCTCGAGGCTGCCCCTGCGAGCTTCTCCATGATTGGCCGGCCGAAAGGAAAATAGGTGAGATAACCATCGATCATGGCTTGATCGGAACTGCGCCGTTGGTCCGCGAGGGCCCGGTCGAGAGCAGCTGACCCAAGCGTATCGAACTCCGGATCGCACCATGCCCCGCGCAGAACCCGGTTGAGCTTAAAGCGCGGAAGCGCCTCTGCGCTCTTCTCGGCCGCGCTGCGCAGAAAGGGTTTCAACTCTACAACGGGCTCAGCCTCACCGATGCTCTCGTCAAGCTTGGCAAGCTGCCGTTGTAAGTCAGGTTTCGTCGTCGGGGGCTTTGCAAGCCCGGCAGAGGCGAGTGCGTCCATCCGATCGATTGCTGCGCGCAGAAAGCTCATGGCTTCTGCCTTAAAATGTCTTTGTCCAACCCGGCACTGGGTGTGGTCATTAAAAACCGCAAATCGATCCGCCGATTACGCTTTTTTGCGGCCTCGCTATCACCTTGTGCGATAGGTCGATCCGGTCCGTAGCCGCTCAAACCCAGGATTGGTGCAGAACCTGGCTCTCCAGCTGGCCTGTTTAGGAACTCTCGTAGGGCCGGCTGATTGAGCTGAAGCATGGTGAATGTCGTCTCGGCCCTTCGGACCGAAAGGCCATAGTTGTTCATCCCTCCGTACATTGCATCGGAATCAGTATGTCCCTCAACAAAGACGGCGTCGATGAGGTGCTTGGAGCGCTCATCTTTGCAAAGGTCCGACGTGGTGTAGCAGGGGAGAACCTCTACCATGGCGCTGGCGACTTTGCTGATTGCGGCCTGCCCTAAGTCGTTCAGCTCCCAGCGGCCTTTGTCGAAGAGCACGTCGTCTGGCAGACGCAGCACGCCCGTCTTCGTATCGATTTCCACCTGCAGACCCTTGTCCTTCAACGACTGCTGAAGGTCATTGAGGATTTCTGCTCGGGTTCGATTTGCGCCCGTCAGCTCCTCAGTCTTCGACTGCAAATTCAGTGCGAAGTAAGCCAGTAGGATGATAAAGATGAGCAGGAGGCCTACCATCATGTCTGTCATCGACATGAAGTAGCTTTCCCCCTCTTCAGGAGGTCTTCTGCGAACGGTGCCTTCCATTATTCAGCTGCTTCCCTGCTCTGGTTCGCAAGAATTCCGGCTAGCTCCTCAACAGTGTCCCGCAGGTTTGTAAGCGGCTCAAGCGCACCGGCCAGCTGCGCAACTCCCTCGCCAAGGGCACGATCGACTTGGCCAACGCGTTCATTAAGGTTCGTCGCGTGACTTCCTGCCGCATCGGTGATCTTCTCAAGCGCGGCTCCGAGTGATCGATCGACTTCCTCGAATCTGGCCCGATACTCAGACCAGGCAGAGGAGGCAGCGGCCGCCGTCTGGCTCAACGATACGGCGAGCTGCCGCATCTCTTCACGGGCACTTTCGGACGACTGCGCATTCTTCGTGACAACAGCTTCAACCGATTTCACGGCTTCGGCAATTGATACCGCAGACTGGCGGACTGGACCGGCCGCCGCTTCCACATCATTGGCAACAGTTCCGAATGCTGTGGCCAGATCGTTCGAGCGAGCGGCGACCTGCTCGATGGCCCTTGCGTGGTCGCCGATCGCAGTCTGAGCGGAAGATAGCCGATCAGCTGAAACAGAAATTGCACTGCCGGCGTCCTTCATGCTCGTGACTAGCGGCGCGCCTGCTCCGTTAAAGCGTTCCACGAACTCCGCGAAGGATCTTTCCATTGCCTCCTGGCCAATGCGAGCCGCGTCATTTGCGGCGTTGCTCGATGCTTCGCCAAGTTGAGTGGCCGCCGCAGCCAGGCCTGCCTTCATGTCGTCAAGGGTGGAGCCAAGGCTGCTGAGGAGCTCATCCATGCGTTGGCGTGCCAGTGCGCTTGCCTGCTCGTTTTCCTCTCGCATGCGGTCGGCAACCACGCCAAAATTCCGGTTAAGCTCGCCGAACGCAGTGCGCATCTCTTCGGAGGCTTGGGAAAACCGGCGTACCGCCTCTTCAATTTGCCGGTCAGCCTCACCCGTCTGCTTCTCCAGTCGGTCTGACATCGAAGCCATGGACGCGGTCATCGCCCCGATGGCGTTCGCAAGGCCCGCCATTTCGGCGCCCGCGCTCGATGCGATTGCATCCCGGACGGCCTCACCGCCGCCACCGCTGATCTTGTCGATGCCCTGCTGGATAGAACCCAGATGGGTGATCATTGGCGCCATCTGTTTCTCCAGCGCACCATCGAGTGCAGCCGCCAATTGCTCTGAGAAGGTCCTGAGAGCCGGAGTCTGCTCTTTCAGCTGCTCAAGCTGATCGCTCGCGATGCGCTGCGGTGGCAGATAGGCCATGCCATGCTCAAGCTTGTCGCAAAGCATGGAAAGACCGTCGTCAATGCGTTTGCCAAAACGATAATCGTAAGAGCGCAGGACGATCGAAGCCACGATACCGCCGACCGAGGCCCAAAACTTAGCGCCTGCGACCTTCATGAGTTCATTAAGACGTTCCTGCATGACGTCGACACCGCCGCTGAAGTCGAGGGTCGACAGGGCTGCAATAATGCCAAGGAAAGTGATCAGCAGTCCGATTGCAATAAAGATATTCGCAAACCAGTTTAATCCGCGATGGCGGTCTCCGAGGCTCACAAAGAAATGTTCAGGCCTCGCTGAATTCTGCAAAATATCGGCTGATGGATCGACGATGGTCTCCCGATACTCTTCCCAGGTCCTGCGAAGTGGCATCGCCTCGGCGTGACTTGCATCCATCATCTGTGCATCGATATCGTGGAAGCGCCTTGCAAAGCCTATGCGCGCTTCATCGACATCGGTCATGCTGCCGCCAGTCACTTCGTCGAGCAGTCGGACACGCGCGTCAATCGCTTCTGCCAGCGGTGCGTGATATTTGCTTTGATATCTATACGATATCGCGAAGGCGGTTCCTATCAACACGATCGCCAGAAACGCAGCCATCGCGTCACCGATAAGCGGAATCTCGGTGAAGAAATAAATCAGACCCTGACCGAGCCATTCTGTAATTTCCACGGAGCCCCCTTGAACACATCGAGTGATTTGGAGCTCCAAGTAAACGGTGCGCAGGTAAGGCGAGCTTACGAGGTACGCCCGAGGAAGGAGCTCGAGGTCTCTAGTGGTATCGAACCGTGCAGCTTACGCCAAGTCACGATGCGACGAGCAACCCTCAAATTCCCAGAATAACTCAATTTTCTCGAAAGGAGTTTCGTTGCTGGCAAGCAGCCTTGCGAAGCTCCACTAATCGGTCTTGATATCTGCAGCTTCGTTTGGATGTGGGATTCCCGCGCCGTCAAGAAAGCTTGTTAACCGATCTTGCGTTCTCTGCCGCGGACGACGCCCTGCTTTCAGGTCAGCAACAAGTCGTGGGTCGCCGACAGACATTCGGCCAAAGGTGCTGGGCGACACCCCACTCTCCTCAAGATAGGCCTCGATTTGCTCCAGTAGCTCCATCACCAACGACTCGCATTTTGCTTGTGTTCCTGATATGTTCTTACTAGGGAGCCTTCCTAGAGTCTAGGATCGAATTTCCTAGATGGATGAGGTAGGAGCGGTAGCATGGACGATGCACGTAGAGCCCTGGACGAATTGATCCAGAAACGAGGCTGCAACTATTCCGAGATCTCCAGACTAATCGGGCGCAACGCAGCCTACATCCAGCAATTTATCAGGCGCGGCAGCCCGAAGCAGCTGGATGAACAGGACCGCGCGGTCCTTGCCCGGTTTTTCGGCGTGGACGAGAAGGTGCTCGGCGCCCCGGCCCGCCGTGCGGGCCCCGTGGTCGAACTGGCGCTGGTGCCGATACTCGACGTGGAGGCTTCTGCCGGACACGGCGCGCTTGCCGAGATGGAATCCAAATCCGCGCAATTCGGGTTCGATGAAAAATGGCTGCGCCGCCTGACCTCGAGCAAGGCCTCGAACCTGTCGATTATCGGGGTCCTCGGGGACTCGATGGAACCGACCTTGCACGACGGCGATGAGGTCATGATTGATCTTGCAGATGGTCAGGCGCGGCTACGCGACGGCATCTATGTGCTGCGCATGGACGATATGCTGAGCGTCAAACGCATCGCGATCGAACCGCAGGGCAAGCGCGTATCAGTCCTCAGCGACAATCCCACCTTCCCAAGTTGGCCCGGACTTGAAAGGCGCGCGCTTAATATTGTCGGCCGCGTGCTTTGGTTTGGCCGCGCACTGCGCTAAGGCTGCGTTGAAATGCTTACACTTCTCGCCGCATCCGTGGTTGCCGCAGGGCAAACCTTTACCTGCACACCGACCCATGTCTGGGATGGCGACGGGCCGGTTTGGTGCCAGGAAGGTCCCCGCCTGAGAATTGCCGGTATTGCTGCCCGCGAAATTGACGGCACCTGCCGCACCAATCAACCGTGCCCGCAAAGCTCTGCCATCGAAGCGCGCGATGCGCTGGTTCAAATCCTCGGCGGTGCGCGCGGAACAGCCTCAACCGGACATGTGCTTGTCAACGGCCCCACACTCACCTGTCGGTCTGAAGGTTCAGCGGGAGGAAATCGGACGGCAGCTTGGTGCAGCCTACCAAATGGCGCCGATCTGTCCTGTGCCATGATCCGCACGCGCACGGTGCTGCGTTGGGACCGCTACTGGAAAGGTCCAGCATGCCGTTAGGCTCCGAGATAAACCTCTCCGGTCGGCTAAATAAGAGAAATCACGATCTCGTGCTCTGCGTGGATGGGGGGGAGTGGAAGCTCATCACCCCCACTGGCGCAGCATCTCTGATCGGGCGTGACGTGAATGTCTTGGGGCAGCGCACAGGTTTCAATGAAATCATGTGCGAAGCTGTGTGGCCCACCAACGAACCCCGCCCGAAATTACGAGCCATCAAATGGGAGGCGCTGCTTGTGGGAGCTCTGGTGCTTGGTGGGTACGCAGCCATGCTTGGCTGGCTGATCAAAGTCCTGATCTGAATTGCTCACGCGCGACATCTATCGAATGCGAGCCGCTAAAGCCCGATCTCAAATGGCTTGGTGATCGAGCGGTCGAGTTCCGGGGGTTTGCGCTCGGGAGCAGGCGCTCTCCCCTTGGCCTCACCGGTGGCTGCCGCGTCGCGCAGAAGGTTCACGGTTTCGAGCGCAGAGCGTTTCATGCCGGGATTGTTTTCGACAGCAGCCTCAAGCTTGCCGGGATTGTTGACAAACAGGGTCAGCCCATCGCGCAGCCGGGTGATGGTCACCAGAAAGGTCTGCTGGTTGGCAAGATTGCGTTCCCGGCTATCCATGACGGCGATGCCGCGGTCAGAGGTCAGGCCCTGCGCCATATGAGCATTGAGCGCATAGGCGAGATCGAGGCGCCTCAGCATAGGATCATTGGCGGCGAGCCGGTGCTCTGCGCCGAGCGAGGTCTTCACCGCGACACCTGTGGCATCGACCGCCACAACGCGCGCCTGATCGGCGTTGAGTAGCCCGCGCTTGTGATCGGTCGCAGTCCAGCGGATCCGGTCGCCATCATGGATTTCAATTTGGCGGCGTTCGAACAGCTGCAGCGGATCCTTTTCGCCTTGGGGGCGGAGCTGGCTAGGACGAAATTCGAATTGCCGTCCGCGCTCGTTCTGCAGGGTCACCCGCTCGCGCGATGGATCGGTTGCAACCACTTCATATTGGCCCTTTGCGAGGCCCTGCCCCCTCTGCCGGCGATCGACCTCAAGCAGCATGCCTGGGGCATAGCTTCGCGCATAGCGCAGTTCCTCGCGGGTCAGATTGACGCGGGAGAGCACCTCGAGCTGCAATGAACCAGGCCCCAATTCGCCGTTCGCCTTGAGACCCGTCTGAACCGCTTCATTGACTTGCCCACGTAAGGCCCGGCCCGAGGCGTAGATCGATGTCACCTCGCGCTCTGCCGGAGACAGCGAGAGCCATGCCGCCGCAGCGTCCACGGCGGAATTCTCGCCAGCAGTAACAACGTTGTCTCCCAAATGGGCGAGCGCCTCGCTGATCTGGCCGCCTTGGGCCGCGCGTTGGGCATTGCGCAGCGCATCGTCTCGCGCGCGCAGATTGGTGTTCATCACCGCGGTTTCGATGCCAGCCTGCTGCATGACATCGAAGGGCTTGCCTGCATCGACCGACCCCAACTGCTTGGTGTCGCCAATGCTGGCAAAGCGATCAAGTTGGAGAAGGTTGGCAAGACGAACCAGCTTCTCCTTGTCGGCATTGCCGACCATCGATGCCTCATCAAGCAGCACGACGGTCCCGCGCATTTCGGCCCGCGCTTCGGCCAGACGGGCACCGCTTTCGCCCTTGAGCAGGTCTTGATGTTGCCTCAGGAAGCGCGCGACCGTCATCGAGGGAATGCCGGTTTCGCGCTCGAGCATCTGTACCAGCGTGTTCTGCACGGCGAGCCCCAGCACGGCCTTGCCCTCCTCACGCAAAATGTCGGCCACGGGTTTCAGAACCGTGCTTTTGCCAGCACCGGCAACGCCCTGGATCGCGACAATGCGGTTGTTGGATCCGAGCAGTAGACGCCCTGCCCCCTCCTGTCCTGCGTTCAGTGTCAGGCCGTATTTGAGCTGCGAAAGCGCCTGCAGTCGGCTCCCGGCAATATCGGCCGGAACGATGGCGGGTGCAGCGCCCCGCCCCGCATCGACGCCGGCAATGATGCGCTGTTCGAGGCTGATGGCATCGCGGGTGGTGAGCAGCTCGCGGTCCGCGCCCTTGCCCTTCTGAAGGTATCCCTGGCGGATGAGCTGATCGACGCGCCGCTCGATATTGTCAAAGGCAGTTGGCAAGGCAAAGCCAAGCGCAGTCCGATAGATTTCGGCCTTTGTGAAAGCCGCTTCGCGTTCCCCCAGATGGCGGATCGCCGAGGCGACCACATGGATGGCGGCGACCTCTTCGGCGCGGCGGCGACCGATCCGCGAGGGTATCAAGGGATCGTCCTTCACGAGCCCGAGGCGCTCGGCAAAAGCGTGGGCAAGATCTCGCCCCTGCTGGGCCACCTTGCGAACCGATGACCCCAGTCCGCTGACATTGCCGAGGTCCTGCGCGCTGCGCGCGTTGGCTCTTCCAATGACCATCGCCGGATCGAAGCCGAGCTTTTCCGCGGTGTCCTTCCACTGCTGTGTGAGCGCAGCGCGGTCCTCGATCCCCTCCTTCTTAGCCCGGGTCATGAGGTTCGCGGCATTGCGAGCGGCAAGCCCCGTCCCTTCCATTGTCGCAAGCTGCCCGAGGATTTCAGCGCGGCGCGAACTGAAGGCATCGCGCACCGCCTTGGGCACGCCGGCCGCCTCGAAATTGCCATGCTTCCCGAACTCGCCGACCTCGTAACCGAGTTTCTCCACGCCGAGCCTGAATCGTGCCATGGTCATGGCGTTGAGGAGAGTGTTGTGCTCCCAGAGCTTATCATTGCGCAGGGCCCGCCACTTACCGTCCGGGCCTTTAGTGACATTCGCGATCACGGCGTGGAAATGAGCATTGGGCTCCTGATTGCGGTTGGTGTCATGCTGGAACAGAGCCACCACAAGGTTGCCGGTTGCGACCACCCGCTCCTTGCCGCGCACCTCCATCCGGGTCTCGGCAAGGTTCTTTTCAGCCCAGGCGAGCGTCTCGCGGACCGCGGCGCCGTAAGCATCGAGGATCCGCGTGTCGCCGCCGACGAGGGCTAGAAGCGACCAGCTTTTCGGCATGGAGAAGGTGAGATCTGTGCCTGCTCGGTGAACACGATTATCGCTGCCCACGCGGCCCCCGTCAGGCAGAAATCCCTTGAGGACTGCTTCGAAGGTCTTGGCATCGACAGCGCCCGATAGTCCGAGCTCTTCGGCGCCCTTGCCGAACCACGCCCCGGACCGATCAGCATCGGCCCGGGTGTAGTAGTTGTCAGCGGCAAAATAGTTGGCTGCGCCGCCGGCCGTGCGGACGTTGGCTACGGAAAGCACGGGGCTACCTCTAGCTGAGCGGCACAGGGCAACAACGTTACAGCTCCAGATCGCCGAGATCGGGACCGTCCCTTGGAGGCTCGCTGCGCTCGGGCAGCCCGTCTTCGATCATCAGCTTGCGAGCGTCCGAGGCCCTTTGCCGGTTTGCCTGTGCGTTACCCTTGTGGGTGTTCGTATCGTTGGGCTTGGGATCGTCAGACTTCGCCTTGATCTCACCATTCTTGTTGGCGCCAGGCTCCGACTGTTGCCCTCGTAGCGACAGCTTTTGCGCGATCGCATCGTCGCTCGTCTTCCGCCCAGATTGGGGCGAGGGATTGGAAGCGCCTTGGGGCGTACCTTTGCCCTTCGATGCTGCAGCAGCACGGCTTTCCTCGCTTTTCCCTGCCGGTATTTTGCTGTCCTTACCGAGGCCAGAACGACCGTTTTGGGAGCGGGTTGGAGCAGTCTTTCCTGCTTTATTAGCGCCGAGGCGAAGCCCCTGTTCCGGGTCTACCCGGCGATCTGCCTGCTGACCACCACGCTGGCCGCGATCGAACGCCAATTCTCCCTGTTTCCCTGCAGCAGATTTGCGGGCGGTAGATTTCCCAGCCCCATCATCGTTCGACGAGGGATGGTCTGATCCCGCATGCGCCGGAGGGCATCCCGGTTGCGGTCGCGGCGGCTTGGGAGCTCCACTTTCGGTGGTCGGAGGCGGGCGGTTCGCTCCGCGCCCGATAAAGGCGTCGGCGACCTTGGACCGATTGACTGGGCGCAGCTTGATAAAGGCTGCAGGAAAGCCTTCCGGGAACTTGATGTAGCCATGGAGGCTCTTCAGGTTCATCAGCTGGTCGGGCATCCGCAGTGGCTTGATCGTCGTGCGCCGGCTGAGACTGACAGCGTCGCGGGCATTGTTGTACCCGAAGGTGTAACCCTCATCGATATCGACCACTTCCTCGTGGCCGATAAAGTCGCTGCACCAGATTGCGGTATCCCGCTCGGCGACCGAAAGGATCAGTTTGGTCCGCGCCAGCGATGCCAGGGTCGCCGCCATGTTCTCGCCGTAGACTTCCTTGAGTTTGGCATAGGCATGGATGCCAAGCACAATCGCACCGCCGAAATTGCGCGCCGTCTGCAGCCCTTTTTCAAGGGCCGGAAGGCGGTGCAATGCACCAAGCTCGTCAACGAAGAACCAGCATTTGAGATCACGGGTCCGCTCAGTGGTCATGAGCGTGTTCATGGCTGTGTCGAGCCAAAGCGTCAGCATCTGCGAAGCGACGCTCATGTCGACGTAGCGGGAGGAAATGAATAGGATCGAGCCCCTCCCTGCCGGACTTTCGGCAGCCTCTTCGATCCATTCACGCACCGAGAACCGCCGACCTTCGGTTGGCAACATCTCCAGCGCCTTGGCGTTCACATTGAACACGGCCCGGATTGATTCTGCCATGCGCGCAGCTTCGGGCGCTGTGAGCGGATCAGCGATCGTCCCGCGCATCATTTCGTGGACCTCGGAGAGGTCGGCGGTCATCAGTTCATGGGCGAGCGCCGCATTTGAACCCCTGCCTTCGGCCACAAGCTTGACGCAAAACTTCACAAACAGCGCGCGGGCGCCAAGCACCCAGAACTGCGCTTCGCCGCCGCCATCATGCGGCACAAGAGCATCGGCTGCGGTCCAGAAATCGGCTTCGGTGCGGCATTCATCGAACAGGTTCCATTGGGGGCAGCGCGCATCGAGCGGGTTCAAAATGATGTCGCGCCGCGCGTCGTAGAACTGCTCGATGAAGGCGCCGGTTAGATCGAAGACCACGCAGTTTTGACCTTTGGCGCGGGCCTCTGCGATCATGTCCGAGATGGCTACCGTCTTGCCAGTACCGGTCGTGCCGATGAGCATGGCGTGGCTCTGTTCAAGCCGCCAGGGATAGACAACCCCGGCAAGATGGGCCGGGCGATAGGGAAAGACCCGCGCCAGCTCCCAGGGCATGCAAAGCCGCCACTTCCACCCCATGACTGCGTTGCGTTCACGATTGCGCTGCTCCCGGTTATGCTCACGCAGAAGCCCGACCAGTTCCGCCAATTCGACAAGCTGCGCGCCGCGCTCGTGCTTGCGTTCCTTGGCCTTGCCGCCGAAGCGTGCGGCGAACCAGTAGAACAGGACAAAGGCGGGCACGAGAAACAGTGCTGAACGCCACGCGGCGCTGACCAGCAGCTCGGTCATATGATCCCATGCACGGACCACGGGAGGAAATGTGCCAAGAAGGCTGATCGGGATCTCTATCTTGCCGCCAAAGACCGTTTCGAGGGCAACGCGCTTGTCGGGATCGAACTCCATGAAGCCGTAGATCGCAGCATAGACGCGCATCCAGATGAGGTAGATCTCATAGTCGGTGAGAGCCGACGACAGGGTCCACCAGGACGTCGCGGAGATCACCACGGCAGCAATGATTAGCGGGCCCTTTAGGCCAGCTGCGAACATGAAGCCGAAGTGCCCGAGGAGCTGGCTACCGCGCGTGAAGTTGGCGAGGTTACGCTTCATCTGAGCCTCCCTCGTTGGCATTTTGGGAAAGGCCGAGTTCCTTGCATTTGCGGGCGTAGGCTTGGTGCGCACGTTCACGCAGATCATGATCGGCATGGCCGGCAAGAAGCGCATCGACGCCAACCATCGTGAAGACAGACTGGCGGTTCAGCCGGTTCATCCAGCCGCTGAGGCCGGCCTTGAGATCATCCTCGTCGCAGGCTTGCTGCAACAGGGATCTGATCCATTCGCTTACGCTGATATCGCGGCGCTCAGCCGCACTACGAACCCGATCGGCGAGTTCGATCGAGACATGGACTTGGAGGGATTTTGGCCGTGTCATGCACGGACTCCTTGTGATGAGGAGCCCGGAACGCACTGCGAAAGGCATGTGCCATCTACATCAGAATTGAGAACATGTCAAGAACATCGAGATTGGCAGAATTCTGCTATTTGTGATGCGGCTCAATCAAAAATGATTGGCGAATTCCGGCCTATCCAAATCTGATTGAGAAGCTGCCATATCGGAAGATTCTGACTACCCGATTGTTATTTGGTGATTATATTCCGCATAGATGCTGCGACCTGTCGCGTACGGTGTGCCCTTACTTGTTCCCTACTGCGAGGTCGAAACCCGTGATCTGACCTGTATCGGATGGAGAGATTTGCCACGTCATTTTCGGCGGGATCGCGACGCGCAGCGGCTGGCAAAAGCCGCATGGTCATCGGTCGCTTCGGAGCCTATGATCGGCGATGACGGCAACGGAAGACGGGAGCCAGGACATGGTCGATGTCACATTGAGCGCAACACCCAAAGGCAATGGCTATCAAGGGACGATCACCTATTCTTACGGTGTCTCGATAAGCTCTGCCGAGACCTTTTCGACGATTGCGGAAGCCATTGCGGCAGCGGCGATTAAGGTGCTTGAAATGCCAGAACGCCTCGATGAACTCGACCGATCCGAGCTCGACGCCTGAAACATTGCAAGCGGCACCGCGCTGCCAAATGATTGAGCCTGGGCGTACGAGCAAAAGAATAGGAGGAAGCCCTGATGGACTTCCTCCTCGCGTCGGCCGTCAGAATTCATCGCTCAGCCTGCTTGGCACGGTGTCGATGACCCGGTCCTGCAGTGCCCTGGGCAAGGCTCCATAATCACCTTCATCAACGGCGATGTACCCTGCCTCATTATCGGTCAGAATATATTGCGTGAAGTAGCTATGATAGGACCGGGCATGAGCCTGATCGAGGGCGGCAACAAAGGCCTCCTGATCGGATTTGAACCCCTGAGCGGCAAAGCTGAGTGAAGTGCACATGATCTTTCCTCCTGATGTTCGATGCGTCGCATCAGGGATCGGCAGGATGTGGGTGACGGGCCGGGTCAGGGACCGCGCAAGCGGCCGCGCAGCGGCGATGGGGGAAACGATTTTTACAGGGCGAGCCCTATAAAAATGGTGGGGCCCCGTCGTCCTTGACGCGGCCCCAAAGCCCGCATCACACTTCAAAAGTCTGCGAGAGAGACCCCCAACGTCAGCCGAAGAAGAACGCGCTTCGCGGCAAAAACCACTTTCCTACACGGCCTTGAATTGGGATTATCCTACACGGAGGGGACCAACGGCCTACAGAAGGAATGTCATATGGCCAGGTCCAAATCGAGCGCTCTTGGCGCGCTTAAGAAGCTGCGCGAACAGCGTGATGAACTCGACGCCCAGGAGACCAAGCTGCGCGCTGATGCAGCAGCAGAGCTAGGCAATGTCTTGCTCGAATGCGGCGGTGAGGTGATCGAACCTGCACAGCTGAGACTGCTGATCCGCGCTGCGCTGGCGACAGGGATTGAGCAATCCCTCAAGCGCCTCTCCCCCGGCTGATCGATGTTACAGCGGCGGGGTGTGGGCTCAATGCCCCTCCCCGCCGCACCACGCCGGTAAGCACAACAAAAGGCCCCGATGGCGCGTGCCGCCGGGGCCTCGTCGTAACCGAGATGACGTTCAGTCCTCGTCGATGTCAGGGGCGTCTTCGTTGTTCGAGCTGCGGCCCTTGGTGAGAAAGTCCACCTTGTCGGCGATGATCTCGCAGCCGTAGCGCTTGGTGCCGCTTTCGTCTTCCCACTGGGTATAGTGGATGCGGCCTTCGACCGAGACCAGCTGGCCCTTGGTGCAGTACTTGGCGACATTTTCGCCGAGGCCGTTGAAGCAGGTCACGCGGTGGAATTCGCTGTCCTTGGCGGTGTAGCCGTTTTCGTCCTTGTAGGTCTTGCCGTCCTTGCGGGCGGGACGGTCTGTCACAACCGAGATCGAAGTGATGCTGGTTCCACCTTGGGTGGTGCGGGTTTCGGGGTCGCGAGCGATGCGGCCAACGAGGATAACAAGATTGGTCATGGGCTTTCTCCTGATCGAGCATTCCGGGTCCATCCCGGCTGCAAACCCGACTAGGAAGCGCCCATGGCGAAGCGCACCGAAGGGAAACCTCGATCTGGTTCGGGTGGAGCGGGCAGCCGGGCACGCAGCATGACGTGACCGGCAACTCGGCCGGACCTGATCGGGGTTGCGCGTCTCGACAGGGGTGCTTCAGGGAAGGTTTGTATCGAAGCCGGGTGGAGCCGGATGCCTTGAACAGGTTTGCCCTGCCCATGCCGCCGACGACCTTGGCCTGATTGATTTTGCACCCGAGCCCAACGAGTGGTCTCTATCTTTGATGGTGGTAATGACTTTTTCCGCACGGAAACGGGTGCACTTACTGACGCAATTGCCACGTCAGGAGCGGCATTCTCATCGTGCCAGCGGAGCGCCTTCCCGACGATGCCAAAGCTGAATGAGGGCCTGCGTTCAGGCCATGTTTGCCGTCGTCCACCCTTCCAAAGGGAAGAACGAATGCGGCCTGATGCAAGCGCATTGGAAGACCATTGACGATAGGCGGGATCCCACCATCGCAAGCATCAGCGATTCGTAGAACTGACTACTAAGGCCGGTCGGCCTTGTTGTTCGAACGGGCCTTATCGTCATCGCCCAGAGCCGGTTTTTCTGTCGCTGCGTCCTCGCGACTGCGTGAGGCATGGCCTCCGTGGACAGGAGCAACCGGAATAATAATCGGCGGAATTCCGTCATCCTTCTTGGCCATGGAGCCCTCCATCTTACTTCATTGCGAAACTCACGCGATGAAGCGCTCACGGACCGTCGGCGTCAAGCGGTTACGGCGTGATCTGGCGGAGTGATGTCCCTTTGCGCTGTAACTTCTAGTCAGATCAATGATCAGGATGTCATAGCATGTAAGGGGGTATTCGAGGTCCATTCGAGGTCCCAGTCGCACAGTATCGAAACGAAATATCCGTTTGCTACATGCTTGACCGCTCACCCGGGCGGCGCTTTTGGAGACGTGCCCAGCGGGCCACGGCGATCAACAACAGTGATCCGCCGAGCCTTGGCTTCGATGACCAGACGTTCGAGCACTCCATTGCCGGGAAAGGCGACGACATAGCGGGGATCGAGCGAGAGCATCCGCTCGTTGCGCTTGAACCCGGCACGGGCACCGAGCCGCATGTCGAGCGAGAACGTGACCTGCGGGATGCCGCGGCGTTCCGCCCAGCTCGATGCCAAGCGGTCGACGCCCTTGGTGTCGCCGCCATGGATAAGGACCATGTCGGGAACACGGTCGCGGACCTTGTCGAGCGTCGCCCAGACATTGTTGCCGAAGGTCAGTGCATCGACTTCGGTGGCATGCCGGGTGCGCCCGCCCGCGAACACGACGGGCGTTCCTTCGGGCACGGCTGCACGGCGTTTGGCCTCGGCACGGGCACGCAGGAAATCGCGACCTTCGACGAGCGCAGAAGTCATCATGGCGCTGTGATTGAAGCGCGAACTGGAGACCGGCTTCCATGAGGAACCGAACTCGTTGAGATACAGGGTGGCTGCAACTTCGCGCATCTCTTCGAGCGCCAGCATCGCGCTTTCGGCGCATTGCGCCCGCTCGACCTGGGTCTCGAGGTCGTGGGTGTGGACCTCGGATCCATCGGCGGTGGCGATTAGCGCGCGGACCTCGTCGGTCGCCCGGTCGAGGGCAGTCGATTTGCGGGTCGCAGAGCGGTGAAAGATGTTCACGAAGGCCCAGCCAAGGTCCTCGGCATCGGCTTCGAGCGCGGTGCCGGAGACCATGGCGAAGAGATCGGACCACACCGCTTCGAGGGTTTGGACCACCGCGTCGCGGACTGGGAAATCGCTTGTCGATACGGGAGCCGGTCCAATCGAGAAGCCGGCAAGGTCGAGCCCGGCGAGTTGATCGGCAAATGACGTGTGCATGGGATTGTCCTCCTGACTGGCGTAAGGCCGACGCACCCGTTCATGGCTGCGCCAGCGAGAGCCCGTCAGGGCCAGCTTCAGGCAGGGTTGCGCACCCGTCAGGGGGAACCCGGCTTGGCGGGCTGGCGCGGGCAGGCCTTGAGCTCGAAGGGCCAAGGCCAACACGGGCCCGCTTAGCCCGGGTTGCGCAAGGCTGGCGGCTGGCCCAGGGCCTCTCTCGCATGGCGACAGACCATGAGCGGCCGGCAAAGCTTAGTCAGGGATGGCAACCCAAAGCTCTGGGCGTGACCAACTCGCGGAGCTCAAGCTGCGCGCTTGGTGTAGACTCCCTCGCCGTTCGACATGTGCCCGAGGCAGTCATAGTCGCCAAACATGGCATCGAAGCGGGATGCGATCTGGGACAGCCAGCGCTGTGCCCGCGGCGACCGCGCCGTGCGCCAATCGGCGTCCCAATAGGCCCCGTCATCGCGCTCCACGATCCAGACGGCCACCAGCCCGCCGTAGACCGATACGCCGAAATCCGCATAGGCATTGCGCAGCAGGATCCGGTTTTCCTGGCCACGCCATCCGTCATGCGGGATCAGTGAAGGGAAGGCTTTGGCGGCCCGCTCGCGCAAGTCCTCGCGCAGCCATTCGTACTCGAATTCCCAATCGTCTTCGGCTTGGACCTCGAGCACCGTGAAGGCGACGATAGCGCCGCTGGGATAGCCGACCGATCTGCCCATGACACCCTCCCTCAGGCCGCAAGCGCAGCATCGTCTGACGCGTCGTCAGACTGTTCAGGCTTGACCCTTCCGCCGAGCTTCAGCAGCAGGCTCGAGGCTTCTTCGGCCTTGGCGGCAGCTGTCAGGATAGCGCGGTCGTCGTCCTTCAGCAGCTTGAGCCAGTGCCCGATGTAGCTCGCGTGGTTGTCGAGATGGGTCACCGGCAGTCCCAACTCAGCGCCAAGCATGGCGCTGGAGAGCTCGGCGACGAGTTCCTCAGCAGCGTAGGCCGCTGTGCCGAAGCGGTTCTTGAGATCGCGTCCCAAGCGGCTGGCATGGCCCGTCCAGTGCGACAGCTCGTGGGCGAGCGTGGCGTAGTAGTGATCGAAGCCTTCGAACAGGCTCGTCGGCGGCATCGTGACCCGATCAGCGGTAGGTTCGTAGTAAGCCTCGCAACCCTGATGACGCAGATTGACGGGAATGCCGGCGAAGAAGGCGTCGAGTTCGGCCTCGCGCCCTTCGGGCTCGACCAGTTCCAGCGTTGCAGCCGGATGGAAGCGCTCGGGCAGACCGTCGACCTGATCGGCATTGAAGACTGGATAGGCCTTGAGCACCCGTCGCGCTTCATCAGTCTTTTCGCCGGTATCGGGGGCTTCCACCTCCTTGGTGTAGCTCTTGTAGAAGATTGCGATGGTCGACTTTTCGCCCTTGCGGACCTGGGCGCCGAGCGACTTGGCTTGGTTGTAGGTCATCCAGAATGGCGAGCCGTAGCCACACATGTCGGCGACCATCCAGAGCCAAAAGACATTTATGCCGCGGTACGGGATTCCGCAGGCCCGCAAGGGCCGGGAGACCGGGACACCGCGCCATGGCTTGATCCACGGCTTAGTGCCTGCTTCCAGACGGGCGATGATTTCCTGGGTGATACGGGTGGTGGGCGACTGGCCGCTGCCCTGCCCCTTGCGATAGGCCATGATGGTTCTCCTGATTGAGGCATTTGACAGTAGGCGACGGGCTCGCCGGTCAGTGCCACAGGTTCCCGAGCCCCCTCTGCTCTCATTCCAAAAGAGAAGCGGCCCTCCGGCATAAGCCGAAGGACCGCTTCGCCAGGTGCGAGTGGCGGTGCCTGTCAGGAGGAGGTCAGGCGGCCAGCTCGCGGGGAGACTGATGTTCGTCGTCACCGCCCTGCTCCGCTCCAGCGGAGTCGATCTCAGCTTCGTCTGAATCCGGCGCAGGGCAAGCGAAGCGCATGACATCAGGCACCCACGCCAAGGCCTTCTCGCGAACCTCGACCTCGGTGATGTAGGTGCCCGCAAAGACGCGCTCGGCGCTCATCGCGAGGTCACCCTTCTTGACCGAGGCGAAGCGCGAGGAGAGCTCGAGGCCGCCGATATCGGTCAGCGCGTCGAGGATCACCTGCTTGGGCACCCGGTCAAAGTAGTTGGCTGCGGTCGGGCGCCACCACTGCGCCATTTCGATACCGATCAGGCTGCCGAGATGATCCTGGAACGGCAGCTGGCGCTCACCGGTCATGTTGAGGCTCGCCTCGAGCGACCGGGCAACGACATATCCAAGCCAGGCCACGCGGCTTTCATCGGGCAGCGCCCGAAACAGGTCGAAGCGGGACATTGCATCCGCACCGGCGCGCCAGCTTTCGTCGAGACCGGACCTGAGCTCGGCAAGCGCGCTGCTTGCAGGTGCATCCTTGGCCTCGAAGCCGATGATCGGGCCTGCCGGAACAGGCGCGCGCAGCGTGGTCGAAGGGCGCGCCCGCCAGTCGTGAGTATCGGCATCGGCGAGCGTGAAGACCATGATGTCGAGCGCGAGCCCGGGGTCGGATGCAACGTGCAACGCCAGAACATCGCGGCGCTGCATGGCGAGCTCGTCGACCAGGCGCTTGGACAAGGTGGTCCGGCGCTTCTCTGAACCTTCCTCGCCCGAAACGACTTCGATCTCGCTGTCGGCGTCGGCGGGATCAGCCTGACGCTCGCCGTAGAACACCGGCTGGAGAACCGGCGTACCATCGCGGGAGAGCACCAGCACCATGCCTGCTTCGGCCTTGAGCTCGGGCGCGATAACTGGCGGGCGTGCGCGGATTTCCTGGCATTCGCGTTCGATCGCCGCGATTGCGGCTTCAGCCGCAGCCACGGCATGCTCGGCACTGTCCTCGTCTTCAAGGATCGCCGCATGCTCGTCATAAGACGCATCGAGTTCTTCGAGCCTAGCCACCTCGGCTTCGGACAAAGGCGCCGGTTCGGCTGGAAGCCGGACCAGCCCTTCGACCAGATCATGGCTGGCATAGGGATCGAGTGTGGGCTTGACCCAGGCAAGACCCTGCTCGGCGGCGAGGGCTTTGGCCTGCTCTTCCATCTTTGCCGCTGCGAGGCTTTCGAGCAGCGCGACATCGACCCAGGACTCGCTGTCGTCGTTGTCGAACAGCTCACGCTCGATCCGCCCGCCGGCGGCAATGTAGGCATCGCGGCCAATGAGGCGGGCACGTGGATCGCTGCCCCTGACGGTCCCGGACAGAACCATGCGCCGGACGCTGTCGGGGTTGGGCGCATAGTAGCCCGAGGACACCTGCTCGAAGACGCGGGTCTGGATTTCCTGGTCCGAAGTTGCACCGAAGGCTTTGGCAATGTCGAGGGTGATCTCTCCGGCGGCGAGCGCCTCGAACACGACGGGCGCAAGCGTCGCAAGACGCAGACGGCCCTCGACAAAGCGGACAGTCAGACCGAAGCGCCGGGCAACCTCTTCGACAGTCGCCCCACCTGAAACGAGCGCCGCGAAGGCCTGGGCTTCGTCAGCGGGGTTCATGGCGAGGCGGTGGAAGTTCTCCGCGAGACTGGTCTCTACGGCCGCTTCAGCACTGTCCTCGAGAACGAGGCACGTGACTTCATATTCGCGGGCGAGCAGCTTCTCTTCGGCCAGCGCGAGCATAGCGCGGCGGCGACGTTCCCCGGCTTCGACTTCGAATTTGCCCTTGGCAGCAGGTCTGACGATGAGGTTCTGTAGCAGACCGCGGGCCGCGATGCTGGCCTTGAGCTCAGCATCTGCTGCCGGGTCACCGTGGCGGCGGACATTGCGGGGCGACTGAACGAGCTTGTTCAGCGGGATCGACTTGATCATGGGACACACTCCTGATTGTGAGCCCGGCACGCCGACCATCGACGCCCAACTGGCTCAATCAGGGCAAAGCCCGCTCCCCTCTCGTCCATTCGAAGCACATTTCGCTTCAATTCGTGAACCAAACCAAGTGTTCGCAGTTGACCACTGTCGCGCGATCTCCCGTCGAATGGCAATTCCGCAAAATTCTAGGCAGCTTCGTCCAAAAGCCCAGGCCCGCAAGCAGCGCAGCTGGCGGACGGCCAACGCCGGTCGACCGTTTGAATACTATCTACAAGTTCGCCAAAAGCAGTGCGCCAACTTTCAGTCATTTGTCCGCCAAGTGCTGCAATACGGCGCGCCGAAGCGACGAATGCGCGACTAAATGAATGCTCAGGCGGTTCGAGGAGGCAGTCCATCGCCGCGTCTGCGATCATCGCCGTCACATAGGCCAGTTCCATCGGACCGTATGGTTGAAAATGTGCGCCGCACGCTGGCTCCTCTAGGGTGGCGTCGCCCCCTTCCGACCACTCGATCACCTTCACATCCGGCGCACCGGTCCGTCCGATATGGCATTGCAGGCATCCGTCGCCCGCGCCGATAGCGACCGCATGGCCGGCGCAGGCGTGGGCCTCCGTCCACCCGTAAAGAATGGGTCGCGCGCGGCCTTGCGCGATATGCCACCGATTGAGGGCGCTTTCAGCACCCCAATTGCCAGTCGCGGCGACGATCAGATCGGCCGCCGCGAGCACATCCCCATCTTGCGCGATGAGTTGATGGAGACCCGACGGACGATGTTCGACGGTGAGGTGCGGATAGTCAGTCTGAAGTCGCTCTGCCAAAGCCTCGGCTTTGTTCCGGCCTACATCGGTGGCACCAAGCGGATGACGGCCGACGTTCGGCCATCCCAGAATCTCAGGATCGACTAGCACCATCCGCCCGACTCCAGCCTGGGCCAAAGCGCACGCGACGGGTGCGCCGACCGAACCACAGCCGACAACGACAACCGTTGCGCCAAGCAGATGTTGCGTGCGAGAATCCTGAGCACGACCATGCACCCAAGCAGCGTCGGCGCGCTGAACCTGAGTCCGTACGACCGGAAGCGCGCCGAAGAAGCGTCTGAAAAGAAGAGGTTGTGGCGTATCGCCCGGTCGGAACCCGATCGACAGCGGCTCGTCGGGCGCGCGTGGCCGGCCTTTGCGTCGCTTCGGATTAAGCGCCTTCACTCCAATCAACGCAGCGCCGCCGCGCCCGACCGCGCCCAATAGCGCTAACAACTCGTCGGGCTCGTCGCTCGCCACGTCTTCAAGAACAATCCGCGCGTTATCGTTGATTCGTTCGGCCATCCGATAAAGATCAGCAGCGGTTTCCGGGTACTCGACCGGCAAGGGCGGTGTTTCCAGCCAGAGGTAGGCCGCCGCTTCAGTCTTGATCGGCGTCTTGTCCCCGAAGCGATGACGGACCCAGGCGGCCAAGGATTCTTCGTCCTCTCCAACTACCTCGAGGCCTTGTCCGCGCCAAATCCGCACTCCCCGCGAGACCGGACCTGGCACGATCAAGCTGAACAGCGATTTGCCTTGTGAATGCGCCTTGTAGCCCCAGTAGGTCACGAATTCCTCGCGGAAATCGCGCTCGACTATGCCGCCCTCCAGCAGTTCCCCAATCAAGATGATCGAGCGATGAAGGAGGCCCAGAGCGACCGCCGACGGATCGTCCGGATCCCACTCGGCCATATTGGGCAGCAGACAGAGGACGCCGTCGCTCTCGACATGCGGCCAAGTCAGTGCCTCAGGGTGGTCAACTAGCGCCGTTCTCACCGGCGTCGTCGGAAAATGCCTTCCCGCCAGCAAGTCGATGCGTCGGATCACGCCGTCAGAGAAGGCAACGCTGATCCGCCAACCGGCCGCGATCCAATCGCGGGTTGGATAGTCTGCGCCAATCGTCGTGGCGTCGAGTCGCTCTGGCGCCTGTCCCGCATGCTCGCGCAAGGCCGCTTCAAGACGAAGCGCTGCGTGTCGCCAACCGAGTGGTAAGGCATCACTAGGCATGGCGACCACCGCCGGCGCTGCTGACTGCGCTTGCCGCCGCCGACGTCGCGCCCAACAGTGCAGCCGAACTGATAATCGACGGAGCAACTAGACAGGCGCGCTGCTCATCTTCCAAGCGCTCGCTGAAGAAAGTCGTCGCGAACACCTTGTCCCAGCATTTGAGCGCCTTCTCGCGTGTGCAGTCGGCTTCAAAGAGCGGCGCCAGCGTGTCGATTGCCTCAGTCAACTTCTCGCGGAAACAGCGAGCCTTGGCATCGTCGCCCCCACTGGTGATGGTGTCCCCTGGTGTTACTGGGTGGGCGACGACGAGGTTCCAGTTCAGCCGATCACGGATGGCAACCATAGTGTCATACAGCGCGCGATCCTCGCGGTCGTTCGTGCTAAACCTCTCGGTCGTCAGAACCGAGATGCCAAAGCCGCTTAGGATCGAGCCGCGCCAGCTATAGCGGCTGCGGGCGTATTTCTTCAGGTCGCGATTGATGCGGCGCAGCTGGATGCCGTCGGCTGATGCGGCGCGTTGGTCCTCGTACCAGTTCGACACATCGCGGGCGTCAGACCGCTTCCAGCCGCTGCTCGCCGCCAGCTCGTAATGCACCTCTTCGCCGAAGACGGTTTCTGTGACGACGCGGCGGTAGACCGGCAAATCGACGTGATAACCCTTCTCATAGAAGACGCGCACGCAGTTTGATCGCACCTCAGGCGCACGCTTGAACTTGCCGTCGTCGACCGCATCGCGCACCATCCATCGCACCTGTAGAGACGTCATCTCGGCCCCGCGATCACCGACCAGATCCTTCTTGTGGAAATAGACCCCGTCATCGATGTCATAGTCGTTGTCTGGGTCGCGGCACATCGTCTTCATGGCGTAGCTGCCCTGTTTGACGAACTCGATCGGCTTGGGCTTGCCGGCCTTCTCCAGCCCGTTCCGCAGCCGCGTCCGGTTGGAGTTGCGTCGGTCGCGCATTGCATCCTGCTCGCTCTTGGGCAGAGTCACATTCTGGTCGTGGTAGGCACGAACATCTTTGGCACAGTCGAACATCACCTATCCTTTCTACATATCGGTGGAAGCGGGACGCCAGACGGCACCGGTGGTCGGCATCGCTGGTAGATCGAACATGAGTTGGCGAATCATGCGCCCGTCGGCGCTGTTGGGATCATCGCAAGTGCTCTTGGTCAGATCGGCGTCGGTGTGCGCCTGGCTGACCAGCCGATCCATCGCCTCTGGCCGAGTGTCGTCGAGGGCGAGGTACGGCATCATACTTGCCGGCACCGGCTTGTTGGGAAAGCGCACGCGCTGGATCGAGCGACCGCAGTTGCTAATGGCGTTCGTCAACAGCCTCGCCATGTGATCGAAGGCAAACTCCTGCGCCGAGATGCTAAGAGGCGCGACGTCAGCGCCGAGCGACCAGTCGAGCATGGAGCGGTGCGCGCTCTCTGCGTCGAGGTGATCACCCTCGGGGCGCGGACATGTTCCGAGTGAGTAGATCTCGATCGGACGATCGGGCGGCGCCACCGTCAGCGCGTCGACGAGCCCGACCATAATCGGATTATTGGCCCAAAGCCCCCCATCGGCGAACACCTGCTTGGGTCCGTCCGGCGCGTTCGGGTCATCGATGGCGGCGAGCGAGCGGTAGATTGGCGCGGCGCTCGTCGCCATGCAAACGTCCACCAACGGATAGCGATCGTCGCGCACCCCGCTCTTGGGAGTTTTCTTGAAGACCCAGGCGCGGTGTTCGCTCATCAGCACGGTCGGGATTGCTAGCGAGATGCCGCGACCTTCGAACACGTCCGTCATAGTGATGTCGTCGAGCACGCCGCGCAGCGCCTTACGCAGCGCCTCGTCGCCCCCGCGCACGAAACGTGCGCCTTGGCTCGCTCGGTAGATCGCACTCCGCTTCCCCGTGATCCGATGCGGGAAAATCTTGGGGCCGTGATCGCGATAAAGCGCCACCACTTCCGTCATCGGGCGCCCAACGGCCAGCGCGCAGCCGACAATCGCGCCGGTGCTGGTACCGGTGATCAAGTCGAAACCGCGTCCCAGATCGAGGGCAGATTCGCCGCGAATGCGCGCGAACTGATCAGTCAGGCGCGCAAGAAACGCGGCCGTATAAATGCCCCGCATCCCTCCGCCGTCCAAGCTGAGCACGCGATATGGTCGCTCAGCGCCGTACTGTCTTTCGCCGTTCCCCATTTACACGATGCTTCCTTTGTAACGACCTAGTTGCCCTATCCCCGTGCCGGAGCCTGCGTGCCTCCGAGGTGCCCAGTCAGCCCTTCGGCGGGAAGGGGTCGTTGCCGTACGAATTGGCGTCGCGGATGCGACCGTCCGGTCGGTGAATGATGACTTCGCCGCGTTCGCGAACGGCGGTGCCACGCGCGGCCTGCGTTGCATCTGCTTGGGTGCTGTGGGTCGACCCCACGCGGGTGGCGCCTTCACGACGCGTGGCCCATCCCGAGCCGTGGGGCACTACGTGAATCCTTTTCGACATTGTTGATCCTTTGATTCATTCTGGGCACCGCGCCCTCGCGAAGTAGATCGTTCAGTTTGCCCGATATGTCAAGTCATGAGCACGTTACTATGTTTGTATAAAGCACACTTTGTTTGCGACGTTGACATCCTTGAGAACGCAGCGCAAACAGCGGCCATGGCAAGCGAAGCGCTCTACAAGGCTTTTGGCAGTGCGGTCTCGACCCGCAGGAAGGCGCTTGGCCTCACCCAAGCGGAACTAGCTGGGAAGGTGAAGATGTCGCGTGCGTCGATCGCCAATATCGAGAGCGGCAGGCAGAACATCCTGCTGCATCACGTTTACGCGCTCGCCGCCGCACTCGATTTTTCCAAGGTGGCGGAACTCCTGCCGCCGACGCCGCAAAAGCCTTTAGGGGATGGACTGAAGATGATGCTTTCCAATCAGCAGACGCTTTCGCAACACGCTGAAGCACAAGTCGCCGACCTGATCACAACCGCGTTGCAGCCTCGACGCGGTAAGGCCTGATTATGGCGGATGCGGATTTTGATCGGGCGCGTGCATCTGCGCGTTCGATCCTCGAGGAGTTTGGCGTATCGACGCCACCAGTCCCGATCGAACGAATAATTAAATCGCGGAAAATCGTTCTTCAGTATGCACCGCTCGACGAGGACCTCTCGGGCATGGCGTACATCAAAGATGGTGTCGGTATCATCGGAGTTAACGCGCTGCATCATCCGAACCGACAGCGGTTCTCGGCGGCTCATGAGCTAGCACATCACATACTCCATGCCCCTGCGATCAGCCAAGCCGTGCATGTCGATAAGGGGATTCGCGTCCTATTCCGTAACGATGTGTCAGCGCTGGGGACTGAGCCGATGGAAATCGAGGCCAACGCGTTCGCTTCAGAGCTTCTGATCCCCGGCAATCTCTTGGCTGTTGCGTTGGAAGGCGGTGGCGTCGATCTAGAGGACGAGGCAGCGATCGAAGCGTTGGCCCGTCGGTTCAGAGTGAGCGCGGCTGCCATGCGCTTTCGGCTAACTCGTTGGTAGCGCGCCTTGAGCTTCGTATTCTTCGATACAGAGACGACGGGGCTCAAGCGCGGGTTCGATCAGATAATCCATTTCGCGGCTGTTCGCACCGACGGAGACCTGAATGAATTAGGGCGCTTCGAAGCGCGCTCGCGCCTCCAGCCCCATGTGCTACCCCATCCCTCGGCATTGCGGACGAACGGGTTGCCGATCGATTGGCTGACGGACACGAACCTGCCGTCGCACTACTCGATGGTTAGCGACATTCGTCGAAACCTTATGGCTTGGAGTCCGGCCGTATTCATCGGCTTTAATTCGATCCGCTTCGACGAGGAGATGCTGCGCAATGCACTCTTTCAATGCCTCTACCCTCCCTATTTAACAAGCTATCACCGCAACTGCAGGGCCGATGCGCTCAGCCTGATGATGGCCGCTGATGCGGTCTCGCCAGCGCAGCTCGTTGTGCCAATCAACGATGGGGGCCGAAGGACATTTCGATTGCAACACTTGGCAGCGGCGAATGGAGTCGCTCATCCTCGAGCGCATGACGCGATGTCAGATGTGCTTGCGACGGTCGAGCTCTGCCGACTGGTTCGGCAACGGTCTCCGGAGCTTTGGCAACGGTTCGTGCGGTTTTCGAACAAGGCAACTGTTTCGGATTTCGTCGACACCGAAGATGGTTTCGTGCTGACGGAGTTCTATGGCGGACAGGCTTATCACGCGCCGGTTGTATGTATCGGTGTTGACCCTGACCAAGCAAACGGCCGAATTTGCCTCAACCTCAATGAAGACATAGACTATCTTGCTGCGATGGGCGATTTCGAGCTTCAGGCCCACCTCACGCAAAAGCCCAGTCCGATTCGTCGCTTCAGGGTCAATGCGGCACCCACGCTGACCGCTTTCTTCGATGCTCCCGAACATATGTTGGATGGTGGTTCGATTGGCCTCATTGAAGGCCAGGCCCGGCGCGTAAAGGCTGACTCGCATCTACGTGCAAGGCTTGTCGCGGCTTACAACGCTGTTCGCGAGCCGTTTCCTCTCTCGCCTCATCTGGAGGAGCGAATTTACGACGGCTTCCCCGGGCCAGAAGACGAGGGACGCATGAACGCTTTTCACCAAGCATTATGGCCGGATCGCCTCGAAATCGCACAAGGCTTAGAAGACGAGCGTCTGCGGTGGTTTGGCTTACGCCTGATATACTCCGAAGCGCGAAGCGTTCTTCCCGCAACGGTTAGAGGCGAAATAGAGCTCCGCTTGGTAAATCAATTGGCGGGAGATGGATCCGGCTGTCTCACATACGAGCTTGCTCTAACGGAAGCGAAGAAGTTAATTGAGGAAGGAGCAGATCACGACGGCCTTCTCACTCGCTATCGCAACTACTTGCAGGATCGTAGCGCACGGGCTGCCACTTTGGTGGCGCAGATGGGGTTTTGAATTTTTTCCTCCCGCAATATTGCGCGTCTGTGGATCATGCAGTCGCAAAGGTTGGGTGGAGGCAGTCTTCACATCAACCATCATTCAACGACCACTAGTCGATCCTCGACGTCATAGATCGGCTTGTCTTCGAAAGTCCCATTTGCATCATCTTGCGAGAGCTGGGTGTATGGCAGCCTTTACTAGGCTAAAAAGAAGCAGGGTTTACGGCATGTAAGGGGGGCGCTTCCTATTCAGTCATTGCTTGGCAAATCGACGATACGAAAAACAGCCCCTGAGCCGGCTTCACGCACGAGGTCGACGCTCTCGCCGTCCCAGTGATAGTCGAGGTGCCGCCCCTGGACGGGATTTGACGCGCAGTCCGGGTAGAAGAGTGCAACGCATTCCCCGCTAGGATGCCGAATGCTCGGGTAGGCGATCCCGTCCGATCCCGCGCCCCTGAGTTGGTGCGCGAGCGCTTGGGACGCAGCATAGCTGTCGGCATTGAGCGCCGGAACTGGCTCACCCACCAAATGTCGGAGGTCATGCAGGTCTGCATCAACTAACATGACGATTTCGCGGAACTGGGAGGTCCAACCAGGGGCTTCCTTGGTCCGCGCCATGAAGCGGGCATGGTGGTAGATTTTCTCGAACAGCGCGGTCTCGAACCGGTCGGCAACGTAGAGAACGCCGTAGCTGCCATCGGTAAAGCGGCTTGGCCTGTCGGTGCTGACGTGGGTGAATGGCGCCATAAGGTAGGAGGCCCCCGCCCCTCCCGCGCGCCGGTCGACCGGGACCAGGTCGAGATTGCCAATCGTCGTCATGATGCGGGGATTGGTCTTCTGCTCTGCCGCAATCAGCAGCGGCCAGTCAGCTGGATCAGCGATATCTTCGAACAGATCGATTGGCGGAAAGGCGCTCCGGATGATCCGAACAGCGCCCCTCCACTCAACTCGAGAAACCGGGATATCCGCCGTTCCGCTCACCAGCCACCGCGTGTCGCGTCGAGGTAGCGACGCACCCGCATAAGGTCGGTTAGCTCGCCTCCCATCATCACGTCGAGCGCACTGGCTCCGCCGAACGCTTCATTTGCCGCTCTTATCCAAGCATACCCGCGGGTCGCCTCCGAGAAGATGATCCGAAGCGCCTTGTGAATGCCCATGAGGTTGGAGAGACGCGCACGCCCGTCGCGCGAAATACGCCCGGGCCCTTCCGCCTTCCAGCGGCGATAGGAGCGAACTGGCATGTCGAGCAGGGTTGCAGCCTGCTCGTCGGTCAGTTCCCATTTGCCAAACAGATTGAGGACCGCCCGAAACATGGCAGCTGCCTCGTCTTGCGTAATCGGATCGGGCCGGAAGGCGGTAACGGCAGTATCAACGGGTTGCAGAGCCAGCATGGCATTTCTCCATATGGCAGCATATATTCTGAATGATGCCATTTGGCAAGGAGCTATACCGATAATGCCAGTCTGGCAATCACGCTCGCTGCGCCATCGATCGGCACAAAAAGCCGGGTCTGGTAGCGGATGATTTCCGTGAAGCACCCTTGGGCCTTGTACCAGTCGAGGCGGGCGGCGCTCCAACCAGCGAGTTCAAGTCGCTGCGAACCATTGACCAGACTGCGTTTGACCATAAGCTGCTCACGGCCAGCGATTTCCATGGCTCGGCCCGTCGCGAGGACGGTCTGGACGATGTCATCAGCGGAGAGCGTTTGCTCGCGTTCGAGGCCGAGGGCCAGGCAGAGGTCCGAAACACAATGGACAGGAACCTCACGGCCGAGCAACGAGCGACCATCCGCCGCCGAGATACGGCTCACCCTCACGAAGTCCGAAGGGAGCTTGTCCCAGACCGGGAGCAGGAGACCCGTCGCAAGATACAAACGTTCGCGCTTGTGGCTCGTCCTCGCCTCTTCCACCTCGGCGGCCCACGCCTCGCGGAAAGCGCCGATGGCAATGTCCTCCCAGCTGCTCTCAGCCAACTGATCTTCGGTGATGTGACCGCGCCCCAGCGGACGCAGCAATTCGAAGCGGGTCACGCGCGTACCGTCATCGGCAAGAATACTGCGGGCGGGCACAAGAAGGGCGACCCGACCAGAGCGAGCGTTCCGAACCGGCCGCTGCCGCTGGCCGGTGAGGCCGTGAACCTCCTCGAGCCGCTTGAGCGTGAGCGGCTTCAAAGCTCTAGCGATTTCCAGTTCGAGCAGATGAGTGGTGGCGCCCGAGGCCGGATCGGTGCGCAGCAAAGTGTCAGACAAGACCGTGAAGTCCTCGACCGCAATGGTCTCAAGGCCAAGATCGAGTGTCCCAGCCTGACGGGCGGCATCGATGCGCGCTTCGACCAGCCCCATGAACTCGTCAAAGATCGCGTTCTGTAGGGCGATAGGCAGCGCGAGGATACGATTGAGCCACCGCTGGATCGACGGCAGGTCATCGTCCATTGAACCATCAGGTGCTTCGACCCTTAGGCCCGTAAGCTCTTGAAAGCGCCCAAGGCTGACCGCCTCGAGCTTTCTGGTGAACAAGAGGCCGAACCAGCGATGGAGCGCTTCCTTTGCGTAAATGCTTTCGAGATTGTCGGCCGGATCGAACAGATTCTGTCCGCCGGTCTGGCGCTGCCCACGCGTCAAGGCACCGAGGCTGTCGAGCCGCCGTGCGATCGTCGAGATGAACCGGCGTTCGCCGCGCACATCGGTGGTCACCGGCCTGAACAGCGGAGCCGATGCCTGATTGGTGCGATTGGTCCGTCCAAGCCCCTGGATTGCGGCGTCAGCCCGCCAGCCCGGCTCGAGCAGGAAATGAACTCGGCGGGCCTGGTTCTTGGCCGCGAAATCGGCATGGTAGCTACGCCCCGTCCCCCCGGCATCGGAGAACACCAGGATGCGCTTGGCACCGTCCATGAAAGCCTGCGTTTCAGCGACGTTGGCACGCGGCGAACGGGATTGGAGTTTCTGACGACCATCGCGGCCAACGATGAGCCGGCGCGTGCGGCCAGTGACTTCGGCCACTTGGTCGACGCCAAAGCGTTCGATGACGGCGTCGAGCGCTGTCGCGATCGGTGGAAGGGCACAAAGCTGCTCGATCATCCGGTCGCGCGCGGCAAGCGCAGAGCGGCACAGTACCGGCGCGCCGTTTTCGTCGCTCATCGGCTCGGAGCGAGGATGGCCGTTTTCGTCAGTGAAGACAGCCATTAGGCGGACGGGAAAGCTCTTGGCGAGATAGTCGATCACATATTCTCGCGGGGATAGATCGATCTCCAGCGCTTCGCGTTCCTCGTCCGAGAGGTCAGCGAGCCGGCGGTTGAGCATGGCTTCTGCCGTCGAGACCAGCTGGACGACCACAGCGTAACCATCGGCAATAGCCGTATCGATCGCAGGCAGCAGGCTGGGGAGCTTCATCGACAGAAGGAGCTGCGCGAAGAAGCGCTGCTTGGTTCCCTCGAAGATCGACAGCGCTGCGGACTTGGCACCCGAGTTGAGGGTCCCGCCGGTCTCGCTGTCGACAATCCGCGTGGCCTCCAGCGCTTCGCGCAGGTTGGCGTGGATGATCGCCCAAGCCTCGGCATAGGCATCGTAGACCGCGATCTGATCCTCGGTCAGGCAATGCTCGAGGATTTCATATTCGACACCCGCGAAAGAGAGTGCACGCGCGGTATATAGGCCCAGCGACTTGAGATCTCGCGCGACCAGTTCCATCGCGGCGATGCCGCCGTCGCGAATGTCTGCAACGAAAGCCTCGCGATTGGCAAAGGCGGTCTCCGGCCCCCAGAGCCCGAGGCGCGTCGCATAGGCGAGGTTGTTAACGTCGGACGCTCCGGTTGCCGAGGCATAGAGCACGCGCGCTCGCGGCAGGAGGTTTTGCAAGCGGACTCCAGCTATGCCCTGCTCTGAGCCTTTGACCTTGCCCCGCGATCCTTCACCGCCGGCTGCGTTGGCCATGGCGTGCGCTTCGTCGAACACGATGACACCGTCGAAATCCTCACCAGCCCAGGCGAGGATCTGGTCGAGCCGGGTTGCGTCGCTCCGACCCGAACGCAGCGTCGGATAGGTCACGAAGAGGATCCCGTCGCGCATAGCGATGGGGGTGCCGAGTTTCCAGGACGCCAGCGGCTGGATGTCGATTGGGAGACCGCCAAGGGCGGCCCAGTCGCGGCGTGCGTCTTCGAGCAACGCCTCGTTCTTCGAAATCCAGATATGGCGGCGTTCCCCGCGCACCCAGCGGTCGAGAATGACGCTCGCAACCTGACGGCCCTTCCCGGCACCTGTTCCGTCCCCGAGGAAATATCCCAGTCGGTAGGTCTGGCCTTCCGCAGATGCCTTGAGTGAACAGCCCTTGTCCTCGGGTTCGAACCGGCCGGGCAGATCGCGCGCATGGGCGCTTGCAGCGTAGATGAGTGTCTCTGCCTGGGCAGCCGATAGCAGTCCCTTGGCAATCAGCCCGTCGGGCAGCTGGGGCACAGCTTCGGGAATTGGTGCAGCGATCGACCCCATAGCGACGGACTCAACGAGAGGCGTGGGATGCCCGGCAGCGTCATCAATCACGATCCTGCTCGGGCGATAGGGCAGATAGTGGCCGACCTGAGGGGCGAGCGGCGCAGGGGTTTCAAGCGACTGGTAGGTGAGCGACCCGATGGCAGAGGCTGAAGGAGTGATCCTGGCTGGTGTAGGCAGCGGCCTGCGCGGCGCGGCCACCAGACGAAATGGAGCACGAGCCGGAAGGCTAGATTTCTCGGGAGCGGCCTCCAGGCTGGCGCGAGCCGGTAAAGCATCGACAAGATAGGCCAGCTGGCGCAAGTCGTCCGTGCGGATAGCGACAGGCTCGTTGCCGCCTTCCACCTTGTCGAGAACCAGAAGCCGCGTGGTGATCCCGGTGCCGCTCTTGATGAATGCGCGTTCGACTGCGGCATTGAGCCGCAGCGCAACTGGCCCCTTCACGCCGGCTAGAAACCTCCCGCAGTCGAACCATTCGGGCATGATCGCGACAAGTCGACCACCGGGGGCAAGCCGGTTCCACGCGGAGCGCAGATGCCTTGCCCCTGTGCGACCATCGTGGCCCCGTTCGATTCCGTGAGAATAGGGCGGGTTCATGAGCACGACGCTCGGGACGACGGCTACATCGAGCAGCTCATCGATCAATTCGGCGTCGTGTCCGGTCACACGGGCAGCCGGGAATTGGGCGCTCAGGCAATCGCGACGCAGCGGCGAAATCTCGTTGAGGGCAAGGCGCGTCTCGGCTTTGTTGGCCCAGACTGCGAGCATCCCTGTTCCGGCCGACGGTTCCAGCACAAGCTCGCCGGTTGCCAGCGCGCAAGCCCGGGCAGCGAGCCAGGCAAGGTGCGGCGGCGTTGCGAACTGCTGCCATTCGATCTGCTCGTCGCTGCGGTTGGTCTGGGTCGGAAGTCGTGCATCGAGGGAGCATAAGAACTGTTCCGCCTCGTCGATCGGGGTTGAGAGCTGGATTTGATCGAACGCTTGCAGGTATTGAACCTGTGCCAGCTCGAGCGCTGCGTGAGCGTCACGAACTGACCAACGCCCGAGAGCATCGCTGCCACCGAAGTGCTCAGTCATGATACGCGTTACGTCGCCGCGTGATAGCGCGCGGCCTGCGGCAAGCTCAGAAGTCATGGTCTGAGCCGCCATCACAACGACTGGCGGTGACGGTGGATCGAAAGCGAAAGCGAGGGAAGAGTTGGACATGGTAACCTCCTGACGAGGTCCTGCGGCGGGCAGGCCTCAATCAGTCGAAGGCCCCCTCCCCTCTGCCCGATGGATCAGGTTTTCGGGCAAGCCGGGACTTTAGCTCATCGTTCCAGTCAAAACCGGGTGAGGCTGGCGCTCGTAAATGTATGACACGATTGGGCGCAGCGTAGGCCTTCAGCGCTCGCTGCTCCGCAAGAGCGCCCCCGGCGTCATTGTCGATAAACAAGTAGAGCTCGCGCACGCTCTCCGGGATCGCAACAAGACCGAAACGCTCGTTCCCAAGTGTTGCCCAGCACGGGATCCCGAACAACTGCATTGCGGAAAGTGCGCTCTCGATACCTTCGGCGAGCCCCAGACGCCCCTGCACTGGAGTCGCAATCCTGACAGCACCACAGCCAAGGCTGCCCAGCGCGCGCTTCGGCCGCTCGAAGCCGACCAGCTTGCCGCTGGGCAGGTCGAGAAATGTCCTGTGTATTGCGAGTATGCCAATGTCAGTCGTGACCGCCGCCAACATCGCAGGGAGAAATTGGACCGCCCCGCGCGGCCCAAGCGGCGTACGTTCCAGGTAACGGAACTGGTCTGATGCGCGCTGGAGACCGCGCTGCACGAGGTATCTTTCGGCAGGGCTGCCGGAGATCGCCGTCGCCGAGTGCCACAAACGCCGTGCGTTGGAATTGAAGTCTCTTTTTTCCTGCGGATCAGCGGCCACCGCGCCAGAACCATCGAACAGGTCACGGCTGCGAACACCCTGGCGGTCCAGTGCCACGATGACATCCTCGTTCGAGCATCCCGCAAAGCAATGAAACAGGATCGCTTTCCGACCCAGTGTCACGCTCAGCGAGGGAGTGCGGTCGTCGTGTGCCGGGCAGCAGCACATGCCTTTGCCATGACGCCATGTTCCGTTGAGGCGTTCGACAATCGTGCGGGCACGGCGTTCGAGTTGATGAGCATTCTTTAGCTGGGGCATCGACCTACTCCGATAGAGGTGCCGTCCCCGTGCAGCCTCCGCTCTGCACCAGCGCCAAACCATTTTCCTACGCTCTATGTTCTTTATATGTTCTCACGCGATTCGACTACAGAAAGATCGAGAGATGATGAAAAGAGCTCTACTGTTGGGTGGCATTGCCATCGCATCAGCCATGCCTGCAAATGCCGAGGAATTGCCGATGCCAGCATTAGTTGACGTCCCCGCCAGGTATTCCGACGGCATCAGGATTGCCGAAGCATCAAACGGCTTCCAGCTGGTCGAGCATGGGCTCTGGCAATCCGTGCAGGTCGCCCCAGCACCGAGCGTGACCGTGGCAGACAATAGCTGGGTCAACCTGCCATCTGAATCCGAGCGCAAGGAGAAAACTGGCCCATCCGGGTTCCGACGGGCGAGCTACCTGCCCCACATATATGCGGCAGAAGCTAAGTATTCTTTGCCCACTGGCCTGCTCGACGCACTCGTTTGGACCGAGTCCCGCTACAATCCGCTCGCCGTCAGCCCAGCAGGCGCCGCTGGCCTTGGTCAGCTGATGCCAGCAACCGCACAAGAGCTCGGTGTCTCGAATCGATTTGACCCCATGGCCAATATCTTCGGCGCGGCGCGGTATCTGAGGCAGATGCTCGACAAGTTCGGAGTGGTCCACCTCGCTTTGGCGGCCTATAATGCCGGGCCAGGTGCAGTCGAACGCGCGGGCGGTATACCTCGGAATGGCGAGACGCCCAAATATGTCCGCGATGTGCTTCGCCATTGGCGTTCTTAGCAATCGCTCCAAATTGCCGAGTGCACTTCACGATGAAAGTTCGCCTTTCATCCCAGTTGTCGCGCGTCAGCTAAGGTAAGCAGTTCTCACCCGGCCTTATGTGCCCATGCTTGCCAGACGGTCGTAACTGAGGGAATTGGTGCATCGAAGAGTAAATTCGATGCTCGCAAGCATTCCCGTGACAGGCAAATCTGAAGTATGGCTCTTTCAGCCATTTTCCGGGCTAGCTGTACCCACCCTCACTCCGGCGGCGCAATGTTGCCCGCATCAGCTGCCACACCATTGCAGTAGCGCCCCCACGCTTCCATCAACTTCACCCGCATGCCCGGCTGATCCGGCGTGCCGAGATAGGTTGTGCGCCGATAGGCCGCCTGCACCGCGTCGGGCGTCTTGTGCGCCAGCGCCGCTTCGACCACGGCATCGGGGAAGCCTTCGTTTGCGGCCCAATCGGTGAACGTGGAGCGGAAGCCGTGGACGTGGTAGGGTTCGCACATGTCGCGCATGACCTTGAGCAGCGTCATGTTGGACATCGCCTTGCCGGTCATGCCGGGGAAGACCACCTCGGCTCCTTCAAGGCGCATCGCATCCGCCTTCGCGAGTACCGCCAGAGCCGCGTCCGAGAGCGGCACGATTTGCGCCCTGTTGCGTTTCATATGTTCAGCTGGGATCGTCCAGAGGCGTTGCTCAAGATCGAATTCATACCATGTCGCAAGCCGCACCTCCTGGGAGCGGACGCCCGTCAGAATGAGAAGGTCTAGCGCCAGACGCGTGTAAGTAGGCTTGCGCCGCAAGGCGATCATGAAACCGGGTAACGCGACATAGGGCATGGCCTTGCGGTTTTCCGCCTGCTTCACCTGTCGCGGAAGGCCCCTGCCCGCCTTCAGGCTGCCATTGCCAGAAGGTGCCTCGCGCGAGCGCCAACCCTTGGCATGGGAATAATCGAGCACGGTGCAAATCCGATTGCGCACCTGACGGGCGGTTTCGGGGATTTCCTGCCAGATCGGCGTCAGCACGTTGATGATATCGGGACTGGTGATGCTGCCGGTCGGCTTGTCACCCAGCTTCGGAAAGGCATAGTTCTCGAGACTCGCAAGCCACTGGCGCGCATAAACAGCGCTTTTCCAGCCCGCCTCGTTCTCGGAGTGGTACTGGGTCGCGGCTGCGCGGAATGTCACTTTGGCGGCTGCATCGTCTTTCTTCTCCGCCAGAACATCGCGCTGATCGACCTTGATCGCCCTGCGTAGGTCGGCGGCTTTGTGACGCGCGTCCGCCAGTGTCAGCAGCTTGGCGCTTCCGATGCCGATGTCCCGTCGCTTGCCATCCTGCTGCACGCGAAGATTCCAGTACGCACCGCCGCGTTTATCCACTTTTAGAAAAAGTCCGTCCCCATCCTGATAGGTGCCGGGATTCGCCAAGGCTGCCTTGACCGCAACTGCTGTGAGTTTGCCCATCGATTTACCCCCACATTCTTTACCCCCTCACCGGGGTAGTCAAAGTGTGGGGGTAACCGATTTTACCCCCACATTACCCCCACACTAGGCTCCGGCTGCGTGCAAACGGGAGCGGTTTTGTGCGGATAGATAAGGGCAAATTACCCTAGGAAAACGAGGATTTCCATGGGGTTTTGTGGATGCTTGCGGATAAGGGGGTGGTGGACAGGGCTGGATTCGAACCAGCGTACGCTTGCGCGGGCAGATTTACAGTCTGCTGCCTTTAACCACTCGGCCACCTGTCCACACAGTCCCCTGTTTCGGGGGGCGTTCCTGAGCGCGCTACGCTCTGAAAATGCACAAGCCCGAACCGAGCTCAATGCCGAGAGGCGCCCCTTTGGCGAAGCGGTGCTTGCCTGTCAATGGCCCTGCTGGCAGGGGAGCGCACGCAACATCGCGAGCAAGGAACAAAGATGCCCAAGGAAGAACGCAAACGCGCCCTGAGAGGCCGCGCAGGCCGGATGAAGGGCGGGCGCGGTTCGGGCCGGGCCGGAACCGGGCAGGTGCGCCTGTGGGGCCGCCACGCGGTTGAGGCCGCTTTGAAAAACCCCGAACGCCAGCACCGCAAGCTGTGGGCGACTCGTGAGGGGATCGACAGCCTTGATGGGGAGTTGCCCGAAGGCTTCCCGGTTGAATATGCCGATGTCGCTGATCTGGGGCGGCTGGTAGCGAAGGATGCCCCGCATCAAGGGTTGGTGCTCGAATGCGCCCCGCTCGAAGACCGGTTCCTTGATGAAGTTGCATTGGGAGAGGCTGATCGGCCAATCGTGGTGCTCGATCAGGTGACCGATCCGCACAATGTCGGTGCGATTTTGCGCTCAGCCGCCGCGTTTGGCGCTGCCGCGATCGTCACGCAGGATCGCCATGCCCCGCCCGAAGGCGGCGTGCTGGCCAAGTCCGCCTCGGGCGCGCTGGAGACCGTACCGTGGATCAGAGTGGTCAACCTCGCCCGCGCGCTCGATGAACTGGCCGAAGCTGGGTACTGGCGCATCGGGCTGGCCGGGGAAGCCGAGGCGGTGCTCGCCGAGGTAATGCCAACGGGGCCGCTCGTCATCGTGCTGGGCGCGGAAGGCGAAGGGATGCGGCCCAATATCGCCGGACATTGCGATGTGCTGGCAAAACTGCCGATCTCGTCAGCCATCGAAAGCCTCAATGTGTCGAACGCTGCGGCGATTGCGCTTTATGCGGTCGCCACCCGCAGTTAAAAGGCGCGCACGGGGACTGCGCTGAACGCCAATGAGGGGGACGACTGCCATGACCATATTTTCAAGCATCCGCTTGCGCACAGCAGCCGTGCTAGCGGGGTTTGCGCTCGCATTGTCGGGCTGTTTCATGACGCCGGGCAAGTTTACATCCGAACTGGCACTGACCGGGCCGGACAGTTTCACCTTTAGCTATGATGGCGAGATTTTCTTCCTCACCCTGTCGAAGCTCGCGCAGATGGACGCAGCATCCGGCGGTTCCTTCGTCGCCAACTGTTACGACGATGAAACCTACGAAAGCCGTGATTGCTCCCCTGAAGAAGAAGCCGTGCAGCGTGAGGAATGGGATGCCGCAGCGCAGGAACGCGCCGAACGGCAAAAGATTGAGGCCAAACAGATGGCCGCCATGATGGGTGGTATCGATCCATCCGATCCCAAGGCAGCAGAAGAACTGGTCGCACTTTTAAAGCGCCAGAAGGGCTGGGATCGCGTGGTGCACAAGGGCGACGGGCTGTTCGACATCAGCTACCGCGTGTCGGGCACGCTGGGGCATGATTTCCTGTTCCCGATGATCGAGGACTTTCCTCCGACCAATCCCTTCGTCCAGATGATCCAGCGCAAGGGCGGTCAGGTGCGTATCGATGCACCCGGCTTTGCCGCACAGAATGCCGATGCAGGGATGGGCGCGATGATGGGTATGGGTTCACTCGCCGGTCTGGCTGCGATGGGCGCGAATGAAGGCGCGAAAGACGCCAGCGAGGATGCTGGAACAATGCCAGGGTTCCCGGTGATCGACGGCACCTTCACCGTGCGCACCGCGCCGGGAATGCGCATTCTGGCCAACAATACGGATGAAGGCCCCGATGCAGCAACCGACGGCGGCGAAGTGCTGACCTGGCGCATTACCGCACGCACCACTCAGGCACCCACCGCACTGATCGCCTCTGCGCGCTGATCGGGCGATCCACCAACACAAAACCCCGCCAGCCTTGTCGGCTGACGGGGTTTCCTTTGTCCCTGCTAGCAATGCAATTAGTAAGCCGGCGCGATCAGTTGACCGCGTCTTTCAGCCCCTTGCCAGCCTTGAACTTGGGCTGCGTTGAAGCCTTGATCGGCATTGGCTCGCCCGTGCGCGGATTGCGCCCCATCGATGCCTTGCGCTTGGCCACCGAAAAAGTGCCAAACCCGACAAGCCGAACTTCATCGCCGCCCGCCAGCGCTTTGGTGATCGCGCCGAATACACTTTCGACCGCGTAAGATGCATCGTTTTTAGACAGACCGCTTGCGTCAGCAACAGCGCCGATAAGGTCGTTCTTGTTCATATGGGAACCCCCTTGTTTTTGGATAATCTGGGATAGCTGGGAATCGCTAATTTTAAAGCGCGCAAATTGAGACCGTTTTGCCAAGACTGTCAAAGGCAAATAGCCCGCGAATCACGTCTGGTGGGGAAGTTCTAGCGGCTCAATGCGCGGTTGGCACGTCCGTAGCAGACAGATTTGTTCCTGCGTTGGCAGCGCCCGGCTGGCTCGCAAGGTCATCTGCCTCGGTCCACTCGATCGCCACCGGGGCTTCCACTAGCGCTCGCGCCAGAACCTCGTCGACGTGGCTTACGGGAATGATCTCCAGCCCCGCTTTTACGTTGGCCGGGATTTCTGCAAGATCCTTGACGTTCTCTTCCGGAATAAGGACGGTCTTGATCCCTCCGCGCAGCGCGGCGAGCAGCTTTTCCTTCAATCCGCCAATCGCCAGCACCCGTCCGCGCAGCGTCACCTCGCCGGTCATCGCGACATCGGGACGCACCGCGATGCCGGTCAGCGTCGACACAATCGAGGTCACCATGCCGACCCCAGCGCTCGGCCCATCCTTGGGCACAGCGCCTTCGGGCAGGTGGATATGCACGTTCTTGCGCTGAAACAGGCTCGGCTTGATGCCATAGGCGGGCGCGCGCGCTTTGACGAAGCTGAAGGCCGCCGAAACGCTTTCATTCATCACCTGGCCGAGTTTGCCGGTGGTTTTGACCTCACCCTTGCCCGGGGTGGTGACGCTTTCGATGGTCAGCAATTCGCCGCCCACCGATGTCCACGCCAGACCTGTCACTGCACCAACCTGCGCTTCGTCTTCGCTTACACCGTGCTTGAACTTGCGCACGCCAGAAAACTCACCAAGGTTTTCGGACGTAATGGTGACGCTGGCAGCCTTCTTTTCAAGGATGCGGCGCAGGCTTTTGCGGCACAGCTTGGCAATCTCGCGTTCCAAAGTGCGCACGCCCGCCTCGCGGGTGTAATAGCGGATGAGGTCGCGCAAGCCTTCTTCGGTGAGGATGAATTCGCCATTTTTCAGCCCATGCGCTTCGACCTGCTTGGCGATCAGATGGCGCTGCGCAATCTCCACCTTCTCGTCCTCGGTATAGCCTTCCAACCGGATAATCTCCATCCGGTCGAGAAGTGGCTGCGGCAGATCGAGACTGTTCGCGGTGCACACGAACATGACGTCCGAAAGATCGAGTTCGAGTTCGAGGTAGTGATCCTGGAACTTGCCGTTCTGTTCGGGATCGAGCACTTCAAGCAACGCCGAGGCCGGATCGCCGCGGAAATCCTGTCCCAGCTTGTCGATTTCATCGAGCAGGAAAAGCGGATTGCTCGTCCCGGCCTTTTTGAGGTTGGCAACGATCTTGCCCGGCATCGAGCCAATGTAAGTGCGCCGGTGGCCGCGGATTTCCGCCTCGTCACGCACCCCGCCCAGCGACTGGCGCACGAATTCGCGGCCCGTTGCCCGCGCGATAGATTTGCCCAGCGACGTCTTGCCTACCCCCGGCGGGCCGACAAGGCACAGGATCGGCCCCTTCAGCTTGTTGGTGCGCGCCTGCACGGCGAGGTATTCGACGATGCGATCCTTGACCTTTTCGAGCGCATAGTGATCGGCATCAAGCACGTCCTGCGCCTTGGCGATGTCTTTCTTCAGCTTGGATTTCTTGCCCCATGGCAGGCCGAGCAGCACGTCGAGATAGTTGCGAATCACTGTCGCCTCGGCGCTCATCGGCTGCATCGCACGCAGCTTTTTCAGCTCGGCATGGGCCTTGGCCTTGGCTTCCTTCGATAGCTTGGTCTTTGCGATCTTCTCGGTCAGTTCGGCGATTTCATTGCCGTCTTCACCGTCCCCGCCGCCAAGTTCGCTCTGGATCGCCTTCAACTGTTCGTTGAGGTAATATTCGCGCTGAGTCTTCTCCATCTGGCGCTTCACGCGCCCGCGAATGCGGCGTTCAACCTGCAAGACCGACAATTCGCCTTCCATGAAGGCCATCACCAGTTCGAGCCGCTTCAACGGACTGGTTTCGGTCAGCAGCGATTGCTTGTCGGAAACCTTGGCGCTGATTGCCGCGGCGATGGTATCGGCCAACTGGCCCGCGTCATCAACATCGGACAGGTCTACACCGGCGTCCTCGCCCAGCTTCTTGTTGAGCTTCACATACTCGCCGAACTGTTCGACCACCTGCCGCATCAGCGCGGTGACTTCGCTACCCGAAACTGTGTCGGGATCGATAAGATCGACTTCGGCGGCGACGTGCGAACCTTCATCGACCAGCGCCGAGAGCTTTGCACGGGTCTTACCTTCAACCAGCACACGCACGGTACCATCGGGCAGTTTCAGCAGTTGGAGCACCTGCGCAATCACGCCGACATCATAAAGGTCATCGCCCTCGGGATCATCACAGCCCGGATCAAGCTGAGCAATCAGGACGATGTCCTTGGATGCCGCCATCGCCGCTTCGAGCGCCGCGACCGATTTATCGCGCCCGACGAACAGCGGCACCACCATGCCGGGGAAAACGACTATATCGCGCAACGGGAGGAGAGGGAAAGTCTGAGTCATATTTTTGTGTCCACGGCGGCCGATTGGGCCTGCCTTTGCAGTGAATATGGGTAGCAGGCTCGCGGCCCGCAATGGTGCACGCAGGCTAAGCTGTGGACTCTGGCCGGCACTTTACCCCATGCTGGGCAGGTTGAACCCCGGCGAAGCTCTGGTTTCGGGCCACCAGGAGCCATTGCGCTTTGCCAACCTTTGCGTTTGCTCTCTGATCTTAACCCATGCCGGGCAGGTTGAACCCCGGCGGCAGGCCCATTGAACCTTGCATCTCGCGCATTTGCTGTTCGGACACCCGGTCGGCCCGGTCACGCGCGTCGTTAAAGGCGGCGGCAACCAGGTCTTCGAGGATCTGCTTGTCATCCGGTTTCATCAGGCTGTCGTCAATCACCACACCGAGAATGCGGCCCTTGGCGCTGGCACGAACTTTCACCAATCCGCCGCCAGCGGTACCCTCAACCTCGATGCTGTCGAGCTTGACCTGCATTTCGCTCATTTGCTTCTGGATCGTTTCTGCGGCTTGCTGCGCAGCCTGCATCATTTCTTCCATCGATTTCATTGGGAAAGTCTCCTTAATTCCAAGGGGGGCTGGCCGAAGCTGCGGCAAGGTTGCCTTCTACGCCAAGCAACTCAGCCTCGGGGAAGGCTTCAAACGCGGCCTTGACCAGCGGATCGGCGCGGACGCGTTCATCGGCGGCGCGCGCTTCTGCTTCGATGGTCTCACGCAAACTGGGCTGCGCCGTGCCAGTCCCGCGCTCGACCAGCCAACGTTTGCCCGTCACCTTGAACAATGCATCGCGGATTTCGGGCGCGGGATCATCGGGAAAATTGTCAGCCTGTTCGAACATTACCTGCTCAGGCGCCAACTCAATTACCCGCACCCGGCTGCGCATCACTTCGGCAACATGCAGCATCCCGGCACGATCAACCTCGCTGACCAGTGCGGCCCAATCGAGCGTCGATACAGCGGCGTGCGGTGCAGCAGGCGTATCATCTTGTGCGGCTGAAACAGCAGGTGCAGCAATCGCATTTGCCGCCAATTCTTCAATCCGCTTCGCCAGCTTGCCCGGATCGGGCATCTGGCCTGCGTGGAGGATGCGCAGCAAGGCCATTTGCAGCGATACCAGCGGATCGGGCGCGGTGCGCACTTCGTCATGGCCTTTGAGCAGCAATTGCCACAATCGGTGCAGTTCGGCCGCGCCCAAGCGGGCCGCGAAATCAGCCAGCGCCGCGCGCTCTTCCTCGGCCGGGGCATCAGGCTCCCCGCCAGACACCTGCGCCAGCGTGACCCGATGCGTCAGATCCATCAACGCGCGGATCAGCGCCAGCGGCTCCACCCCCAGCGCGTATTGCTCGTCGACTGCGGCGAGCAGCGCTTTGGCGTCACCTTCGAGCAGGTGGCCGAGCAAGCGGCGCTGCGCGCTTTTGTCCGCCAGCCCCAGCATATCACGCACCCGCGCGGCAGTGACCTTGCCCTCCCCGTCGAGGTCGGCATGGGCAATCGCCTGATCGAGGATCGAAAGCCCATCGCGCACCGATCCTTCAGCGGCAGCGGCAATGATCCGCAGGCCTTCATCCTCTGCCGCGATCCCTTCCAATCCGCACACTTTGGCAAAATGCCCTGCCAACATTGGCGCGGGGATACGGCGCAGGTCAAACCGCTGCGTGCGGCTGAGCACCGTGACCGGCAGCTTATCGACCTCAGTCGTGGCAAACAGGAACTTCACATGCGGCGGCGGTTCTTCAAGTGTCTTCAGCAAGGCATTGAATGCATTGCGCGACAGCATGTGAACTTCGTCGATAATGTAGATTTTGTAGCGCGCCGAAACCGCAGCGTAGCGCACCTGTTCGATGATCTCGCGCACGTCATCGACCCCGGTGTTCGATGCCGCGTCCATCTCGATCACGTCGATATGGCGGCCTTCGGCAATCGCAACGCAGGCCTCACACACACCGCAAGGATCAATCGTCGGCCCGCCCTGCCCATCCGGCCCAACGCAGTTCAGCGCCTTGGCGATCAGCCGCGCAGTCGAGGTTTTGCCGACCCCCCTTACCCCGGTCATCAGAAACGCATGGGCCAACCTGTCGCGCGCGATAGCGTTGGCAAGGGTGCGCACCATCGCTTCCTGTCCGATCAGTTCGGAAAAGGTCTGCGGGCGATATTTGCGCGCCAGCACCCGATAGGGCTGATTGGTTGCGGCAGGGGCTGGTTTGGCCGGCTGAGCCGCAGGAGCGGCCTCCTGCGTGGGCGCGGGTTCGCCGAACAGCGCATTCTGCCCCGCTGCCTCCAGCTCTGCTGCTGTTGGGCCAGTGGTATCTTCAGGCAGATCTGGATCGGAATCGCTCATGGCACAAAGCTAGGCGCTTGGGCCGCGTTTGTCATGCTGCGCATGGCAGTGATAATGGTGGAAAAGGAGCCGAGCGACCCGCCGCAATTCACCTGGGCTGCTTCCTTCCGGACCTGACCCGGTGAGCGAACGCAAACGTCCACCCGACTCCCGAACGCGCATATGGCGGCGCTTTGGGAAAAAATCAACTCAGCGAAAATTATCCGCGTAGGCTTGCAGCTTAAGCCGCTTGGGCGGGCTTGCGTGGATGCGCGCGGTGATGCCGTATTTCTCGGCATAGGCCTTGGCCGCATCCTTGCTGGGAAAGGTCATTCGCACCTGCGATTGGGTATCGCTGCTGCCGGTCCAGCCCATCAATGGATCGGCAAAGCGGGCTTCGGACGGAGCGAATTCGATCACCCATTCATCAGTATGGGCCTTACCCGATTGCATCGCGTGCTTGGGCTGCTGGTAAATACGTGCGGTCATGCATGTCCCTTAGAACACGAATCGGTTCGATTAAACGCATTTTTGGTCTTGAGGCTCGGCTTTTCCAGCCATGGTTGATCGGGCCAGCGATGCCGGGGATAGCGGCCTTTCATGTCCTTGACGACATCAGCCCAGCTACCGCGCCAGAAACCGGGCAGATCACGGGTCGACTGGATCGGACGGCCTGCCGGGCTGGTGAGTTTGAGCAGCAGCGGCGTGGCACCAACTATCGGCTGCGCATCCAGCCCGAAAAGCGCCTGCACCCGCACTTCGACACTCGGCGCATCATCGCCTGCGTAGTCGATCGCGTGGCGCGTATCGGCAGGCGTGGTGAAATGGGTGGGAGCGGCACGGTCAAGCGCCTGACGCTGGTTCCAGTCGAGTAGGCCCAGCGCTGCCTCGCATAAGCGATGCGGCGCAAGGTCGAGATCGCGCCTCCCGGCGAGCAGCGGGGCGAGCCACTCCTGCGCCCGTTCACCCAGCGCGTCGGCCGAAAGCGCCTCCACGCCGGCAAATTGTGCGCGGGCCAGAAAACCGGCGGGGAGGATATCCCCCAGTCGCTCAACAGCTTTCTCCACAAGGATATCCACACACAGCGCAGTGTCAGGCGCAGGTTCGGGCACGCTGGCGAGCACAATCGCGCCGAGCCGCCGTTCACGCCGGGCCTCAACCCGATCCTTATCATTATTCCAGCGAGTTATAATGCGTTCCTGCATTGCTTTAGTAAACAGCACCGGCACGCGTTCGGGTGCAAGCTGCGCCCCGGCGGTGATGCGCGCACCCTTGGCCTCACCCTGGGCATCGCCAATCACGATCCATTCCGCCCGCGCCAGCGGCGATACGGGATCGAGCCGGTATCCACGCCCCCCTGCGCTCAGCCAGTATTCGCCCGAAGCATCGCGCCGCCGGGCGACGAAATCGGGGCGGGCAAGCGCGAGGCATTCCGCAGCATCAATGGCAAGCGTGTGCTCCATTGCCCCAGCAAGTTTGAGTGCCTGCCCGGCCCACCCCTGCGCAATGCGCTGCGCCGAAACGGCGCGCGGCGCACGGTCGCCGCGCCAGCGCGCAAGCCGCTGCATCAGGTCTTCGCCGCGCCCGCCCAGCCCGCGTTCCTGCAACAGCATCACCAGTCGAGCCGCATCCTCGCCGTGGCCTGCGCACGCACCTCGCAGTACCACTGCCGCCTGATCGGGTGCCATAGGCAGCGCGGACAGTGCTTCACCCATAGGCGTAATCCGCCCTGCCCCATCAAGCGCGCCCAGCGCCTCAAGCGCCGCCCGCGCCGCGCTTACCGAGGCCTCAGGCGGGGTATCGAGCCATGCCAGATCAGCGGGGTCGCTCGTCCCCCATTTCGCCAGCCGCAACAGCAGCGGGGCAAGGTCAGCCTGGGCGATTTCAGGCGGCGCAAATTCGGGGCGGCCAGCATGGCCCGCCTCTTCCCACAACCGATAAGCAACCCCCGGCCCCTGCCGCGCCGCACGCCCGGCGCGTTGGGTCGCTGACGCTTGCGAAGCGCGCCGGGTGACAAGATGCGTGGTGCCCGCCGCCCGATCAAACTCGGCCAGCCGCGCAAGCCCGCTATCGACCACCACGCGGACGCCGTCCAATGTCAGCGATGTTTCGGCAATCGCGCTGGCCAACACGATGCGGCGGCGACCTTGGCTGTCGCGGCGGATAGCGACGCGCTGGGCCGCAGGTTCGATCTGGCCGTGAAGCGAGTGAATCGGCACGTCAGACAGTCGCGCTTCCAGCCGTTCACGCACCCGCACAATCTCGCGCAACCCGGGCAGGAAGGCGAGGATATCGCCCTGCTCTTCGCGCCAAACGGTCAGCACCGCACCTGCCATCCGGTCCTCGATCGCTTGCGCATTGTCGCCGCCAAGCCACTTGATGGTCAGCGGAAAACTCTTGCCCTCACTTGCGATCACAGGCGCGCCTTCGCCCAGCAACCGGCCAAAGCGCGCGCCGTCGATGGTGGCCGACATCACCAGCACCCGCAAATCCTCACGCAGCACGGATCGGGTCTCCAGCGCCAGCGCAAGGCCAAGATCGCTGTCGAGGCTGCGTTCATGCGCCTCGTCAAACAATAGCGCCGATACGCCCGGCAATTCGGGATCATCGACCAACCGGTTCACCAGAATCGCCTCGGTCACGACCAGAATGCGGGTTTTGGTGGATATTTTGCGGTCGAGTCTGGTGATGCAGCCCACCGTTTCCCCAACCGCCTCGCCCAGCATTTCGGCCATGCGTTCGGCGGCAGCGCGGGCGGCAACCCGGCGTGGGCTGGTGATGATGACTTGCCCCGTGCACCAACTCTGCCCGATCAGATCAGGCGCGACCGCAGTGGTTTTGCCCGCCCCCGGCGGCGCGATCAGCACGCCCGCCCCCGGCCCCGCCAAGGCGGCGCGGATTTGGGGCAGGACAGCGTGGATGGGAAGATCGGGGTGCATTACCCCGGGCGGATAGCCCGCTCAGTGCCCGCGCGCGACTGCAAATTGCGCGGCTTCCGCCATTGCCGCACGCGCCTTGCCATCCGGGAAGATCGAAATCGCATCAATCGCCCGGTGCGCGAAGTGGCGCGCGCGTTCGCGGGTGTCTTCAAGCGCATTGTGCTTTGCGATCAGCGCAATCGCATGGGCCAGGTCTTCGTCCGAGGTGCGGTGGCCAATGATCGCTGACTTCCAGAATTGCCGTTCCTGCTCATCGCCGCGCGCGTAGGCGAGGATCACCGGCAGCGTCATCTTTCCCTCACGGAAATCGTCGCCCTGTTCCTTGCCCATCTCGGCAGCATCGGAATCGTAGTCGATCGCATCATCGACCAGCTGGAACGCAACGCCAAGATTGCGGCCATAGGATTCAAGCGCGCGTTCCTGTTCTTCGGAACATTCAGCTACCACGGCGCTGATCTGACTGGCGGCAGAAAACAGCGCGGCGGTCTTGGCACCGATGATGTGCAGGTATTGTTCTTCGCTGGTGTTGATCTGGCGTTGAACCGATAGTTGCGACACTTCGCCTTCCGCAATGATCGCGCTGGCACGGCTGAGAATCGAGAGCACGCGCAAGCTCCCATCCTCGGTCATAAGTTCAAACGCGCGGCTGAACAGAAAATCGCCGACCAGCACGGTTGCCGGATTACCGAAAATGATATTCGCCGCCGCCTTGCCGCGCCTGAGTTCGCTGCCATCAACCACATCATCATGCAGCAGCGTGGCAGTGTGGATGAACTCCACTGCGGCTGCGAGCTTATGGTGGCGGGTGCCCTTGTAGCCGACCAGTTCGGCCCCGGCGAGCGTCAGCATCGGCCGCAACCGCTTGCCCCCGCCCGATATCAGGTGGCCGGCAAGGCGCGGAATCAACGGGATCTCGCTCTGCATCCGGTCAAGGATAACCGCGTTGACGCAATTCATGCCCGCCGCCGTCAGTGACAGCATCGGATCTAGCGTCGGCCGGCTGCGCGGCAAAGGAATGATATCAGCACTCATGCTTTGGCGGCATTAGGGCGGCCTCAGCGTGCTTGGCAAGCGCAGATTTGCTGCTAGTTTCGCGCACGATGCCGCAACAACCGCAACAACCGCAACACCCCACCGCCCCGCCTGCAGAACCCGATCGGGTGCTTGCCGCGTTCCGCAAAAGCATCGACAATATCGATGCTGCGCTGATTCACATTCTGGCGGAACGATTCCGGATCACGCAAGCGGTGGGGGAATACAAGGCGAAGGTGACTTTGCCGCCAGCCGACCCTGATCGCGAAGCGCGCCAGATCGCCCGCTTGCGCAAACTGTCCGAAGACGCCGATCTCGACCCGGAATTTTCCGAGAAATTCCTGCGATTCATCATCGACGAAGTGATCCGCCACCACGAACGCGCGCAGCAGGGTTAAGCCAGATCGAATTTTCTGCCGGTCAAGGCTGCGGCGGCAGCGATTCTTCGACCGGCACAGTATCTGGCGCGGGGCTGTCAGGGATTGAAGCTTCTGCGCCCGCCTCAGGCGCACTGCGGCGGGTGCGATATTCTTCGATCAGCGCGCGGCGCTGCTGCGGGGTCATCTGGCGAAGCCGCACCATCTGTTCGCGCCGGTCCATTGCGCGCTGATCATCGCGCAGCGGACGCACGATATCCTCGCGGGTCAGCGCCTCACCGCTTTCCACCTTGCGCTCAAGCTCGTCACGTCGGGCCTTGATACGTTCGTCAGCGCGCTGCTGCCGAATGGCCTGCACCTCGTTAATCCGCTGGCGTTGAAGAGCCTGTTCCTCTTCGCTCGGCACAGGCAGGCCAGCTGCGCGGCGGCGCTCGATGGCGCGCTCGATGCGCTCGTCTTGCCGTTCGCGGCGGGCTTCGATGCGGCCCTGCCGCACGTCGTCGATCCGGCGAAACGCTTCGTTGAGTTCCTCAGGCGTGTCGATCAGCCCATCAAACACCGCCGGAGCGGTAGCCGGAGAATCGGCGGATTGGGCCGCAATCAACACCGGAGCAGCCGCCTCAGGCTGTTTGCCGGTGATGCTGGCCCACACCCTGTCGGGCGAGGGCACGGCGATATCGAGCCGATCAAGCATTCCGGTCGCAGCAGCCGCGCTGGCGATCGCGCTAAAACCGAACGTGGCAATCGCCAATCGTCGGCCCAGCCGCCAGCCACGTCCGCCACCGCCGCCCGTGCGGCGCAGTTCGGGGGGTGGCGCAGCGCGCGCTTCGGCGGCGGCCAGCACCCGATCGACAAATCCTGCGCTGAGATCGGGCACCGGATAATTATCCAGCCTGCGTGCCAGCGGGCTGCCAGCAATGATGTCGTTGGTGCTCATTGCGCACCTCCTTCCCCGAAAGCTGCATAGGCCTTGCGCAAGGCAGTGCGCGCGCGCAGCAGCAACGATTCAAACGCCTTGATATTCATGTCGAGCGCATCGGCGGCAGCGGCATTGGACAGATCCTCATAATAGGTCAGCACGATCGCGGCACGCTGGCGTTCGGGCAGCGCGGCGATCAGCGCTCGGGCGGAGCGATCACGCGCGCCCGCCTCGATCAGCGCATCGGCGCGGGGTGCGTCATCCTCGCTATCCGGCACCTCGCCAGCAGACATCCGCCGCGCGCGTCGCAGGCGGTCAATCGCGAGATTGGTCACCACGCGGTTGAGCCAGCCACCCAGCCGCAAAGCCGCCGCAGCCTGGCTCCCGACCGGATGGCGCGCGGCAATTTTCGGGGCCTGATCCCACAATCGCAGCATGGCTTCCTGCACCAGATCCTCGGCCTCATGGGCATCGCCAGTCATGCGAAAGGCGATGCGTTGCAGCGTGCTGGCGTAGAGCACGATGGCCTCACGCAGCGCGCCCGGATCGCGCGCCGCCAACCGTGCCGCCAATGCCGCGTCAGAGCCGGAATCAGCGAGCGGTCTGGCACTGGAGGATGGCTCACCGCTGGCGTTCATGACTGCGCGCAAATGGCCCCGGTTGCTTGTGATATTCGTCGTCTGGCTGAGGGTATAACGTCAAGCTTGCGCAAACCCTTCGCGCCCGCTTCAATCGGCGCGCGGCAGGCGCAATTCGACCAGCAGACCGCCCAGATCCTCGCTCGTGCCCAGCCTGACGCTGCCGCCGTAGATTTCCGCGACATCGCGCACGATTGCCAGGCCCAGCCCGGTGCCGGGCTTGTCCGTATCAAGCCGCACCCCGCGATCAAAGATGCGGATACGTTCAGCCTCCGGAATGCCTGGCCCGTCATCCTCCACCCAGATCAGGCACTGCTTCGGATCGCGCGGAGCCTCGTCCTCGTCGGGATCGATAGTCACAAATACGCTGCCGCCGCCATATTTCGCGGCGTTTTCGATCAGATTGCCGAGCAGTTCATCCAGGTCCTGCCGTTCGAGCGCGACAGTGGCCGAACGGCTCCCTGCAATATCAAGGCGGCCATCCGGGTGAAGCCGCTCAACCGCACGGCGCACAGCCTCGGCGCAGCCCATCACATTGGTTTTGGCATGGCCGACAGCGCGGCGGCCGACAGCGCGCGCGCGGGCAAGATGATGATCGACATGGCGCTGCATCGTGCGCGTTTCCCGCATCACCGCCTCGCCCAGATCAGGCGCGCGCGCGGTGGCCGCGTTGGTCAGCACCGTCAACGGCGTCTTGAGCGCGTGCGCGAGATTGCCCGCATGGCGGCGCGCTTCCTCGGCCTGTTTTTCGGAATGTTCGATCAGCGCGTTGAGCTCATCTACCAGCGGCTGCACTTCCAGTGGGAGTGGTTCGGTTATCCGGTTCGCGCCGGTAGTGCGCAGGTTCTGGATTGCCGCACGCACCCGCCTGAGCGGTGATAGGCCGTAACGGATCTGTAGCGTCGCCATCACCAGCAGTCCCAACCCCAGCACCGCAAAGCTCCAGATCAGGATCAGCCGCACACGCCCGACCTGCGTGTCCATCTGCTCAGTCGCGCTGGCCACGGCAAACGTCCAGCGGGTTTCGCTGCCGGGCAGGATCACGGTGCGTTCGGCAATTCGCAGCGGCTCACCGGCGAACTGGTCTGAATTATGGAAATGGGCTTCGCTATCGAAATGCCCGCCCTCGCCAATGGCGCCCTGCAGCTTGAGCGTGCGATCCCACAGACTGCGCGATGCGATCGGTTCGTATTCGCCGCCGCTGATCTGCCAATACAGCCCGCTGCCCGGTTCAAGGAAGCGCTGGTCGCCCAGCGTGCGATAGAACCAGACTTCACCGAAGGGATCGATCTCTGCCGAGGCGATCATCGCGGTGAGAATATATTCAAGCTGTTCGTCGAAATTGGATTCGACCTGGGTGGTCAGCATCCGTTCGAGCGCAACGCCGCCGACCAGCAGCAGCACAAAGATCCAGCCCGCCGCGATAAGCCCCATCCGCCGCGCGAGGCTGGCGAGCGGGGTAGTACTTGGCGGCCCGGTCACGCCGTCCGGCACAGCGACAGCCCCACCTTCAGGCAAGGCCGTTTGCGCGTCGCCGCCCGTGCCCGGCGCCTCAGGCGCGCGGTGCGTCGGCGGGGTCGTCGAGGCTGTAACCAAGGCCACGGATGGTCGTTATCACGTCTGCGCCAAGTTTTTTGCGGATACGGGTGACAAACACTTCGATGGTGTTCGAATCCCGGTCAAAATCCTGATCGTAGATATGTTCGATCAGTTCGGTGCGGCTCACCACCTTGCCCTTGTGATGCATCAGATAGGACAGCAGTTTGTATTCCTGCGCGGTCAGTTTGACCGGCTCACCGCTCAGCGTTACCCGGCCCGAGCGCGTGTCCAGCCGCACATCGCCTGCGGTCAATTCGGACGAGGTGTTGCCCGAAGCACGGCGGATCAGCGCGCGCAGGCGGGCAATCAGTTCCTCGGTCTGGAATGGCTTGGCAAGGTAATCATCCGCGCCTGCATCAAGCCCGGCGACCTTGTCGCTCCAGCTATCGCGCGCAGTCAGCACCAGCACCGGGAAGGTGCGCCCCTCGCGCCGCCACATGCCGAGCACGGTCAGCCCGTCAATTTCGGGCAGGCCGAGATCGAGCACCACCGCGTCATAATCCTCGGTCGAGCCCATGAAGTGCCCGTCTTCACCATCGGCAGACAGATCGACGGCATAGCCCTGCTGTTCCAGCGTCGATTTGAGCTGCGCGCCGAGGGTCGGTTCGTCTTCGACGATCAGAATGCGCATAATCCACCATTTTCCTGCATTGTTATTGGCTGGGTCGTGCGCTTTCGAAAACAACGCGTCAAGCAAGGGCCATGCCCCAAAGCTGACGCTTTCCCCCGATGATCGCGCATAGCGGTCAGCCGATCAGCGCGAACGACCGATGATCCGCCCCGTTCGGGCATCAACATCGACATAGGTCACCCGGCCATCGCGGATGAATTTGAGCCTGTAGGCACGCGCCGTGGAATCATACGCGGGGCCAAGATATTCGCTGCCCTGCATCTGGGGCAGGATGCGCCGTTCGATTTCGCGCAGGGGCAATTGCGTGCCAGCGCGCGTTTCGCGCCGGGCCTCACCCTGATCGCCGCGCGACTGATCCTGCGCCGACGCTGGCGTGCTGATAGCCACCAACGCGAGCGCTGCGATGCAACCTGCAAACAAGGATTGGATGGATTTCATGACAAGGCCATGCCTAGGCCGCGCCCATTGAACAAGCCGTGAATGAGTTATCGCTGGGACACAGCGGCTGAATCCTTCACCAACTCGTACTTGATGGTGATGCTGATCCCGGTGGATACCATCCCTGGCTGCACCGGCGGCGCGGCAGCGGCCATGTCGGCACTGACGCGCATCATCGCCACTTCGGGCATCGCCCCCCGCCCTTCGATGCTTTCAGCAATCGCCAGCACTTTCGCGCCGTCATAGCCGAACAGTTCAGCATATGCCTGCACCCGAGCCTGCGCGCGTTCAATTGCGCGCTTGCGGGCGGTGTCCTTGGCGGCTTCGTCATTCTCGATTGAGAAACTGGGGCCGTTAAGATCGGTTGCGCCTGCCGCAACCAGCGCATCAAGCACCTTCCCCGCATCGTCGATCTTGCGCAGGATTACACTCACCCGGTTCGACGCCTGATAACCGCGGAATACCTGACGCCGCTCTTCCTGATTGTAATCATACATCGCGTTCAGGTTGATGCCGGTGGTCTGGATATCCTTGTCCGCCACGCCCAGCGCCTTGATCCGCGCAATCACCTTTTGCATCTCTGCTGAATTCTGCCTCAGCGCTTCGGTCGCGGTCGGTGCTTCGCTGGTCACGCCCGCGCCGATAGTGGCAATGTCGGGCGCGACCGACACGCTCTCGAACACGTTGAGTTCGACCACCGGGCCATCGGCGCTGATTGCGATTTCGGCGGCGGCAAGGGTCTGCACCGGAAGCGCAAGCGCACTGGCGGCCAGCAGGGCAATGGCGGGACGGATCATAGGTCGGCTCCTTAACAAAGCGCCGCCATTGCAGCGGGTGAGCTTTCGCAAGACTGAACCGCCGCTTGACGCAGGCTTGTCGCGCGAGCCGCAAGCCCCTAGGTGCCGCCGCACATGGCCCAACCTCCTATCCTCTCGCTCGAAGGGCTTGCCCTGCAACAGGGCGCACGCTGGCTGTTTGGCGGGCCGTCGCCAACCAGCGGTTCGGCTCCGATTGATCTACACGTTTTGCCCGGAGACCGTCTGGCGCTGATCGGCCGTAATGGCGTGGGCAAGACCACGCTGCTGCGGTTGATTACCGGGCGGATCGAACCTGATCGCGGGCAGCGCCGGGTTAAACCGGGTGCGCGGATCGTATTCCTTGAACAGGAACCCGATTTTTCCGGCACCGGCACGCTGATGGACTTTGCGCTGGGCGGCGATGATGCCCCGGCGGTGCATGAAGTTGAGGCGATTGCAGGCCAAATCGGGATTGATATGGGCCAGCTTTCGGCAACCGCCAGCGGCGGTGAACGGCGGCGTGCCGCGATCGCCCGCGCGCTGGCGCAAGACCCCGATCTGCTGCTGCTGGACGAACCGACCAACCACCTTGATCTTACTGCGATTGACTGGCTGGAGGACTGGCTGACCCGCTATCGCGGGGCGTTCATCACCATCAGCCATGATCGCACCTTCCTTACCCGCCTGACGCGCGCCACCCTGTGGCTCGACCGCGGGACTCTGCGGCGCAAGGACATCGGCTTTGGCGGGTATGAGGCGTGGGAAGAACAGGTCTATGCCGAGGAGGCCCGCGCGGCCGAGCGGATGGACGCCAAACTGAAGATTGAGGCGCACTGGCTCGAACGCGGCGTCACCGCGCGGCGCAAGCGCAATCAGGGGCGGCTGGAAAAGCTGTTCCAGATGCGCGCAGCGCGGGCATCGATGATTTCGGGCGCGGGCACGGCCAAGCTCAAGCTTTCCAGCGATGACGACTTCAAATCGAAGTCGGTGATCGTGGCGGAGGGCATTTCCAAGACCTATGATGACCACCCGATCATCAAGCCGTTCAGCCTGCGCATCCAGAACGGCGATCGCATCGGGATCGTCGGTGCCAACGGCGCGGGCAAGACTACATTACTGAAAATGCTCACCAAAGAACTGGAGCCCGATAGCGGCAGCGTTACTCACGCGCGCACTTTATCTGGCGTGATGATCGATCAGCAGAGGAAGCTGCTCGAACCGGGTGCCACGGTGCGTCAGATTCTGGCGGAGGGCGGCGACTGGATCGATGTGCGCGGGGTGCGCAAGCACGTTCAGGCCTATCTCAAGGATTTTCTGTTCGATCCTGGCCTTGTCGATACCAAAGTCGGCATTCTGTCCGGAGGCGAGCGTTCCCGCCTGCTGCTGGCGCGCGAATTTGCCCGCACCGCCAACCTGTTGGTGCTGGACGAACCGACCAATGATCTTGACCTCGAAACGCTTGATTTGCTTCAGGAAGTGATCGCCGATTTCGATGGCACCGTGCTGATCGTCAGCCACGACCGCGATTTTCTCGACCGCACGGTGACGGTGACGCTTGGCCTCGACGGAACGGGCAAGGTGGACATTATTGCAGGCGGTTATGCTGATTGGGAGGCGAAGCGCAAGCAGCCGTCAACGCCGACCAAGGCGGGGTCTAACACCCGTCAAGCGCAACCTAGAGGCCACCTGGACGGGGCTAGCACACCCACAACAGGCAAGCCCGCCGCGCCGCCCAAAATCTCCTACAAGGATCAGCGCGATTACGAGATCCTGCCAGCCCGGATCGAAGAATTGGAAACAGCAATAGCACGAGGAGAGGCGCTTTTAGGCGACCCCGAACTCTACTCAAAGGATCCCCAAAGGTTCGCAACCATCAGTCAAGGCATAGCCAACGCGCGGGCAGAACGCGATGCGGCGGAAGAACGCTGGCTGCTGCTGGCAGAACAGATCGAAGGCTGACCGCGCGCGCTTTCAGGTAATGCGATAATAATCCGCCACCCGCTCCAGCGCAATTTTGAGCACCAGTTTGCCGCTTCTTGTTGGCCAACCAAGGCTCTTTTCAGCCTCGGGCAGCGCCTCGCCCGCGCACACCACGCGCCACAGGATGTCCTCCAAGCCTCTGCCCGCCGCGCGGATTGCACCATCAAACCGCTGGCGCGCGGCGATCTGGCGTTCGTTGGAGGAGAGGCCGCGATCCCCAGTCGATTTCACCCGCACCACATCCCAGCGCATGGTGATGCTGGCAGAAAGCTGCGCGCGTTCGTAATCAGCCCGCAGCGCCTCACCTGCGTCGCGCAACTGATCGGACAAATGCCCGCGCGCGTGCAGCCATGCCAGCGGGGATTCAGCGAGATTGACGGTGACTGTGCGCGAAGGCCGGAGGCCCTTGATGCCCTGCCCCCGGCTGGGGCCTTCGGGCGTGAGTTCACGTTCGACCAGTTCGCGTTTCATGGCAATTCCTTCCGTTGAATGACGGATTGCGGCTTGCCAAGGCGGCGTGTCTGTAGGAAAGAACAAACCAATCCGGTTAAATGATAGGGCACGCCATGACCAACCGCATCAGAGACCTCCGCAAAGCCAAGGGCCTGACGCTCGCCGATCTGGCGGCCGCCTGTAATCCGCCAACCACCGCACAGACCATCGGGCGGCTTGAAACCGGGATGCGCAGCCTTTCGCTCAACTGGATGAACCGCATTGCCGCCGCGCTCGGGGTTGATCCGGCCAGCCTGATGCGCGCGGACAGTGCCGATCCCGCCCGGATCGTTGCCGAACTTACCGCTGCGGGGCCAGAGGCTTTGACCACCGCGCGCGATGCCGTGTTGCCGAGCGATCTTGCCACCGATCCCGATGCGCCCGCGCCGATGGTGCTCACCGTGACTCAAAGCGTCGGCGAATATCGCCCCGGCGATCTGATCTGGCTCCAGCCGTTCAATCCCGACGCCGCACCCGCTGCCCTAACCCGCGCCATGAACCGCGATTGCCTTGTCCCCCGGCCCGGCGGTCGGTTTGCTTTCGGGCGGCTGATCGATCGGCGCGGCACGATGATCGGCTTGCTGCCGCCGGGCGCGGGGCAGAAACAGGTGGTGGTCGATAATCCGGCGTGGATTGCAACTGCGATCATGCTGGTCAGGCCGCTTTAACCCGCGCGTGGTAAAGCCGTGCCTGATGAAGCACGTTCTCGCCCTGTCCACGCTCTATCCCAACGCGGTCAATCCGCAGTTCGGGACGTTTGTTGCGCGGTCATTGGAGGCACTGGCCAAGCGCGGCGATTGGCGGGTGACGGTGGTCAATCCGATCGGCCTCCCCCCGCTGGCGCTGGGGCGCTACCGCCCGCTGGCGGAACTTGCCCCGGTGAGCGTCGAAAATGGCGTTACCATTCACCGCCCGCATTTCACGCTGATCCCGCGCATCGGCGCGCGCCGCAACGCCGCTGCCATCGCCCGCGCGGCGCTGCCTTTGGTCCAGCAAGTCCGTGCCGCAACGCCGATTGACGTGATCGACGCGCAGTTCTTCTTCCCCGATGGCCCCGCCGCTGCGGACATCGCACAGGCAACTGGTCTGCCCCTGTCGATCAAGGCGCGCGGTAGCGATATCAGTTTCTGGGGAAGTCAGGATTTTGCCCGCCAGCAAATGCTGACCGCCGCGCGCGCTGCCACCGGGCTGCTCGCTGTCAGCCGCGATATTGCCGGTTATATGGCGGCGATGGGCATGGATGCAGGCAAGATCACGCTGCATTACACCGGGCTTGATCGTGACCGTTTTCGTCCGCTGGGCCACACCCAGTTGCGCAGCCAGCTTTCGCGTGAGACCGGCTTTGCCATGCCCGATAATGCCCCGCTGCTGGCCTGCGTCGGCGCGCTGATCGAGCGCAAAGGTCAGGCAATCGCGATTGCGGCGCTGCGTGACATCCCCGGCGCGCGGCTGGTGTTGATCGGCAAGGGCGAGGATGAGGCCCGCCTGCGCGCGCTGGCGATCAGCGAAGGCGTGGCAGATCGCGTTCATTTTGCCGGTTCGATCGACCATGATCTGATGCCGCTGGTCCTGTCGGCGGCGGACGTGATGGTGTTGCCGACGGTAAGCGAGGGCTTGGCCAATGCATGGGTCGAGGCGCTGGCCTGCGGCACCCCGGTCGTCACCTGCGATGTCGGCGGCGCGCGTGAGTTGATCACCTGCGACACCGCAGGGCGGCTGGTGGCGCGCAATCCCGAAGCCGTGGCGGCGGGGATCAACGCGGTTTTGAACAACCCTCCCGCGCGCGAAGCGGTGGCCGCGTTGACGGAAGGTTTCAGCTGGGAAGCCAACGCCGCCGCGCTGGCCGCGCATTACGAAAGGCTGACAGGGGCGGCCTGAAACGCTTGCCCTTCAGACTTCCCCGCGGACGATTTTTTCCTGCCGGTCAATCGCACTTTCCTGAGGGACAAAGCTGTTCGATGTCACACCCATCCAGATCAGCAGTGGGCCAGCCATATAGACGCTCGAATAGGTGCCGATGAACAGGCCCGCCGTGATCGCCGCGACCATGCCGAACAGGCTTGGCGGGCCGAAGATCAGCAGCGGTATCAACGCCACGAACAGCGTCAGCGAAGTCATAATCGTGCGCGCCAGCGTTTCATTGACCGATAGATCGAGCAGTTCGGGCAGCGGCATCTTGCGATATTTCTTCAGGTTTTCGCGGATACGGTCATAAACCACGATGGTGTCGTTCAATGAATAGCCGATGATCGCAAGGATCGCGGCGACGATCTGCAGGCTGAACTCCATCTGCGTCAAAGCAAACAGGCCCAGCGTCACCGATACGTCATGCACCAGCGCGAACATTGCGCCCACGCCGAACTGCCATTCGAACCTTACCCAGATATAGACCGACACCAGTCCCATCGCCGCCAGCAGCGCAAGGATCGCCGAATTGCGGAACTCGCCCGCGACCTTGCCCGACACGGTATCGTTACCGTCGGTGCGCGCGTCGGGATATTGCGCGGCGATGGCAGCAATCACTTCGCCGCCAATGGCGGTGGCAGCGCCGGGCGTGTCCTCTGCCCCTTCAGGCAGCGCAACCCGGATCGACACCGCGTTGGGCCCGCCAAACTCCTGCACCACCGGTTCGCCATAACCCAGCCCGCCCACCAGCTCACGCAGGGACGGGATCGGCGCGACCTCGCGTTCCTCAAAGGTTATGCGGACTTCCTGACCGCCGGCGAAATCGACCCCGAAATTGAGTCCATTGACCAGCACCGCCGCCCAGCTTCCGACGATCAGCACAATGCTGACCACAAAGAACGGGACGCGCAGTTTCAGGAATTTGATGTTGGTATTGTCGGGAACCAGCTTGAGCAGTTTCATCGGTCGCTCGCTCCTCAGATATGAATGTCAGCGGGGCGCGCTTTGCGCAGCCATCCGGCGACCCACATGCGGGTCAGAACCATGCTGGTGAACACCGAGGTGAACAGACCAACCACCAACACGACGGCAAAGCCTTTGACCGGGCCAGAGCCGAACGCGAACAACGCCACACCGGCGATGAAGTTGGTGATATTGGCGTCCCAGATCGCGCGGCTGGCCTCTTTATAGCCGGTTTCGACTGCGGCAATCACCTTGCGGCCACGCGCGCGCTCCTCTCGGATGCGTTCGTTGATCAGCACGTTGGCATCCACCGCGGCGCCGATGGTGATGACAAAGCCCGCGATCCCCGGCAGGGTTAGCGTGAAGTTGCCGAGCGCCATGATGCCAAGCAGCATCAACACGTTGAACGTCAGCGCGATGGTCGAATAGATGCCGAAGCGGCCATAGCTTGCCACCATCAACACAATCACCGCGATACTGCCGACCGCCATGGCGAGCAGCCCGCGACGGATCGAATCCGCGCCAAGGTCTGGCCCGACGGTGCGTTCTTCCACCACCGTCAGCGGCACCGGCAGCGCGCCTGACCGCAACGAAATCGCCAGGTTGTTCGCGCTTTCCGGGGTGAAGCTTCCCGAAATCTGCGCGCGTCCGCCGATGATCGGTTCATTGATGTTGGGGGCGGATAGCACCTGCCCATCAAGGATGATCGCGAATGGCTTGCCGACATTCTCCGTGGTCAGCTTGGCAAATTTCGCTCCGCCCTGAGCATCGAAGGTAATGTTGACGACGTTCTGATTGCTGGTCGGATCAACCCCGGCCTGCGCGCCGGTCAGGCTGTCCCCGCGAATGCCGCCCAATCGCCGCACCGCCTCAAACTGGCCTGCCTGCGAGGTGCCGGGTGCATAGGGGAAAATCTCGCTACCCGCAGGCGCGACACCGGCCTGCACATTTTCCGGCAAGGCGTTGAGATCCACCATCTTGAATTCGAGCTGCGCGGTCTGGCCGAGCAGGTTCTTGAGCGCTTCGGGGTCTTCCAGACCCGGAACCTGCACCACGATCCGGGTATCGCCCTGCCGAATGATGGTCGGCTCGCGCGTGCCGAGTTCGTCGATCCGGCGGCGCACCACTTCGGTAGCGCTTTCCATCGCGTCATCCAGCGCGGTATCGATCCCGGCCGAGGTCGGCGCAAGCACGATGCGCTGCCCGTCAACCACCGACAGATCCCATTCCCGAGTCAGGTTCACGCCCTGCATCAACGGTTCGATCAGCCCGCGCGCACGATCAATATCGGCGGGGCTTTCGAGCATGAAGGACATCCGTCCCTCGCCCGTCGACACGTCACCGATGCGAATGCGCGGCTTGGCATTGCGCATCAGCTGGCGGACGTTTTCTTCCATGTTTTCAAGCCGCTGGACGCGCACATCTGCCGCTCTCGCTTCAAGCAGCAGGTGCGACCCACCGGCAAGATCAAGCCCGAGATTGACCTGCGGATTCGGCAACGCCGATGGCCAGTCCAGCCCCGACACATTGAACAGCGATGGCAGCGCCAGCACCGCAGCGGCCAATGTCAGGCCCCACAGCCAGAGCTTTTTCCAAAGGGGAAAATCAAGCATTGCGTCAGGCTTTCACACGCACAGGAGAAGATCGACCCGCGATCGGATCAGTCATTGGCCGGCGTGCCGCCCGGCGGGATGATGTCGCCGATGGTGGCCTTGACCGCCTTGACGCGGACATTGGTGCCCAGTTCCAGTTCGACATAGGTATCGTCAACCTTCACCACCTTGCCCACCAGTCCCCCGGCGGTGACGACCTGATCGCCTTTCTTGACCGCAGCGATCTTGGTCTGATGTTCTTTCTGCCGCTTCATCTGCGGGCGGATGATCAGGAACCAGAAGATCGCGATCATGCCGACGATCGGAAGAAAGCTCATCCACGAAGGAGGCCCGGCAGCGCCTGCACCAGCGGCGGCGGCAAGAAAATCTAAGGTCATGCGATAAAGCCCGTCAGAAACCTGTTAAACACGTGCAAGGCCACCCCTTTCCGCACTCTGAAGCGCGATGGTTCGGCTTGACCCTGCATCCAAGTGGGCGCGCCTAGCAGCAATGCAAGCACCCCGCAATCGGAAGGGGGCAAGAACGGTGCATGGACGCAACACGGTTACAAGGTGGCAAACCCGCTTGCCAGCCCCAAACTCGCGCCCTATAGGCCCCGCTCCACTGGAACGGGACGTAGCGCAGCCTGGTAGCGCATCACACTGGGGGTGTGGGGGTCGGAGGTTCGAATCCTCTCGTCCCGACCAGTGGTTTTTCAAACAAAACCAACACCCTGAGCGGGCGGCAAAGTCTGCCCACTTGCTTATTCCTGCGTTGTGCAAGGGTGCGCGGCTGAATCGGCCCCCGCGCAAACTGCCCGGCGCGCGGAATGATTGCGCCATTGTCCGGTAGCCCCAACCACACAGCGGTCTTGTTCTTAGGCGGTGCGCTTCGTAAGCGTGCTGCAACAAGAGGATTGTCCCATGGCCCACACCGCTACCCGTCCCGCGCTGCCCAAGATGCGGTCATGGCTGTTCGCGCCCGGCGATAGCGAGAAAAAGATGGCCAAGGCAGCGGCGAGCAACGCCGATATCGCGCTGCTTGATCTTGAAGATTCGGTGTCGCCCGAAAACAAGCCCGCCGCGCGGGTGATGGTGGCCGAGCAGATCGGCGGATCGGATAATCGCGCGCGGCTGTGGGTGCGGATCAATCCGATCAGCACCGCCGATTGCATCGCTGATCTGGCGGCAATCATCCCAGCGCAGCCCGGCGGAGTGTTCCTGCCCAAGGCCGAAGGCGCGGGTGATATCACCCAGTTGCACCACTATCTCACCGCATTGGAGGCCGCACACGGCATCCCGCAGGGCGGCACGCTGATCGCCGCACTGGTGACGGAGACGGCGGCGGCGATGTTCCGCACCGGGGATTATGCGGGCGACTACCCGGGCAAGGCGCGGCTGGCGGCGATGAGTTGGGGGGCGGAGGATTTATCCTCAGCCTTGGGCGCGCGCGCGCAGCGCGGGGCTGACGGCGAATATGCCCATACTTACGAGATGGCGCGAAGCCTGTGCCTGATCGGCGCATCGGCAGCGGGCGTGGCACCGATCGAAACCGTGCAGCCCGAATTCCGCGATCTTGCAGCGCTGGAGCGGCGCGCGCGCGGCGTGCGCACGGCAGGGTTTCGCGGGATGCTGGCGATCCACCCGGCGCAGGTCGATCCGATCAACGCTGCCTTCACCCCGAGCGCGGACGAACTCGCCCATGCCCGCGCGGTGGTGCAAGCCTTTGCCGATCATCCCGGCGCGGGCGTGGTGGCGATGGACGGCGCGATGCTTGATCGCCCGCATCTGGCGCTGGCGCAGCGGCTGCTGGCCGAAGCTGGCGAGTAATCGGTTAATTGCCTTTCCTACTTTAACCTATTTGGCCATTTTCATGCGACTCATTCACTGGAGCGCATATCATGGCCCTACTCGACCTGCTGATCGGCCCGATTTCCTCGATCATCGACAAGATTATTCCCGACAAGGAAGCGCAGACCAAGGCCAAGCTCGAACTGATCGCGCTTGAAGGCACGCAGGAAATGCGCATGATCGAGGCGCAATTGCAGGCGATTGTGGCCGAGGCCAATTCCAAAGACCCCTGGACCAGCCGCGCCCGCCCGAGCTTTCTCTATGTGATGTATATCCTGCTGCTCACCGCGCTGCCGATGGGCGTGCTAAGCGCGTTCCACCCGTCGGCGGCGAGCGATATTGCCGCGGGGATGAACGCCTATCTGAATGGGTTGCCCGAACCGCTTTATGCGCTGTTTGGCACCGGGTATCTCGGCTACACCGCAGCGCGCCAGTGGGGGAAGGTCAAGGGCGTTGATCGGTAGAGACCATCTTTGCGTCGCTTGAACAACCCGCTAAACCCTCTCCATGACTAACCTCGTCTTCGTCCTCAACGGCCCCAACCTCAATCTCCTCGGCACGCGCGAGCCGGAGATTTATGGCACCACGACGCTCGATGATATCGCCGGGATGCTCGAAGACCGCGCCCGCGAATTGGGCCTCGAAATCGAGATGCGCCAGACCAATCACGAAGGGATGCTGGTCGATTGGCTGCACGAGGCGCAGGCGGAAGGCGCGCGCGCGGTGTTGCTCAATGCGGCGGCCTATACCCATACGTCCGTGGCGCTGCTCGACGCGATCAAGGCGATCCGCACGCCGGTGATCGAAGTCCACCTCTCCGATCCCAAGACCCGCGAGCCGTTCCGCCACCTGTCCTATGTCGGCATGGCCGCCGCGATGACGGTTGAGGGACACGGGGCCGATTCGTATCGCATTGCGCTCGAAGCCGTGGCGGCCGGCACCGTTTGACCAGTCATCAGACTTTCACAAAATATCCCCTTGCCACTTGCCAGCCGCAATTCGCGGCAATAGTCCCCTGCGCTTCACGGGCGTTACACATAACAAGGGACATACATGGCAAACGACGGGGGCCAAGGCGGCAAGTCGAACGGGCGTAAAGTTGGCATGAACATCGATACCGCGCTGGTGCGCGAGCTCGCTGAACTGCTCAACGAAACCGGCCTCACCGAAATCGAGGTTGAGGATGACGACCGCAAGATTCGCGTGTCGCGTGGAGGTGTCGCAGCGCCGGTTCACGCGGCTGCGCCTGCACCGCTGGCGGCTGCGCCGGTGGCCGCTGCGCCGACTGCGCCAGAGCCTGCTGCCGGGCCGGACATGACCGATGCGGTCAAATCGCCGATGGTCGGCACCTGCTATCTCACACCCGAACCGGGCGCAGCGCCCTATGTGGCGGTGGGCAAGGCGGTAAAGCAAGGCGACACGCTGCTGATCGTCGAGGCGATGAAGGTGATGAACCCGATCACCGCGCCCCGATCAGGCACCGTCACCGCGGTTCTTGTTGAAAATGCCCAGCCGGTCGAATTTGACCAGCCGCTTGTCGTGATCGCGTAAGATCATGGCAATCAAGCGTATCCTGATCGCCAATCGCGGCGAAATTGCGCTGCGCATCCACCGCGCGGCGCATGAAATGGGGATCGAAACGGTGGCGGTGCACTCCACCGCCGATGCTGATGCGATGCACGTCCGGCTGGCCGATCACGCGGTGTGCATCGGCCCGCCCGCTGCGACCGACAGCTATCTCAACATCGCCAACATCATCTCGGCGGCCGAGGTTGCGCAATGCGATGCGATCCACCCCGGCTACGGCTTCCTGTCGGAAAACGCCAAGTTCGCCGAAATCGTCGAAGCGCACGACATCATCTGGATCGGCCCCAAGCCCGAACATATCCGCACCATGGGCGACAAGGTCGAAGCCAAGCGAACCGCGGGCGCATTGGGCCTGCCGCTGGTGCCGGGTTCGGACGGCGCGGTGTCGGATTTTGACGAAGCGCGGCGGATTGCCAAGGACGTGGGCTATCCCGTGATCATCAAGGCCGCCAGCGGCGGCGGCGGTCGCGGGATGAAGGTGTGCGAGAGCGAGGAAAAGCTCGAAACCCTGATGCAGCAGGCCGGCAGCGAGGCGAAGGCCGCGTTCGGTGATGCTACGGTCTATATCGAAAAATACCTCGGCAATCCGCGCCATATCGAATTCCAGGTATTCGGCGATGGGCAAGGCAACGCGATCCATCTGGGGGAGCGCGATTGCTCGCTGCAACGCCGCCACCAGAAGGTGCTGGAAGAAGCGCCCTCCCCCGTGATTTCCGCCGAGGAACGCGCGCGGATCGGCGAAGTCTGCTCCAAAGCGATGCGCGACATGGCCTATCGCGGCGCGGGCACGATCGAATTCCTGTGGGAAGGCGGCGAGTTCTACTTCATCGAAATGAACACCCGCCTGCAGGTCGAACACCCCGTTACCGAGGCGATTACCGGGGTTGATCTGGTGCGCGAACAGATCCGCGTGGCCGAAGGGCGTCCGCTGTCGGTGACGCAGGATGAGCTGGAGTTCAATGGTCACGCGATTGAATGCCGGATCAACGCCGAAGACCCCTTCAACTTTGCCCCCTCGCCCGGCCTTGTCAGCCATTATCACGCGGCTGGCGGGATGCATGTGCGCGTGGATTCAGGGCTTTACGCCGGATACCGGATCCCGCCCTATTACGACAGCATGATCGCCAAGCTGATCGTCTATGGCCGCACCCGCGAAGGCTGCATCATGCGCCTGCGCCGCGCGCTCGAAGAAATGGTGGTCGAAGGGGTGAAAACCAACATCCCACTGCATCAGGAATTGCTGCGGCAGGATGATGTGCTGAACGGCGACTATTCGATCAAGTGGCTAGAGGAATGGCTGGCGCAGCGGGCGGATTAAACTGCTCTTGGCTCAGGGTCTATTGAAGAGATTCACTACCTCTTTTCTTCCTCCCGATTGGTGTTTTTGTTGCTGAGGGTAGCAAAAGTTATCACTGTGGTTGACTGGGGTATGTTATGATTTGGCTGGTGATTGCAGTAGCTGTAGGCATTGTATTATTTTTCTTTTTTATGGGAAAAGGTGCGCCAACAGTTCGCCAGTCCACGCGCGAAGAACGACGGCAGATTTCAGAACTGCAGCGGGAAACGAAGGTTAAAGCCGAGGCGATGCTTCGTGAGGCTGCCGGTGATTCCTATGATACTGGCTTCGCTTATGCGCGACGCGCTGGGAAAGACGAGAGTTTCGCCCATCAGCTCGGTGTGTTGAATGCCGTTAGCGCCATCATTCTTCAGCGCAACGCCGTTAACAGCCATGAAACCCATGAGATGCAGGGCGAAACGATTCCGTTCAACCCTCTCCCGCCCGACGAAGGCAGAGCCGCGATTATCGAGTATCTAGTGGATTGACTCCAACGTTTGGAACCCCCGGTTACGTGCGGCGATGATTTCGTCGGGGTCCGCCTTCCAGACGAAGGGCTTTGGATGGCTG